>NZ_JADPJQ010000127.1:0-158443 GCF_023073515.1 Bradyrhizobium sp. 17 | reverse complement strand
CGGCCTCGGGGTCGGTACCGGGACCAATGTTAAGCGCGCGGACCTTGGGCGCCAGCTTTTCGATCAGACGATCGGCGGTGGTGTCGCCGATCGGAACGGCTACCGAGATCGCCATGCAGCGCTCGCCGGCGGAGCCATAAGCCGCGCCCATGAGAGCGTCGACGGCCTGGTCCATGTCGGCGTCAGGCATCACGATCATGTGGTTCTTGGCGCCGCCCAGCGCCTGGCAGCGCTTGCCGTGGCTGGTCGCCGTCTCATAGATGTATCGCGCAATCGGCGTCGAGCCGACGAAGCTGACCGCCACGATATTGGGATCCGTTAGGATGGCATCCACCGCTTCCTTGTCGCCATGCACGACATTGAACACGCCGTCGGGCAGCCCGGCCTCCTTCAGCCACTGCGCAAGCACGAGCGAGGCCGAGGGATCGCGCTCCGACGGCTTGAGGATAAACGTATTGCCGCAGGCCAGCGCAACCGGGAACATCCACATCGGGACCATTGCCGGGAAATTGAATGGCGTGATGCCAGCGACCACCCCGAGCGGTTGACGCAGCGAGTGGCTGTCGACACGGGTCCCGACATTCTCGGTGATCTCTCCCTTGAGCAGTTGCGGCGCGCCGGTCGCGAACTCCACCACCTCCATGCCGCGTTGGATCTCGCCCTTCGCGTCCGAAAGCACCTTGCCGTGTTCGGCGGTGATCACTTGGGCAAGTTCATCGATTCGATCCTCCATGATCCGCAGGAAACGGTTGAGAATACGAGCACGGCGCAGTGGCGGTGTGTTCGCCCAGCCCGGGAAGGCCTTGCGGGCGGCTGCAGCGGCCGACCGCACGTCTTGCGTCGTGGCAAGTCCGAGCGTTGCCGATTGCTCGCCGGTCGCGGGATTGTAAACCGGCGCGGTGCGAGGGCCGCGGCTCGGCACCAGCTCGCCATTGATGAAGTTCAGAATAGTCACGGGCATTGGCTGCTCTCCCTAACATGATGCTTGATCGAGCCAGATATGCAGCGCATAAAAATGCGGTATCAACGGCCGAATTCGCGGCTCCGTTGTGCAGAAAGTGTAGTCAATGGATTGGGAGCGCGTTCGGATATTCCTAGAAGTGGCGCGTGCCGGCCAGATTCTGAAGGCCTCGAAAAGCCTACGGCTGAACCATGCAACGGTCGCCCGGCAACTGACCGCGCTGGAGAGTAGCTTGAATGCCAAACTGCTCGAACGACACACTACAGGCTGCACGCTGACGGCGGCGGGCGAGGCGCTCGTCGCGGCTGCCGAGCGCGCAGAGAGCGAATTCCTCAAAGTGGGATCGAGCATTGGAGGCGCGGCCGAGGCCCTCACCGGAACCGTGCGCGTAGGGGCACCGGACGGGCTTGGCAACTACTTCCTGGCCGATCGGCTGGGCTCGCTGGCCGCGAAGCACCCGGGCCTTGTCATTCAACTCGTGCCGCTTCCGCGCACATTCTCCCTGTCAAGGCGCGAGGCCGACGTTGCGATCACGCTGGACCGGCCCAAGCAGGGTAAGCTGATCCTGTCCAAACTCACCGACTATACGCTCAGTGTCTATGCTGCTGATGCTTATCTCGCGCGCGAGGGTCCCATCAGGACGCAGGCCGATCTTGCCGGCCGCCTGTTCGTCACCCAGGTCGAGGATTTCGTCTACAGCAGGGCATTGGACTATGCCTCAGTGCTCGGCCGGCTCATGTCGCGACGCTATGAATGCGGTAGCGTCGTTGCGCAGATGGAGGCCGTTCGTGGTGGACACGGCGTCGGAATCCTTCATGATTACGTGGCCCAGCGCTATCCCGAATTGCAGCGCCTGCTTCCCGACATTCGTTTCGTGCGGAATTACTGGTTGACGTCGCATCCCGATACGCACGAAACGCGGCGGGTTGCAGAAGTGCATCGCTTTATCGTGGCATCAGTCAAGGCGGCGAGGCCGTCTTTCGAGGCTGTATGAGCGCCACTGCCGGTTGCTCGGGCGGAGCTGTTTGGTTCGTTCCCGATCCGGCGCATTCCATGAACGCCCGCAGAGCGGAGGACACGAATGCGTCCTTGCGGTGAACGAAAACCGTGGTGGCCCTGCCGGTCCCGTTCGGCAGCGAATGCAGGTGGATCAAGCCCTGTCGTTCGGCAGAATCAGCGACGACGCGCGGCACCAATGACAGCCCGACCGAAGCCGCCACACAACCGATGATTCCGTCGAGCGTTCCCATTTCCATCCAGCGCAGGTCGACGAAACCACGATGCGCAAGATATTCGGACAGGCGCTGTCGATAGGAGCAACCGGCACGAAACACGATCACCTTCCGGCCGCTTCCCGAAGCCAGGAATTTGCCGAGGTGTTGGGGGGACGTCACCATCGGCGGCGTGATCAGCACCAGCTCCTCCTCCACGATCGGTGTGCAGGTCAGTTCACCGTGCGTGACCGGTGCAGAGACAAAAGCTCCGTCAAGCTTCCGAGACAATACGCAGTCGACCAGCGCTGCGGTCGGGCCTGTCTCGATCTGGACGTCAACATCGGGATAAGCGATGCCGTAATGGGTGAGCAACGGTGGTAGGCGCAACGCCGCCGTCGTCTCCATTGATCCAATGCGCAGCTCCCCGCCCGGCCACGCCTCGTCCTTCACTGCGCAATGCGCCTCGGCCAACAGATCGCTGATGCGCTTGGCGTAAGGAAGCAGCCTGTTGCCCATGGAGGTGAGCGTAACGCCTTTCTTGGACCGATCAAAAAGTCGGACACCGAGCTGGTTCTCCAGCGCTCGAATTCGCTGGGTCACGTTCGATTGCACAGTGTGGAGATTGTGGGCGGCGCGGCCGATTCCGCCGGCCGTGGCGACCGCGGAAAAGAAATTCAGATCCGTGCTGTCCATGTGGTCATCTCCCGGAATGATGACTCTGATCAATAATAATCACTTTTATGTTGTCAACAGCCAATCTAGCTTCCCAGCATCCGAGACGGGCATAAGCCTAGGAGAGGAAGAGACATGGCTATCAAGACGAGACTGACCGAATTTTTTGGGCTCGAGCACCCGATCGTGCTGGCGCCGATGGATCCGGCCTCCGGCGGCGAGCTGGCCTCCGCGGTTTCCGCGGCAGGTGCTCTCGGCCTTCTCGGCGGCGGCTATGCCAACCGCGCCTGGTTCGAAGAACAGTCCGCAAAGGTGAGCCGGCCGGACGTCGGCTGTGGATTCATCACCTGGGCGCTGGCGAACGATCCGGGTCTGCTCGATCTCGCTCTGGAGCGGCACAAGAAAGCGATCATGCTGTCGTTCTCGGATCCTGCGCCATATGCCCCGAAAGTGAAGCAGGCCGGCATCCCCCTGATCTGTCAGGCGCATACGCTCGAGCATGCCCAGCGGGCGATCGACGTCGGCGCGGACGTTATCATCGCACAGGGTACGGAGGCCGGCGGCCACGGACTCACGGCGCGCTCGACGATGCCGTTCGTTCCTGCAGTCGCCGATATGATCGCGCAACGAGCGCCGCGCGTTCTCCTTCTTGCCGCCGGAGGCATTGCTGACGGGCGCGGTCTCGCCGCCGCGCTAATGCTAGGTGCCGACGGTGCTTTGATCGGATCGCGGTTTTGGGCCACGCAAGAATCGGTCATTCATCGCAACGCCAAGGAAAAGGTGCTGGCAGCCACCGGCGATGAAACGATCCGGACACGTGTCTACGACGTTGTCCGCAAAAAGGCTTGGCCCTCGGAGTACACTGGACGCCTGATGAAGAACGGCTTCATCGAAAGGTGGCATGGCCGGGAAGACGAGCTGCGCACACTGCAAGAAGCCGAGCTGCAGCGCGTCGAGAAGGCGTGGGTCTCCGGCGACTACGATACGGCCAATGTCACGGTCGGAGAAGCAATCGGTCTCATCAAGGACATTCCAACCGCCGGTGAGCTGGTGAAGCGAATTTCGGCAGAAGCAAGCGCATGTCTTGCGCGCTATGCGCCGACCCGAAATTCTATCGCGGCCTAACGGGTCCGCAACTTTCTACATATTGCCGGGTGGAAACGGCGCGTGCGCTGCGGCGCACGCGCCCGGGAAAACACGTGCCCAACAAGGCCGATGGAGAGATATGATGAGCGAACCTAAAGCGGACGCCCCGAACCCGAGCATCTGGACGGTGGTGCTTGCCTCAAGTGCAGGCACGGTTATCGAATGGTATGACTTCTATCTCTATGGAAGCCTTGCCGTGTTCTTTTCGACCCTTTTCTACCCCGCCAATGATCCCACCGCCGCCGTCCTGATCAGTGTTGCGACCTTTGCGACCGGATTCGTCATCCGGCCGTTCGGTGCCATCCTGTTCGGCAGTCTTGGCGACCGATTGGGACGCAAGCACACGTTTCTGCTGACACTTATCTTAATGGGAATTTCAACCACCGCGGTCGGTCTTTTGCCGACATATGAAACTATCGGCTTTGCTGCACCTGTCGCGTTGGTCGTGCTTCGCTTGGTACAGGGCTTGGCCATCGGCGGCGAGTACGGTGGCGCTGCCATCTATGTGGCTGAGCATGCACCGGTAAACCGTCGAGGCTTCTTCACCAGTTTTATCCAGACCACAGCCACCTTGGGCTTCTTCGTTGCAATTCTGGTCGTGCTGGCGTGTCGGCTATCGCTCGGGGAGGAAGGTTTCCGTGCTTGGGGCTGGCGTATCCCGTTCTTGCTGTCTGCACTTCTCGTCGTGTTTTCGATCTATCTTCGTCTGAAGCTGAGCGAGTCGCCGGTTTTCGAGCAGATGCGCCAGGCCGGCAAGGTCTCGCGCGCGCCGGTTCGCGAAAGTTTCGGCACGAGACAAGGGTTGGGTTATGCACTCTATGCTCTCTTCGGCGCGACGGCGGGTCTGGGATGCGTGTGGTACACCGGGCAATTCTATGCGCTGTATTTCCTGCAGAGCGTTCTCAAGGTCGACTTCCTGACGGCGAATGTCTGCGTGGCCGTTGCTCTAGCCCTCGGCACGCCCCTGATCGTCGTGAGCGGGGCCCTGTCAGACCGCATCGGACGCCGCCCGCTGATTATCACCGGCCTGCTGCTCGCCGCCGCGCTCTACGTTCCCATCTACATGGGGATTGCAAGCGCCACGGCTGCGCACAATTACGTGGTCGTCACCGCGCTAATCCTGGCGCAACTCATCTTCGTAGCGCTGGTCTACGGGCCGAATGCCGCATTTCTCGTCGAGCTCTTTCCGGCGCGGCTGCGATATACTTCGCTGTCGCTTCCCTATCACATCGGCACCGGGATATTCGGCGGCTTCGTTCCGCTGATCAGCCTCTCGCTCGTCAGCTACACCGGCAACATCTACGCCGGCCTGATCTATCCCATCGCGATCGCACTGATGACCGCGGCGGTTAATGTCCTCTGCCTGCCTAAGACTGTCGCAGTCGACCTTTCCAGTGAATTCGGCAACACACCGGCAGCCAGCCGCCAGATCGCATGAGCCGCCAATTGCCATCAAGGTGTTCGTGCAAGACCCTTTGCACGAACACCCCGCGGGAATTTGCCGTGGCGATGGTATGATGGAGTAATTCGACGTCTGCGATGAGCCCCTGGCTGTCGTGATTGCGAAGACTACCTCCCTCGACTTGTCGCAGATGTCCTGCGACCCAGTCACCCCGTTGCCGATTGCAACGGGGTGTTTTTTTGCGTCCGCATCCGCCTCGTCGAAGGCAACCCGTTGCCCAAAGCAGCAGCAATCTGTCTCGATTGTAGGCGATCATCGCCGGTCCACCTGCTCGTGCTCCGTTGCGCACGCCCATTTGCGAAGATTCGCACTGTCTCGCTCGTGCGGGATGGATACAGTTTTTCCGAGCAGGGGAGGGCATTGCCAATGAAGCTGATAAACAAATTGTTGCTGCTGACATGCGGCGCGCTGGTCGCGGTGGCGACCGGAACAGTTCCGGTCTTGGCCAAGGAGACCGTAAAGCTTGCGTTTATTGGACCATTGTCGGGCGGGAATTCAGCTCCCGGTATCGGGGGCCGCAATTCCACGCAGTTGGCCGTGCAATTGAGAAACGCCGACCCATCGGCAAAGTACATTTTCGAGCTCGTCACCTTGGACGACGAATGCAAGCCGAATATCGGCATCCAGGTCGCAACCAAGGCCGCATCGGATCGTAGCATCATCGCCGGTGTGACCCACTATTGCTCTGCCGTAGGCATCGCGACGGTTGATACCTATGCCCGGTTCGGATTGCCGGTCGTGGTGTGGGGCGCCATCCTGCCCGAGATCACCTATGGCAACGACTACCACGAAATTCATCGCGTCAACGGGACGATGATCAATGAAGGCAAGCTCGCAGCGGAGTTCCTCACCAAGCAGGGTTTCCTGAAATACGTTGTCGTTCACGACACCACCGACTACGGCAAGGGACAGAACAAATATTTCAGCGAATATCTCAAATTGGCCGGCGGCGAGATCGTCGCGACTTTTCCGGTCAGCCCGGATCAGCAGGACTTCACGGCTGAGCTCACCAAGATCAAGGAGCTGAAGCCAGATCTGATCATGGTGGGCGGCCTGACGCCGCTCGGCGTCCGATTGCGGGCTCAAATGGATCGGGTCGGTGTCACCGCTCAGCTTGCGGGCGTCTCTGGCATCATGAACGCAGGCTTCCTGGAAGGCGCAGGTGCCGCGGCGGAAGGAACGATTTCCTTCCACAACGGTGCTCCCATCACCAAATATGAGCAGGGTCAAGCGTTTCTCGACGCATACGCCAAGGCGGGCTTTCGCGAAGACCCGGACGCCTATGGCCCCTTCGCCTACTCCGCCGCCACTCTGATCATGGATGCGATCGAGAAGGTTGGCCCCGACCGCGCCAAGGTCAAGGACCTGCTCAATACGACCAAGGCATACAAGTCGCTGGTCGGCGAGATCAATTTCGACGACCACAGGCAGAACATTCTGAGGGCCAACGTCTATGTCGCCCAGGATGGTAAATGGGTCTATTGGCCGGATAGCGAATATGCCGCCACCAAACGAAAACTCCGCCTCAATTGACCAGACGTCATGCGTCGCCCTAGCGTGCGGAGACATTGATGGACATCGGGATCGTAGCGCAGCAGCTGTTCAACGGCCTCATGCTGGGGGTGATCTACTCAATGATCGCCGTTGGATTTTCGCTGTTCTTTGGGGTGCTCGACGTCATCAAGTTCTCGCATGGTGACGTCGTGACGCTCGGAAGTTTTTCAGCCTTGGGAGCCGCCGGCGTTTCGGGAGCTCTCTTTGCGCTGCCCCCTGCGCTGGCGTTGCTCACCGGTTTGGCGGCTGCGGTCGGCGCCGGGGCGCTCGCGGGCATCGTGATCGGGAGGATTCTTGTGATCCCCTTGCGCGGCGCCCCCAGCATCAATGTGCTGCTCGCGACCTTAATGGCCGGCACCGTGCTACGCGAGGCCATCCGGCTTGGCGTGCCCAACGGCGGCAACCCGAAGCCGTTTCCGGCTCTGTTGCCGAGTGGCATGATCAATGCCGGTTCCTTCAGTGTGGGTATCGATAGTGTGATCATCGTATGTGCCGGACTGCTGCTGGTGGTGGGAACGCATCTGTTCGTGACCCGCACCCGGTTCGGGCTCTCGATCCGCGCCGTGGCCCAGGATGACGAGGTTGCACGCCTTGCAGGCATCGACCAGCAGCGCGTGGTGCTGGGGACCTTCGCATTGGGATCGGGGCTCGCCGCTTTTGCCGGCTGCATGCTCGGGCTGTATTACCGCGAGATCAGCTTCAACATGGGCGTTCTGCTCGGCATCATCGGATTCGCCTCGGCTGTGGTGGGCGGACTTGGAAGCCTGATCGGGCCGATCATCGGGGGATTTCTATTCGCCGGCGTGCAGACGCTGGTTGTGGTGGCGATGCCGATCTCGAGCGCTTATCGCGATGTGGTGGCCTTTGCCGTCATCATCATCCTGATTGCGTTGTTCCCGACAGGAATCATTGCAGAACAGCGCAGCGAACGGGTGTGACATGAGCAGCCTTTCAAGCCCGGCTCCCTCGCTCTCCGTCCCGGGGATTCGTCGTCATCCGCGCGCCCTCGTCGCAGCCGTGGTGGCGCTCCTGTTTTCCGGCGGCGGCGTGATGATGCACGCCGAATCCCAGCCCGTCGTTCTCGCCTTGCTCGCAGCCTTCGTTCTGGCGTTTGGAGTGTCGGATCGAACGCAGATCGGCCGGGAGATTGCCGCCACCTGCGGCGACTACCGAGGCGTTGCCAATGGCATGGCATTGCTGTGTGCGTTGATCCTGATTGTCCTGTTTCACGCCGATCACTACGCGCTTCTCATGTTGTCAACGGTAGCAATCTTCTCGACTGCCTGCATCGCTCTCAACTTGCAGCTCGCATTCGCCGGAATCGCCAACTTCGCAGGCGCGGCCTTCTTCGTCGTGGGATCATATACGGCCGCCCTAGTGACTGCATACACCACCGTTCCGCGGACATTTGCGCCGTTGATCGGCGCGATTGTGACGGGTGCAATGGGCCTCGTGCTGTTGCTGCCGGTGCTGCGAACGCGCGGGCACTATGCCGCGCTTGTGACGATCGCATTCGGCGTGCTGCTGCGGACCTGGCTCGAAGTCAACGACGTCCTCGGCGGGCCCCAGGGGCTGAAGATCGGAAGCTTCTCGATCATGGGGCTCGATTTCGCCCGGCTCAAACAGATTGGTCCATGGAGCGTGTCGTTCTATCTGCCCTATGCAACGCTCTCGGTCTGCATGTTCGGCCTCGTGTTCATCCTCGTCCGTCGTCTGGAAAACTCGTGGGTCGGCATCGCCCTGGACGTTGTCCGCAGCGATGAGACCGCCGCGGCGGTGTTCGGCCTGTCGATCCGGCTGTGGAAGGTCGTCGGCTTTGTCCTCGGCAACGCCATCATCGGCATGGCTGGAGCGCTCTACGGGATGATGAACGGGTTCGTGACACCCAACGGCGCGGGCCTCGGGGACTCCCTGCTGTTGCTCTCAATCGTGGTGCTGGGCGGAATCGGCAATTTGTGGGGCTCCGTCGTAGCCGCCCTGATCATCCTGGAAGTGCCGGAAAAACTGCAGTCGATCCAGGAATTCCGCCTGTTGCTGTTCGCCTTGCTCGTGCTCGTCATCTTGCTGTTCCGCCCGGGCGGCATCCTGCCACGTCCGGTGAGGGACCTGTCCCGCTTCATCGACGGAGCGCCAAAATGAGTAGCACTCTGCTGCATTGTGCCGGTCTCACCAAGACATTCGGCGGGCTGGTCGCGCTCGACCGTTTCGACGTCGAAATCGGCCGCGGCGAGACGATCGGGCTGGTCGGGCCCAACGGATCGGGGAAGACGACATTCTTCAACGTCATCACGGGACTTTACGACCCGAACGCGGGAACGATCCGGCTCGATGGCCGCGACCTCTTTGGCTGTGCGCCCCAGATGATCGGTCGTGCCGGTGTCGCGCGGACCTTTCAGCGATCGAGGCTGATGCTCGATCAGAGCGTGTTCGACAATATTGCGGTCGGAGCCCTCTGCCATTGCGATCTCGGTCTCCTTACAAATCTGTTTCGGCGCGCGCGGTGGGGCAGAGAGCTGCGGGAGACGGTCAATCGCGCACGGGAGATTGCGTCCCGCTTCAACGCCGCGATTGCCGACCGGCTGTTCCAGCCTGTGAACTCTTTCGCGATGATCGATCGTCGGCGGATCGAGATCTGCCGGGCGCTGATCGGCAGGCCGCGCCTGCTGTTGCTGGATGAGCCCTCCGCCGGTATGACCCCGGATGAGACGCGCGAACTCATGGACGATCTCCTCGCATTCAGGTCCGAGATGCCGGACCTCGCCGTGGTCCTGGTGGAGCACGAAATGGACGTTATCCGGCGTGTCTCCGATCGCTGCATCGTGCTCAATTTCGGCCGAAAAGTCTTCGAAGGCAGTTTTGACGGGTTGATAGCCGACCCCGAAGTGCAGGCAGCTTATCTCGGGATAGGGCAATGATCAGCGTGCGACGAATCGCGGCGCGGACGTTGTCGGCCAATGCGATCAACGCCGGCTACGATCGCGCTGACGTCCTGAAGAACGTGACCATCGAGGTCAGGCCCGGTACGGTAACGGCCATCCTGGGGGCCAACGGCGCCGGCAAAAGCACGTTGATCCGGGCCATCCTCGGGTTGACCCGGATCCGGAAAGGCGAGGTTCGCTTTGGGCACGTAGCGACTACAAACATGCCTACCCACAAGATCGCGGCCCTCGGGATCGCGACGGTCCCGGAAGGCAATCGCGTGATGCCGCGCATGAGCGTCCTTGATAACCTCAGGGTGGGCGGATTGATCATGCGTGACGACAGGCGCGTTGCGGCCCGGATGGACGAGATGTTCGAGGTGTTCCCGCGTCTGAAGGAGCGGCGAAGCCAGCTCGCGGGAACACTGTCCGGCGGTGAGCGGTCGATGCTCTCCATCGCGCGAGGGCTCATGGCCGATCCGGAACTCGTGATCTTCGACGAGCCCTCGCTCGGACTGTCGCCGTTATTTGTCTCGGAGGTTTTCGGAATAGTCCGACAACTGAAGACAGCCGGACTTTCGGTTCTGCTGATCGAGCAGAACGTGCGTCAAACGCTCGACGTGGCCGATTACGGCTACGTGCTGGCACAAGGACTCGTTGTCGCCAAAGGAAGCGCTGAACTCTTGAAAGAGAACTCCGAGCTTCACAAGGCATATTTTGGAATCCACTAGGGAACGGAGCTCGCTATGAATTTTCAGGTGTTGGAGCGGGTCAATCCGCTGCGTAAGCCGAAAGGTTTCGAGCCGGTGGTCCAGCGTTGGTCCGTCGGTTTCCCACGCAAATGCGACGCCTTGTGTGTTGCATTTCACGGCATCCAGGGACCGAACGCGGAAGCCGTCTACAAGTCCGGCTTCATACGGTGGATGTCCGAAGCCGTCAGCCTGCCGAACGGCCCGCACGTGCACGATCATGCGTGGTTCGTCGATCACAACGGCCTCTATACGCATGTGGTTGCGAGCTATTGGGTTGACCCGACCCGTCGTGATGATTGGCTCGAAGATAGTCGCGTGGCAAATTGGTGGAACGATTCGGCGAGGTGTTCGGAGGCAACGGGCTACTTCCGTGAGAGCTTGACCGTTCCGATCGAGCGCCTTGAGACGCTGTATTGGAACGATTATCCAGCCGGAATGAGTCGCTCTAACGAAGTAGCGCTCTATCCGACACCGTATTGCGGCTACTACGGCGCGATGCGCGACCGGATCCCACTCGCCGCGGTCGATCCCTTGCCGTCGGCGCTGCCTGAGCTCCCATCGGCGACGCCGCGCGAGACCAGGTCCAATCGGTGGCGGATCGCTACGCCCCGGAACCTCACCGTCATTCGATCGGCGGCCTTTTGGGGGCGCTGCGATGCCGACCAAACCGAAGATTACATGCGCGACCTGCGAGCTCCCCTCGAACGCGGAATGGACTTCTTGCGCGAAAGTCCTGAGGCAACGGGTTGCTGCTCGCTGCGGTTTCAGCAAACATGCGATGTCGGCGGGGCACCCGAGCTCGAGACTCATGCGCTCGGATATTTTCTCTCGCTCGGCCACATGGAGAACTGGGCTGAGCATCATCCGTCGCACGGGGCGATCTTCCGCGCCGCAATGGCCCGTTACCGCAAGTTCGGCGCGAAGAACCAGCTCAGAACCTGGCATGAAGTCTTCGTGCTGCCGGAGAACAACCAGCTTTTCGAGTATGTCAACTGCGCACCAGGCACGGGCCTATTGAACTACTTCGAAGGCGAGCGGCGGTCCTAGGCTGGACGGCTCGAGTTACGGCCAGGATTCGATCAGATCGAACAGGGCTGTCATCGCGCTCGATACATAGACATCCTTTCGCCAGACGAACACCGTCTCAACGGCCGTCCGGGAAGGCGGCAACGCATGCGCAGCGACCCTGCCGTCCCGGGCGGCAGCTGCAATGACACCTCTCGGCATCAAGGTGACACCAAGGCCGGCGGAGACGCAACTGATGATGGCGTCGAGAGAACCAAGCTCTTGCGGCTCGGACAGAGTGATCCCCATTTCCATCAGCATCGTCTCCAGACGGGTGCGATAAGAGCAGCCGGTCTGAAAGACGATCATCTTAAAGGGCCCGATGGCAGCCAGGTCCTTTGTCCGGACCGAAGGGGCCGTTACCAGCACCAGCTCCTCGTGGAAGAAAGGCCGTTGATGCAGGTCCGGGTGATCGACCGGGCCCGCGACAAACGCGCCGTCGAGACGATACTCGAGGACGTCATTCAACAAGCGTGTAGTGTTTCCGGTCGTGATCGTGAGCTGGACGTGGGGACAGGCGCTGGCAAACCTTGGCAGAAGCGGAGACAATCGCAACGCGGTGGTTGTCTCGAGGCTTCCGATCAGCAGAGTGCCCCTCGGCACACCATCATCCCGTGCCGCAGCTCGGGCATCCGCGGCAAGTTTTGAAAGCCTCGCGACATAGGGGAGGACCCTGTGGGCTGCCGGGGTTGGCGTTACGCCCCGTGCGTGACGCTCGAAGAGTGAAATGCCAAGCTTGCCCTCAAGCACTCGGATACGAGTTGTGACTTTGGATTGAGCAGTACACAGCTGCGTTGCCGCACGGCTGATACTTCCAAGACGCAGAACCGTCTCGAACACTTTGAGATCGGAGAGATCCATTCCAGTCCACTCTTGAAGCCAGCAGCAGCAACATTTTGAATGTCGTCACAATCATCCTAACGACCAATGTGGGCCGCGTGAAAGACGCATTGGGGAACGATGCGGCGCGCATCGTCATCTAGAGAAGAGATGACCGTCATCTCAACTGGTAATGGTTCGCCGCGAACCGGAGTCATCGCAACGAGGCTTGCATAAACTCGCATCCCTGCGCCCTTGTTCGACTGGCGCTGATATCAAGGTGGCCCTGTGGGCTAAAGGCAATTTTTATCAATGTGCGATAGATGAGGCGGAGTGATGGTCGGACTCAGCGTGTTGAGGATTTTTCATGCTTGCCAAGTTCAAGATTTCTTCCAGGCTGATGTTGATGGTGGTTCTCTCTGTTCTAGGTGTTGCATCCGTGGCCGGGGTCGGCTTGTCGGCCCTCAAGAGCAGCCTGCTCGAGGACCGAAAAGACAAGCTTCAGCAGCTCGTCCTCCTGGCGAAGCAGGTGCTTGAATTGGACTACCAGGGATCCCGAGCGGCAGGGCTCTCCGATGCGCGGGCCTTGGAACGGAGCAAGCAACTGCTTCAATCATTGCGTTTCGGCAAGGACGACTATTTCTATGCCCTCGACATGGATTCCGTACTGGTCGCGCATCCCAATCCCAAGTTTCAGAACAAGAGCATGAAGGACACCTCGGATGCCAACGGTGTCTTTTTCTCCCGGCTGCAAGTCGATCTTGTGAAGTCCGGCGGATCCGGCTTTGTCGCCTTTAGCTTTCCCCGTGCCGGCGTCGGCGACCCACTTCCCAAGATCGCCTATGTCGTGGGGTTCAAGCCCTATGACTGGGCAGTCGCGGGCGGCATCTATCTGGACGACGTAGACGCGATATTCATGGCAGAAGCAAAGCGCATTGGCCTTCTCATCCTTATAGCCCTTGCGCTTGTCGTGGCCACGTCAATTCTTCTCAGCCGCAGTATCACGCGGCCGATCGCCAGTCTCACGCGGGCGATGCGAAAGCTCGCCAGTGGCGATACAAGATCGGCGATTCCTGCGCTCTCGCGTGCGGATGAAGTGGGAGAGATGGCGACGACCGTCAAAGTGTTTCAGGACGCCATGATAGAGACCGCTCGCCTTCGCCAGGAACAGGACGAGATGAAATTGATGGCCGAGACGGAAAAACGGGGCCTCCTGGGCAAGCTGGCCGACGAGTTCGCACAAGGTGTAAGCACGTCACTCGATGCCCTCTCTCACTCGGCTTCCGCTATGAGGACGACGTCCCAAGGCATGTCGGAGACGGCGAGATCTGCCAGCCGCCAGTCCGGAGTGGTTGCGACTGCTGCAGAAGAGGCCAGCTCAAGCGTGCAGTCGGTCGCGTCGGCCACTGAGCAGCTCTCGGCCTCGATCGCCGAGATAGGCAATCAGGTGGCGCGTTCGACCAAGGTCGCCGGAGGCGCCGTTGAAGAGGCGCAACGGACTAATATCACAATTCAAGGTCTTGTAGCCGCGACATCAAAGATCGGAGACGTGGTTCAGTTAATAACTGCGATCGCAAGCCAGACGAACCTGCTGGCGCTAAATGCAACCATCGAGGCCGCCCGTGCCGGCGAGGCGGGAAGGGGGTTTGCCGTCGTGGCAAGCGAGGTGAAGTCGCTCGCAGGGCAGACCGCACGTGCAACGGAGGAGATCTCGACCCAAGTCAACGGCATGCAGGGCGCCATGAGCGAGGCTGTCCAAGCAATCGAGGGCGTGAGCGGCACGATATCCTCGATCAACGAGATCGCAATTGCGATTGCATCCGCCGTGGAGCAACAGGGTGTCGCGACGCGCGAAATCGCACGCAGCATCCAGAGGGTCGCGCAAGGCACCGAAGACGTAACGCGCAACATCGTCGGGGTGAGCGAGGCGTCTGCCCAAACCGGGGTGGCTGCGGCTGGTGTGCTTGCGGCTGCAGGTGGGCTGAACCACCAGTCCACTTTGCTGAAAGCGGATGTCGATCGCTTCCTGGCAAGTGTTCGGGCCGCGTGAGTTGGAGTGCTCCGTCGTCCATCTTAAAGGTAGATGACCGTCATCTTGAATGATGATGTCGATTTCGCCAGAGAAAACATACACCGAGTATTGCAGCTTTTTATTGCTCGGTCCACCTTGGTTGCCCGCCGCAGCTTTGTTAGTTGAGCCGGCAGTGAGGAGCATCGCCATGCCATTTTTACGGTTCGATTTGATCGAGGGACGAAGTGATGCGGAGATCCAACGGCTTTTGGATGTCACTCACGAAGTTCTGGTCGAAACGCTCCACGTGCCGCCCCGCGACCGCTATCAGGTGGTGCATCAGCACCCCAAGTCCAGCATCGTCGCGCTTGACACAGGTCTTGATATCAATCGGACCGATAAATTGGTCATGTTGCAGTTGACGAGCCGACCGCGCGACAAGGCGTCCAAATTGGAGTTTTATCGCGTCCTGGCCGAGAGGCTGTCGTCGTCCTGTGGAGTAGCGCCAACTGACCTCATGATAAGCTTCGTGATCAATGCGGACGAAGATTGGTCATTCGGCATGGGACGAGCCCAGTTCGTTACCGGCGAGTTACACTAGGCCTGGAGCAAGTTTCCCGCAGTGTTGATGCAGGGAACCGACCCTGCCCGCCCGCACCGAGCCGAGACGCCTGCCTCGCCCATGAACGGAAACGCGTTGTCCCGTTCGACTGACATAAGCGATTCGGGGCCGGAATTGCCGCTTGGCTGCGGGTTTCCTCCCCCAGAAGGCCAACAAGATTTCTCCTTGCTTTCCCAAACCCAGGTTGGCAAGCGTACAATTCCGCCGCTGAACACCTTCGCGAACTAGGTGCCGCTCTGGCGCAATTCGATTTTGCTCGGGTTCGCACCCCGCAGAAATGTCGGTCTCATTAGCGGTGCTGGAAGCAGCCAATTGCTGCATCGGGGCCATTATGCGCGACCTTGATGGTGCGTCCGCAGCTGGACCGATCATCGAGCTGTCGCGGGATCTGTCGCATTCTATTCAGGATGCACGCGACAGGTTCGCTTCAAGCGGACTTTAAATTCCATTACACGTCAAGAGCTGCTTACGAATGAACAGCAGCGGTGGACCAGTCAGGTCGGTGTCCCAGAAGCGCAGCGCAACCCAGGTGGCTGAGCCGACGGCATCTCCGGCGAAGTCGTCAGCATCCTGCCTCGATCAAGAAGGTCGTGAGCAACGTCGGCAACTATGTGACGTCGGCAGCCCGCGGCGATTGACGAGCAAAGCGCCGCGGCGAACGAGCTATCGACCAGCGCGCAGCGGCGTCGCTGCTGGGTTGGCGGAGCGCCCTATCTCAGCTCCCTATTGATCGCGCCGGTTTCGGGAGACATGCGAGCGCAGGCTTGGTCAGGAGGCACAATTGCTCAAGACGCTTGATCTCGCGCGCCGAAGTCGATCACGTTTCGAGTGCGCGCTTTGACAGTCACACCACAGAGGCACGCGAGGCCACTAAAGCTCATGCTGGCGATGCTCGGGCGGAGAGCGCTGCCCGCGCAACAAGGGTGCCCGGCAAGCCGCGGGGCTATGTCCCTTGCCGATCGGCCCGAGACTTCTTCTACCCTATCGAGGGACACGCGAGGATCCCCATCGCCAACACCGTGCGCGCGCCCCGAACGACGGTGCTCCAAGAGACATACCAGATTTGCAATCACTCGCCTCGGCGTGACTTTGGGATCGCGCTCCGAAACTGCGACAAGCAGGCTGCACGCGCACAAATCCTGCAAGCTCGAAGACAACAAGGCTGTCGTAGAAGAGTATGCCAGCGCGCGGTAGCAGATTGAAATACGCAACTATTGCGTTTGATGTCCCGTCGCTTGATTCTCTCGCGATTGAAGGCCGCCGGTGTCGGCCGTGGAGTTGTCGTGACAGCAGCTTTGGTCATCGCGCGAGTTGCACGCATTGTAAGGCTCACCAGCAGAGGTTCGGGCAGGTACAATACGCGATGTCCCCCGACCACCCGTCGCTCGATCGAATTCGTCAGAGGTCCAGCTGGCTCACGCTTGGGCGAGTGTTCGGGCTCTTTGAGCGCGCGAGTTGCTTCACCTGATCCGCTAATCTCGACCGGCGGCCTCGCCGCGTCCTCGGATGCCGCACGTTCTCTGCGCGGGAGCCCAAGCAGCAGCCAGATAGCGTAGCCGAGCCAACACACCCCTTGAACTGCGCATGCCATCCCGCGCCTGGAGAATTCATGTCTTCTGCAATCCGAACGCTTCATCTTGGGCTTAATCTTCACGGCGCAGGCGGACACGCCGCAGCATGGCGTTGGCCGAGCACCAATCCGAGCGCTTTCTTTGACATCGAGCATTATCTTCGGGCAGCAAAGGTGGCCGAGCGCGGCTTGCTCGACGCGGTGTTTCTTGCAGATACCCCGGCAATATCTTGGGATATTACCCGCCGACCGCCACTCAACGGGCTTGAACCTACGCTTGTTCTCACGGTAATCGCACGTGAGACGAAACACATCGGACTGATTGCAACCGCATCGACGACGTACAATGAGCCGTACAACCTGGCGCGTCGTTTCCAATCACTTGATGTCATTAGCGGCGGCCGCGTCGCCTGGAATGCAGTCACCACCTCCAGCCCCGCGACGGTCGGCAATTTCGGTGGGCGCGAGCTCGGTCGCGAGGAGCGCTACAAGCGCGCCGAAGACTTCGTCGAAACCGTCCGAGGGCTATGGCTGAGCTGGGGAGATGGAACAATCGTCGGGGATCAGACCTCTGGAATCTACGCCAATCCCCAGTTTCGACTGCTCGACCCCAACACCAATATCTTTAGCGTCCGCGGTCCGCTCACGCACCCCGGTTCGCCACAAGTGCACCCGATCATCGTTCAAGCGGGAGGCTCGGACGACGGATTGCGGCTCGCTGCGCGCAGCGCCGATCTGGTGTTCGCTGCTGCGGGCGACCTGGAGACAGCGCTGCGCGAGGCCGGACGCCTGCGTGCGCTGTCGCATCAACTCGGCCGGCGGACGGCGCCGATCATACTGCCGGGCCTGGTCACCTTCGTTGCCGGCACGGAAGAGGAGGCGTATCGCCGCAAGAGAGCGATCGACGAATTACTCGATCTGCCCGGCGCGCTTGCCGCTTTGGCGCGAGGCATCAATGTGGCGCCCGAAAAGCTCAGCCTTGACAAACCCATTCCGGAGGAACTGCTACCCGATCCGAATGATGTCCCATTTTCGGTCGGTCATCACCGCACCATCGAAAGCTTGGCACGCCAAGGCCGGACAGTTAGGGAGATCATAAGCAGCGTTCAGGGTTTCGGCCATCGCGTGATCGCGGGCGCACCGGAACAGATCGCCGATTCGATCGAGGCATGGTACCGCGCCGGCGCAGTTGATGGCTTCAACATCATCCCAGATGTGTTGGAGGATGGTGCGCCCGCCTTCATCGATCATGTCGTTCCAATACTGCAGCGCCGCGGACTGTTTCGCACCGAGTATCGGGAAGAAACCTTGCGTGACCGTTTCGGCCTTGCGCTCCCAGGGGGCGTTCCGTCGCAAGAGCGGGCGACGGCCTGATCGCCCGTCTGCCTCGCGGTTTCACTATCAATAGCTTGGAGTTCGATATGTCTCTGTCCGACACACAATCATCTGCGTTTCTCGCGGGCCAGCCACACGCTTACAGAAAGCAAAAGGCAGCAGCCATTGCAATCGCGCTCTCCACGCTGTCCCAGATCGCCTATGCGCCCAGCACTTTTGCTCAGGACGGTTCGAGCGATAGTACGAGGCGCGGTGGCATTATTCGATATGGCCACTTTCAGGAGCCGCCTTGCTTGTTCGGAGGATGGGTCCAGCAATGGTATCTACAGCGGCAATATAGCGACAATCTAGTCGCCCGGACCAAGGACGGGGAGATTGTGCCATGGCTGGCCACATCATGGACCATCTCCGACGACAAGAAAGTGTACACGTTTGAGATCAAGCCGAACGTGAAATTCACCGACGGGACACCGCTCGATGCACAGGCAGTTGCCGACAACATCAATGGCTGGCTCAGCACCAATCCGGACCTCCGCAATCCGACGGCCGCTCCTTACCTCAGCGACAACTTTGAATCGGCAGCGGCAATCGCGCCCGCGACACTTCGACTAACGCTAAAGGCGCCGTTCCAGCCGTTGCTCAATGTTCTGGCCCAGTCGTCCCAGGGCATTCTGTCGCCAACGGCGCTCAAGCGTGGACTTGCGGTGAACTGCGAGAACCCGGTCGGATCGGGTCCATTCATCGTCCAGAAGTGGAATCGGGGAAAAGAGGTTATATTCCGCCGCAATCCCGACTACAACTCCGCGCCGGCAACAGCCAAGCACCAGGGACCGGCTTACGTTGACGGGATCCAGTGGAAGTTCTTCCCCGATCAGACCGTTCGGTATGGCTCTCTGCTAACCGGGGAATCTGATGCAGCTTACGACGTTCCAGCCGTCGCTTGGAAAGATGCCAACTCGCGCTTCACTGTCTTGCGGCACATTACGGGTGGCACGCCCCTGCGCTTGGCGTTGTATACGGCTCGCTCGCCTTTTGACGATCTGCTCGTTCGCCAGGCGTTTGCCTATGCCGCCGACCGAAAAGCCGCGGTCGAGTCCTCGTTCCTGGGCTCCTTGCCGTTTGAAGGCAATGGCGCGCTAAGCCAAAGCTCGCCCGAATATATCAGCGAGCTTGCCCCGTCATACACGTATGACGTCGGCAGAGCCAATCAGCTCCTGGATCAGGCAGGTTGGACCGAGCGTGACAGCAGGGGCGTTCGCCTCAAGCATGGCAAGCCGCTCGTCGTACGCATCTCCTATTCGAGTTCGTTCTTGAAGCCCGACGGTGAGCAGGCCGTGCAGGTGATCCAACAGCAGGCAAAGGCTGCCGGCTTCGACGTGCGGCTTCAGCCAACGAACCAGGCCGATTTCTTCGCCGGGAAAAATCTCGGTCCGAACGATTACGAGGTCGTCCTTCTCTACTGGGTTGCTCCCGGCGCTGAAATCTTCCGCATCTCCTGGAAGCCTGACCTTAATGGTGAGCTCAATCGCTTCAATCCCTCACGCTACCAGGACCGGGCACTGTGGGACATTATTCAGAAGGCCGAAAAGCACTTCGACAATGCTGAGCGAAGCGCGCTCTATCAGGAAGCAGAGCGCAAGATCGTCGCTGACGCTCCTGTCGTGGGGTTCGCAGTCCTTGACGTCACTCTAGCTGTGCAAGCACATCTAAAGGACATTTGGCTCGACCGCGGCTCCGTCGGCGAGCCGGTCTTTTATGATAGCTATTTCGACAAGAAATCCGCCCCGTGAAAGTCGCAGCCCGCAGACAGGCCGTGTGGTTCGCACATCGCATCCTGTCCGCCGCAGCGACCGTATGGGCTGCGGCAACATTCACCTTCCTTGTCCAATGTCTGCTGCCAGGTGACCGCGCCCAGATCATCCTCAACGTCGTCAGCGGCAATGTAGGGGCGGCCCCTCGACAAGAGCTTGCGGCAATCAACGCAAAATATGGCTTCGACCAGCCGATTTTCTTGCAATACGCAAAATACATCTCCGGGATTTTGCAGGGGGACCTTGGCCAATCCTACCACCAGCATCGGCCAGTGGCAGCCATCATTGCCGAACAGATTGGGCCAACCGTCCTCCTTGCGGTCGCCGCGCTCGTAACCGCGTGGGTGATCACTATTCTGACCACAGTTTTTGCAGCCGGGAGAGATAATTTCTGGGCGAAGCTGCTGGGCGGGATGCAGGTTCTGTTGGCGACCGTGCCGCCTTACTGGCTAGCTACCATCCTGCTCGTCGTCTTTGCCGTACAGCTTCGCATCTTCCCTGTGGTGGGAGGCAATTCGGCGATCGGCCTCATTCTTCCAACCCTGGCGCTGGCGTTGGAACTGTCAGGGCTCTTCGGGCAAGTCGTTACGAGTGAGTTCACGCGTTTGCTCGAGTTGCCCTTTGTAACTTCGGCGCGAACGCGAGGCATGGGCGATCTCGGCGTGCGGTTTCGTCATGTCCTGCGCCATGCAGCTTTGCCAGCAATCACCTTGTCAGGCTGGGCGTTCGGTAAGCTTCTGTCCGGTGCCGTTTTAATTGAGGCCGTCTTTGCCCGACAGGGACTTGGCGGCGTCCTGGTCGCCGCTACATCCACGCGCGACGTTCCCGTCGTCTCCGGCGTCATTCTGGTCTCCGCTGGCCTGTTTGTCATTGTCAGCGTGACCGTCGATTTCGCCTACAGTATCGTTGACCCAAGGATCAAATTGGCATGACTTGCTCTGCCGCGCTACCAGACGTCCTCAAATCTCACTATTGGAAGGAAGCACTTTCAACGGCACAGGCAATTCCTTTGCGGGTTTGCTTGGCCATAACCATCGTTGCGTTCTTCTTAACAGCGGCGGCCGCGCCCTGGCTGCTACAGACCCATGATCCGCTGGCGATTGACCTGACGTCCTCACTACAGGCACCGTCGCCCAGCCACTGGCTGGGGACTGATCAGTCCGGTCGCGATTTATACTCCCGCATTGTTGAAGGGGCAGGGCAGTCCCTGACCATCGGTCTTGGCGCGACCGCGTTGAGCGTGTCAATTGCACTCGTTCTGGGGTTCGCCGCCGGTCTTTGCGGCGGAGTCATCGATCATGTTCTCAGCCGTTTGCTCGACGCACTTTTCGCGCTACCGGTGCTTTTCCTTGCGCTTCTGTTCGTGGCCGTTTTCGGCACGACTGTGCTGACGTTGGTCATCGCGGTCGGGATCGGAACGGCCCCGGGTTATGCCCGGATGATCAGGGGGCAGGTCCTGTCTGTTAAAGGCGCAGGATATGTGGAGGCAGCCAAGGCGCTTGGACACCCTTATTGGCGTATCGTGCGAAGGCACATCCTCCCGAATGCCATGAACCCGTTGACCGCGATGATCACGCTTGGCGTCGGCCAGGCCATCATCTGGGCATCGGGCGTTGCGTTTCTGGGACTCGGTGTTCCCCCTCCAGCCCCTGAATGGGGGGCGCTCCTGAATGCTGGCCGCAACTACGTGATCTATGCGTGGTGGCTCGAGATCATGCCGGGTCTGGCAGTGGTGATCTTTGCTCTCAGCGTGACGGTGATCGGACGTTATCTGCAGAACCGCCTCGAAGGAAAGGGCTGACATGTTGCATGTTCTTCCTCCCCAGCCTCCTCAGCCAAGTCTTCTCAACGTAGATTCGCTGCGCGTGTCATTCGGACGCGACAATCCAAACGGCACGGCCGTGCGTGGCGTGTCGTTCTCGCTTCGACCGGGGCGTTGCCTCGCGATCGTCGGCGAATCCGGCTCGGGCAAGAGCGTAACCGCGCGCGCTCTCGTCGGGCTTGCGGGCCATGGCGCACATGTTCATGCGCACGAGATGAACTTCACAGGGACAGACCTGACTGACCTCAATGAACGTTCATGGCGGCTCATCCGGGGCAAGAAGATCGGCTTCGTGCTGCAGGACGCCCTTCTCTCGCTCGATCCACTCCGTCAGGTCGGCAGAGAAATCGGCGAGGGCCTCCTTCTCCATCGTGCTGTCCACTCCCGTGAGGAACTCAAACGCCGCGTGGTTGAGCTGCTCGAACTCGTTGGGGTTCCTGAGCCTGAGATCAAAGCCCGGCAGCTGCCGCATCAATTGTCCGGTGGCCAACGCCAGCGAGCCCTCATTGCGTCGGCGCTCGCACTCGATCCAGACCTCTTGATCGCCGATGAACCAACCACCGCGCTCGACGTGACCGTGCAGGCGCAGGTGCTGGCGCTGCTGGAGGAAACCAAGGCACGGGGCAAGGCTCTGATCCTGATCAGCCATGACCTGGCGGTGGTCTCGCGCATGGCGGATGATGTTCTGGTCATGCGCGAAGGCGAGGTCGTCGAGCGTGGACCAGCTGCGCAGATCTTCGGCGACCCGCAACACGATTACACCTCGCAGCTCCTGAACGCGGTACCCTCGGGACGTCCCCGCGGCTCCCGTTTGTCGTCCACGGCGATTGCACGGCTACCCAAGTCTCTGAGCCCGCTGCAACAACAACACTCGCCTAAATCCACTGCAATCATCCTCAGTGCGACCAAGCTTGTGAAGCGATTCAACGGCCCTGATGGCGTCCCGCGGACGGTGGTTGACGGTGTGTCCTTCGAGCTTCGGTCAGGCGAAACACTGGGCCTTGTGGGGGAATCAGGATCAGGTAAATCCACCACAGCCCGCCTGGCGATGGCTCTGGATACTCCCGACGAGGGAGCCGTTCTGTTCCAGGGAGAGGCGTGGAGCGAAATCGCCGAACGCAAGCGTAGGGCGCGACGCCGCTCGATCTCCGTGATCTATCAAGATCCGCTCAGCTCCTTTGATCCACGCTGGACCGTCGGCCGCATCATAGCTGACAGCCTCCTTGATTTGAACACCGGGTCGGAGCGTCGCCTGCGCATTATTGAGCTGCTCGAGTCGGTGGGCCTATCGCCAGCATTCCTGGATCGCCGGCCACTGGAGCTCTCGGGCGGCCAGCGCCAACGCGTCGCGATCGCGCGTGCGATCGCGCCAAAGCCAGCCGTGATCGTCTGCGATGAACCGGTTTCCGCTCTGGATGTCTCGATCCAGGCGCAGGTGCTCGATCTGCTCGGGGATCTCAAGGCGCAGCTCGGTATGAGCTATCTCTTCATCTCGCACGATCTCGGCGTGATTCGCCATCTCAGCGACCGGGTCATGGTCATGCGCCATGGACGCGTCGTCGAGAGTGGCGATACGGATGAGGTTTTCCTCAATCCACGGGCCGACTATACCAAGCGTCTGATTGCTGCGGTACCTCGCCTCGTCCGACCAGTCGCAACCGATCGCTCCTCGAGCCTCGTCAGCGGAGAGGTCGCATGAATGCGCCAGTACTTTCGGTTAGGTTTAGCGTGGATTGGGGACCAATAGACTGCCCACCGAGACCGATGTCCCGCCAATCCCATCGGGGCTGCTGATACCTCTTGCCCGCAAACAGATCGGAGGATCCGTCTCAACCAATAGACGAGAACCCTCCCGATGTGGTTGAGCCGGCTCATTGAAGGCGAGTATGCGGGCGGTCCAAGCCGCACAAGCTTCTCTAGAGTCTATGTTGCTTGCTGATTGCCATGCACGACGATCTGTCCGGGCATCGCACGACTTCTCCACCTGTGACGGGATGGAGTAGGTGCAGACTCATTTGAACGCTTTCTCCTGACACGATTGCCGTGCAGGGCGGCGACCGCTTCAACGCGGATATTGCTGCGCCCATACCACTTGGCTGCACTAACGCCCATCATATCGCCGCTTGGATCGCGCTCCAGAAGCCGTATATCGTATACGGCAACGGAGCACCGATCGCGATGCTCGCCCTGTGCGCCTTAGTGCTGTTCGTCTCGAACTGGGGTATAAACGCAGCCATCACAGCGCTCGCCAGGCTGTGGCGTCAACCGGGGCCCATTCCAAACTCCGCTTCTTCCAATTGATACTTTCCCAATCGCCCGACTTTTTGACTTACCCAACCTTACCCAATCCGAGCCTCAAAGGCCGCCTTCGTTGGATGCGCGAAGATTAGCCTCGGCAACGCCGCGGCCGCTTGAAGAGGAGGGGGCGCGTGGTTTGCGGGCCAAAGAGCCCATCGGAGGGAATCATGCCAAGGACGCTCGCCGCTTTGCGCGGCCATACGGCTAGTTTTGCAAAAAAAGCTCTCATCTGCTCCACACTTTTGGCCGGAACGGCCATGGCGTTTTCCCAAGCTAAGGCGGACGACATCAACTGGCGCCAGTTCGAAGGCACGTCGATCGTCTGGGCCTACGACATTCATCCGTATGCCGACGCGGTCGCGGCCCAGTTGCCGGAATTCGAGAAACTCACCGGCATAAAGGTGACGCCCGAACTCTATCCCGACGATGCCTATTGGAATAAGCTGACCATCCAGCTCAGTACAAAATCCCGCAGCTGGGACGTGGTGGGCACGGGCATTCAACCGGCCTGGGATCTCGCACCGGGCCAGTTGCTCGAGCCGCTCGATCAGTATCTGAACGACGCTAAGCTCACGGCCGCGGGCTACGACTACAAGGATTTCTTCCCTGCATTGCGGGATGCGCTGACCTGGAAAGTCAAGGAAGGCCAAATCGAGCCGGGAAGCGGGCAGGTGTGGGCGATCCCGCATGGCTTTGAGAACATCCAGCTGTTCTACCGTAAGGACATACTTGCCAAATACGGCATCGGGGTCCCAACGACTCCGCCAGAGATGTCCGCCGCCTGCGATAAGCTGAAGGCTGCGGATCCCGCCATCACCCCTTTGGGCGTGCGCGGCGTGCGCTTTTGGAGCAGCATCCACACAGCTGCCATCTCGATTGCCAGGTCCTATGGCGTGCATGATTTCGTCGTCCAGGACGGCAAGTTGGAGACAGGGCTGGATTCGGCCGAGTCGATCGCCTTCCACAAAGACTATGTGGACATGATCAAGAAATGCGCGGCGCCGTCCTTTGCCAATGACAACTGGTACCAGGTCGTTGATGGCATCAATTCCGGACGCACCGCGATGGCGATTGATTCTAATATGTTCGGGTTTTGGAACGACGTGGCTGGCAAGCCCGCGTCCGGCAAAATCGCGTTCGCACCCCCATTGCACGCTCCGACTAGCAAGAACTTCGAGTCGAATATCTGGATCTGGTCGCTTGCGATGAACGCTGCGTCCCAGAAAAAAGGAGCCGCCTGGCTGTTCATCCAATGGGCGACATCGAAGCAAGTCGAGCTGAACGGCGCCATCGCCGGCAAGCTCGTCAACTCTCCGCGCGCCTCGACCTGGAGCGACAAGGCCTGGCTCGACTATGCGGCAAAGCCAGAGTTCAACAATTTCGTAGACACGTTTAAAACCGTGCAGGAACGGGCGCAACTCGCCTTCACAGCCCGCGTTGGCTTTGCCGAAGCAATGAACGCATGGGCCGTAGCCATGCAGAAAATGGTCAACGGAGCCGACGTGAAGGCGACGCTGGCCGCCCTTGCCTCGGAAATCCGTTCGTCAATGTGAAACAAACGGGGCGGCGAGCTCATCGCCGCCCCATGCATTTTAGAGATAGCTGAGATGGACCTTCGAGGATCCGACGGGCTCGTGACGCTGCAGTCTTCAGCCAGCCCACTTGTTGCGTCAAACGATAAGGCGGTCGCGCGCGCCGAGCAGTCGCATCTTGACTGGTGGAGCATCGCAGCCATAGCGCCAGCGATCACGATATTGCTCGGCTTTCTTTTTCTGTTCTTCTATGGCGTCTTTCAGTCGCTGACGGATCTCAAGTTCGGTCGGCCGCTGGTCCACTTCGTCGGCCTCAACAACTATGCAGCGCTGATCAAGTCGGATGATTTCTGGAACAGCATTCGGGCCACTCTTGTCTACGCCGGATCGGCGGTGGTTGCGGAGGCTGCCTTCGGTCTCGCACTTGCAAAATTGTTCGCGACCGAAGTCATCGTTGCACGGCTGATGCGGCCGGTCATCCTCTTGCCCCTCGTGCTGCCTCCGATGAGCGTAGCGCTCATGTGGACGACGATGATGGACCCGCAAAGCGGGATCCTTAACTATCTGCTCTCGCTTGCAGGAATCGCCCGTTTTGCATGGATTTCAGATCCCAACACCGCAATGTTCTCGCTCGTCCTGATTGACGTCTGGACCTACACGCCATTCTTTGCGCTGATCATTTTCGCAGGCCTTCAGGGTATCAATGAAGAAGTGAGGGAGGCCGCGCGTGTCAATGGCGCAAAGGGGTGGGCAACCTTTGTGCATATCGAGTTGCCGCTGATCGCTCCCTACATTCTGATCGCCGCGGTGTTTCGGCTGATCGAATCGCTCAATCAGTTCGACATCATTTTTGGCACTACGCAAGGCGGGCCTGGAGATAGCACCTCCGTTCTTTCCGTGCGCGCCTACATTATCGCATTCCAGAATCTCGCCTTCGGGCGTGGTGCAGCCCTCATGGTCGTCAACTGGATGATCGTGCTGGTGGGAACGTTCGCCATGGTCAAGCTGTGGCGCGTCGTGCGGCAGCGCGTCAGCTGAGGGCCAACGTATGCGACTGAAACGCGCCGCCTCCGTCAATTTGATCCTGAACCTGCTCGTCGGCATTTGCGCATTGATCCTCGCCTTCCCGCTTGTCTGGATCGTGATGATGTCGCTCAAGCAGCAGGCAGAGGTCATGACCTGGCCGCCGACCTTCTTGTTCTCGCCGACATTGGAAAACTTTCGCGTCTTGTTTGACGTCGCCCAAGCCGGAGCAACCAGCTACGGCACTATCAAGATCGATTTCCTGACCCCGATCACGAACAGCGTCGTCATAGCGCTTGGCTCTGTCTTCGTGTCCCTGCTCGTGGGGGTCCCTGCCGGCTACGTGCTGGCAAGGCGGGACATTCCCCTCAAAGAAGACATTGCCTTCTTCATTCTGGGCTTCCGCTTTGCCCCGGTCCTACTGGTCGTCATCCCCCTGTTCAGCGTTTTCCAGACGATTGGCCTGTATGACACCTATATCGGCATGATCTGGGTCTACCAGGTCGTCACACTGCCGATGATCGTTTGGCTGAGCCGCTCCTATATCGAAGATATCCCAAAGGACATCGAAGAGGCGGCTGCCATGGATGGCGCCAAGCCGGTCAGGGTCGTGTTGCACATCGTGCTGCCGCTTTTGAAGCCCGGTCTGATAGGGGCCTCTCTGCTCATCTTCCTGCTCGCGTGGCACAATTTTGCCCTCGGCCTGATCCTCTCTTCGACCAAGGCGCCGGTAACCGTCGCTCTGCTCAAGCTGCTAAACCCGGGCGTGCAATTCTATCCCGTCATGGCGGCAGGATTGGTCGTGACGATGATCATTCCCGTGATCCTGATCGTCATCGGCCAGCGCCACCTGGAGCGTGGCCTTACCTTTGGTGCTGTAAAATGAGTGCCAGGCCGTTGATGTTCTTCGGAACGACAAACCTCGATCTCTGCTTCAATGTCGAGCGGCTGCCAACGCCAGGTGAAAGCCTGATGGGAACGCTGACCCGTCACCCTGGAGGGAAAGGCGCCAATCAGGCTGTGGCCGCGGCTCGGCTTGGCTTGAGACCGCACTTTTACACGCGCCTTGGCGATGATGATGCGGGTCATTGGCTCCTGCAGTCCCTGACAGAGGCCGGCGTTTGCGCCGACGCGATCAAAATCGCGCCGGGCGAAGTCTCCGGCTCCGCTCTGGTCATGGTCGGTGACGACGGCACTAACATGATTGTCATAGATCCGGGCGCCAACCTAAACGTCACGCCGCAGATGATTGAGAACGCCGCGGAATTCATTCAGCACAATGCGATCGTGGTCGCCGAAATGGGTATGCCGGTCGGAGCGCTCAACAGGCTCTTCGAGCTGAAGCGGGAAAAGGGCTTCGAGCTGATCTTCAATCCGGCGCCAGTGAGGTCCGGGCTTCCGTCGACAGCGTGGAGCTGTGTCGATTTCGTCACACCGAACCAGACAGAGGCTTTTGAGCTGACAGGTATCGAGGTCGACGACTTTGAAGGTGCCGCCCACGCTGCGTCCAAGCTTCTTGATCTCGGGCCAGGTGCCGCGCTGATCACCCTCGGGGCACAGGGCGCCTATTATGCTGATAAGACCCGCTCTTTTGCCCTGCGAGCCTTTCCCGTGAGAGCGGTCGATACTACCGCCGCAGGCGATGCCTTCAACGGAGCATTCGCCGCATCACTGGCCGAACGGCTGCCCTTGAGAGAAGCAGTTAGGAAAGCGCTGGCGGTAGCCGCGCTCTGTGTGACTAGACGCGGCGCGCAAAGCTCCATGCCGAGCGCCGAGACCGTTGACGAGTTTCTGAAATCCCAAACGATCCTGGAGTTGGAATGACCGAACAGTTCTCAGTTTCAAACAGAACGGTGCTCGTGACCGGTGCCGGGGGCGGCATCGGGTCTGCCATCGTGAATGCGTTTCGATCTGGTGGAGCGAATGTCCTTGCCACCGATGCCAACCTGGAAACTCTCAGGAGCACTCTGGCAAGCCTGCCCCATGGCAACGGCGTACTACCGATGGCGATGGATGTCGCAAGCGAGGACGATGTTAACAGGGTTCTGGACGCGGTCGCCAAGCACTTTGGCCGGCTCGATGTGCTGGTTAACAATGCGGGCGTCAAATCTGCCCAACCGCTCCTGAATGGCGATGCGGACAAAATCGAGCGGACCATCCAGATCAACTCGGTCGCGGTCCTGCGCTGCTCAAAGCTCGCGATCGAGCGCTTCATGAAGGACAAAGGGGGCCGGATCGTCAATATCGGATCCTCGCTATCGTCCCAAGGTGCAGTCTTTAACTACCAGGCGGGCGGCGCCGACTATTGTTTGTCGAAAGCAATTGTTCACGACCTCACCAAGCTGCTCGCCTATGAATGTGCCCCACACAAGATCAATGTGAATGCCATTGCGCCCGGGATCATCGATACACCGATGCATGGGCGCCCGCGCGAGGAAACCGAGGCACGTCACGGGGGCCGTATCCCGCTCGGACGGGTCGGCGTGCCGGAGGATATCGCAGGTCTTGCTGTTTTTCTTGCAAGTCCTGCAGCTTCCTACATGACCGGGCAGATCGTACACGTGAATGGCGGGATGCTGATGAATGGCTAGTGTCGCTTCTCCCCCCATTTGGCCGCCAGTGGACGGTATCATTTCGGATCTCGACGGCGTCGTCTACCGCGGCAACGCGGCTATCGTCGATTCCGTGGAGGCATTTGGACGGTGGCAGGCGGCCGGATTGCCCATCTGCTTCGTGACGAACAACTCGACGCACACGCCAGCGGATGTCGTCAGCAAACTGGCAGGCCTTGGGCTTGTTATTGCGCCGAAGGACGTGGTCACCAGCGCCATCACCGCCGCCGAGCTCATCCGCGCTACATACCCGGAGTTTGGGCGTATATTCGTCATCGGCGCGCCATCCCTTACGAAAGCCATGACAGAGGCGGGGCTCGAGGTGACGGATCGAAAGCCCGACGCCGTGGTCATGGGGCTCGATCGACAAATTACGCATGAGAAGCTGCGGATTGCGGTCGACGCGATCCTAAATGGAGCAGCCTTCATTGGCACCAACCCCGACCTCCTGTTGCCGACGGCAGGTGGGTTCGAGCCCGGGGCAGGAGCTACGATCGCGGCCGTGGCTGCTGCCACGAAAGTGGAGCCTTTGATCGTTGGTAAGCCGGAGCCGCATATGATCGAGACTGCACTTTCCCGCCTGGGCACGGTACGCAGCGCCACCTTGATGATCGGAGACCAGATTCAAACTGATATTCAGGCTGGCAAGAGAGCAGGGCTTCCGACCGTGCTGGTCACGACCGGCGTGCCGCCCCGAGATGATCCCTCACTGGTATCGCCCGATTTCATCGTGTCCAGCCTGTCTGAGGTTGGGATAGCCCGAGCCACCATTGGAAGCCAGCGACCGAGGAGAGCGTGATGGCCGATGTTCGCCTGGAAGGTATCAATAAGGCCTATGGGACGATCCAAATCCTGCGGAATGTCGACCTGATCATTGAACATGGCGAATTCGTCGTGTTCGTTGGACCATCGGGTTCCGGCAAGTCGACGCTGCTCCGAATGATCGGAGGGCTCGAGCGTATCAGCGGCGGGCGGCTCTTGATCGACAATGAAGTCGTCAATGACGTTGATGCCGCCGACCGAAACATCGGCATGGTGTTTCAGAGCTACGCACTCTATCCGCACATGACCGTGCGCGAGAACCTTGCCTTCCCCCTGCGTATGGCCAAAGTTCCGAAGGCCGGGATTGAGGCCAGGGTCACCGAGACTGCATCACTCTTGCAGATCGATCATCTGCTGGAACGTAAGCCTCGGCAACTTTCAGGCGGACAAAGGCAACGCGTAGCTATTGGGCGTGCCATTGTACGCGAACCCAAAGTGTTCCTGTTCGACGAGCCGCTGTCGAATCTGGATACTGAGTTGCGGGTGCAGATGCGGGTGCAGATTGCCAAGTTACACAAGCAGCTTGGCAACACCATGATCTACGTGACCCACGATCAGGTTGAGGCAATGACAATGGCCGACAAGATCGTCGTACTCAAGGACGGCAATATCGAGCAAGTGGGCAGTCCGCACGACCTCTATCACAATCCGGCATCTCGCTTTGTCGCCGGGTTCATCGGATCGCCTAAGATGAATTTTCTCAGCGGCCACATCGAATCAGCGCACGCGACGGGCATGGGCGTCAAGCTCGATGCAGGCGCGACAATCCTCGTTCCCGTCCAGCCGAACCAATCGCTTGTCGGCAAGCCGATCACGGTCGGAATTCGCCCCGATGATTTCTCTCCATCCGCGGCGGAGAAGACCGATATTGGGATCGAGATCGACGTCGATTTCGTCGAGCATCTTGGCAGCGTCACCTACATCTACGGCAATGCTGGCAGAGAATCGATGGTTGCCAAGGCACCGAACGCGGCGGCGCCCAGTAGGTCGGGCAAGGTCCGTCTTGCGGCTTCGCCGGCGGACTGCCACCTCTTCATGATGAACGGAAATGCGCTGCGACGGTTGCATGCGCCGGCAAATTGGAGCTAGCCTTCCGACCTGCCCTGCAGGAGGCGGGACGGCATGCACACGCGGGTGGACCAGGTCAAGGGCGGCGGGATCAGGCGGTTCTTCCGGAACTCTCGTTCTTTTGTACTCGGGGCGGGGATCGGATCAGGCATGGCCGCCAGAGCTGCCGAGCGGGCGGGCGCGGATTTCGTGCTTGCGCTCAATGCTGGCCGGTTTCGCGCAATGGGTGGCTCTTCACCAGCCTCAATCCTTCCGATCCGCAACAGCAATGAATTCGTGGCTGGCTTCGGCCGGACCGAGATCCTGCCTTCAACGAAATTGCCAGTCTTTTTCGGGGCCTGTACCTTCGATCCAAAGCTCGACATCGACCGCTTTCTCGAGCGCATCATCAGCTGGGGCTTTTCCGGAGTCACCAACTTTCCTTCCGTGATCCACATCGATGACTACAGAAGATCTCTGCTGGAAAAGTCCGGCCTTGGCTACGAGCGGGAAATCGAACTCCTGGTCAAAGCTGCACAACACGGCCTGATGGCAATCGGCTATACGCGCACCCAGCCCGAGGCAAGGCGCATGGTCGAAGCCGGCGTCGAGGCCATCTGCATCAATTTCAATCTCAACCGGCCGATCGAAAGCGGATGCGACCCCACGATCAGCCTGTCCGAGCTCGCCGCGCGCACAAGCGCTGTTGCTCGCGTCGCTCAATCCATCGACAGGAACACGATCTGCCTGATGGGGGGCGGGCCAATTACGAAGCCTGACGAACTCCTCGATATCTGCCGCGAAACAGGTGTTCAGGGCTTCATCGGCGGCTCGTCGCTCGACCGCGTCCCGTTGGAAATGTCGGTCCTTGAGGTGACTTCAGGCTTCAAGACCATTCACTTGTTGCGGGAGAAGGTCGATCTTCTCGAGCGTCAGCTCCAACTGAGCGGATTCAGGCACGGTGTGATCGCGCAATCCTCAATCATGAAGCGCGTGCTCGAGACCGCAAGGCGCTTGGCAGGCCATCCCAGTCCTGTGCTGGTGTGGGGCGAGGCGGGGTCAGGAAAGCGACGAATAGCCAGTCTGGTCCACGCCTTCAGCGACAAGAAACTGACCAAGCCTGCGCTGTTTCAATGTCGGCCCGGCCCAGCCATCGATACGGTCGGCGTCCTGTTCGGCGCCGGGCAGACTGAGACCAGGCGACGCCAAGTGTCGCTCCTGGAAACCGCAACGGATTCTACGATCCTGCTCATGCATGTCGATCAATTGTCCCGGGACGGGCAAGAGCGTCTTGCCGACTATCTGGAAACCGGCAGTTTCACGCCGCTGAATAGCGTAGCACTGGCACGTTCCTCTGCACGGATCATTGCAACTGCAACCGTTGCTCGCGGGGGGGCTCTTAACGCTGTACTATGCCCTCGGCTTGTTGCGCTATTTGCCGGGCTGGATATTGGGTTACCCCCGCTGCCCGATCGTCTCGAGGACCTTCCGCAACTTGTTCAGCATTTCACGGTGGAGGCTAAAGGAGATTCGAATGCCCAGACGCTCGGTATAGAAAATTCTGCGTTCTTGGCGCTCGCAGGCCACAACTGGCCGGGCAATTTGAGAGAATTACGCCAGATCGTGAATCAGCTGGTGACGTTGCAACAAACGCACATTACGGCTGATGTCCTGAGGCCACTCTTGACGGCGTCATCACCTCTGAAGCCGACAAGCGCGTTCTCCGAACGCGAGTGGATCATCGAGGGCTTGAAACGAAACAAGCTGCATCGAGGGAAGACTGCCCGGTATCTGGGGCTTTCAAGAAAAACTCTGTACAACAAGATCAAGGGGCTGAGGATCTTGGAGTAGCAGTTGCCCTCTTGTTTTTGCCCACCGGCCGCCTTGAAGCTGTCACGTCCAAGAGCGCGAACTTCGGGATCGACGACCCCTGTTGGTCAAGCCTGGCCAATTTTATCTCGTCGCAAATCCTCAGCGCGAGAGCCGTTTCCGGCAAGTAGACAATGCCATGGAGATGCGGACCAAGTCGTCTCTCTGCCGATATCATCGCAGCATCATCGGCAGCGGCGAACAAGATCTTAAACCCCAGGCTAGCAAACCATTCCATGCGCCGAAGTTCGAGCTCCTGGCCGGAATCGACCGGTTCGCCAGCCGCAGATCGCTCAATCATGGACGCTGGTGGGAAATTTACTACTCCGCTGACCCCAGCTTTTTTCAACGCTTCGGCAACGTCCTCCCAACACGCGAACGGATCGATCATCATGATGGCCGCGTACGTGTGGGCGCGCGTTATCTCGGAAACGTTTTGCAAGCCGCGCAGCAGACAGTCATTCCAATCGATAATGGGCAAGGTCGCCATCACGAGTATGGAGCCCTTCGGAAGGCTGCGCAAAGATGGTGCGTAGATTTCCAACGACGCACCTTTACGGCCGACGGGCAGAAGACTGGCAAGTTTCCCGACGCCTGTCACTTTCAACGCATTATACCCGATTTTACTCATCGTATCATTCGCCGATCTTACACGTGATTTGAACCCGGTCTACATGTGAGCGCACGCCGGATCCGCTGGCAGACCGGGCTTGTCTGCTTCCTCCCTCGACTTAAGCCGCTGTTGGAGAAGTCCAGCAGCGGCCTCTTTTTCAGGCTCCGGGCCAGTGAGGGCATGCGATGCCACCCATTCCGTCAGAAGCTTTCCGAGCAGGCGTGCTTCTTTGAACTGCGGGGGACCATCTTCGAAACACTCGCAGGAGTGTGGCTCCATCCGGTCCTTCCGCGGACATACTAATCAGATTGCAGGTAAAAGCAGGTCGGCATTCTGCGTGCGACACCCGATAAGTCTGTACGGCGCGGCGATCTCCTCCTAGTCGAAGTCCTCGATCCCGGACACAACTAGGACGGCGATGGAGAAGCACGCAGACTTTCTTGGTGCTCAAGATAGAACTTGTTCATCTTGGCTATGACCTGCGGAATGTTCGTCTCGAACGATCTACTGAAGCTGGTCTCTCATGTCGGCCGAGGCGCTCGCAGGCTCACGTTCGGCACTGCGTTTGACGCAGCTCTATGGCTTCATGGCTGTCGCCGCACTTCTTTCCAGCCACTGACCCTGTCGTCTCGCTGCTCGCGGGACTGGCAGTATTCGGAGCAGGCTTTGCCGCACGGCCTTTAGGGGCGGCGCTGCTCGGCCCCATCGCAGATCGCATCATCCACAAAGCCGTGATGCTGATCGCTGTTTCCGCTATGGCGCTATCGTCGCTGACGATCGCAGTGCTGCCAGGCTACAAGGATCTTGGCATCAATGCCACCATCGTGCTGGTTTCCCCCCGACTGGTGCAAGGCCTCGCCGTAGGCGCCGAAGCGGGCGTTGCCAATGCGATCGCGATCGAATTGGCACCGGCAGGTCAGGAGGGACGATACCTTGGACTGGTCAATGGCACATTCATCATGGTGGGCTCGATCGGAGCCAGCTTGGTTGCTTTCCTGGTCAGCGGCGCCGTGTCCCCTGAAGTCATGCGCGATTGGGCTTGGCGCGTTCCGTTTGGAGTCGGAGGTGTTCTAGGCTTGCTCATCATCTATCTTCGGCAGACCCTTCCAGAAACCCTAATCGCTCGCGCTATGCATCGGGTCGACGAGGACTCGCGCATCCAACAAACGACTGGCGGAGTGTGGAAAGCGCTTTGGAAGGCAAGGCTGTCGCTTTTCGCCGCGATTCTGGTTGTTGGCGGCGTGAAGATCGCTAATTACACGTACAATTTCGGTTTGCCTAACATTGCCAACGGCGTATTCAAGGAAAACAGCACTTATGTGTATGGCATCGTGACGGTCATGGGCGCGATTTGGATGGTGTTCTCGCCGACAATCGGTGCCTTTGCGGATAAGGTGAAACCGTCGCGGGCGTTCGTGATGATGCGCCTGCTGCTAATCCCGTCGTTCTTTCTATCCCTGCTCTATGCCGAGAAGAGCATTCTGACCTTCTCCATCGTTATGTTGGTGGGCGGAACTCTGGTCGGCTGCAATATGGCGCTATATAACTTTATTGCCACAACGTTGATGCCCAGAAATATTCGGACCACCGGCGTCGCCCTCGGGTACGCTATTGGCGCAACGATATTCGGCGGTACCACACCATTCCTGCTGCTATGGCTCCAACGCTCTAATCTGTCCTGGGTGTTTCCATTCTATGGCACAGCCGTCGCGTTGCTTAGCATCATAGTTTATCTGATCGCGAAGAAACGAGGCGGCGTGTACGTCGGGGATTAGGCACGGCGCGGCTTCGTCTCCTACCTCTGCCTACCCCAGCGTGAACGATACCCAGCACGAAAGGCCCCGCCTTTGGACGGGGCCCTTCTCATTCAGACCGATTGCAACACGGAGAAATGGCCTGCTCTGGATCGAGCGTCATCCGCAGATTAAGGACGTTTGTGATCTATAGTCGCAATCTTCGCCTCGGCGGGCACAATGGGCAGGCTTTCGTTCCTCGTATCTACGACCAGTCGATGGTGGCCGCGGCGCCCCCGAAGTCGGCCGCGGATGGATCCTGGCGCGACGTCGAGCGCAAGCTGATCGGCGCAGGGAGCACAGCCATCAGCATCCAGCCGTTCTAGCCCCGCACTCGTATAGCTCCAGCGTCATTGAGGACCACGTAGGCCAGCCGCGTAGCGCGCCCGAGCGGCGAGCAGCATAGGCATCGGATTAACGCCAGTTCTCCGGCTGCAATCAGGATCGGCGCTGAGGCGGTCTCGGATACTGAATTCTATTCTAACCCATTAGTTTCTTCATGTTCATCTCGGGGCTTGCGAGCGCGTCTGCTGGAGGTCTAAGCCGCCTCGCGATCATGATTTCGGCGGCACGAATTTCTCTCGCTACGACACCTAGGCTCCCGAATCCGCATGCGGCCACCAGGCGCCCATCTGCTGCGAGGTAAAACAAGATCTGAGCTCTCGCACCAAAGTCTCTGATTATGGGGATTCCTCCTTCCGGAACGAGGCCCACGATTTGCAGTGTCTCGTCGTATTGATCCGACCAAAACCAAGGAACGTCCTCGTAAGGACGGTTCTCGCCCAGCATGTTCGCCGCCGCCGCCGCTCCTTGCCGCTGGGCGTTGCGCCAGGCCTCCAGCCTGATTCGCCTTTCATAGAGGCGGTGAGGAAACGAACAACAGTCACCCGCCGCGAAAACGTGCGGATCTGAAGTCGCGAGCGTCTCGTCCAGAGCGATACCGTCCTCGATTGCTAGTCCCGCCGCTTGCGCAAGGCCGACATTCGGCGTCGCTCCGACCCCAACGATCACGAGATCGGCGTCACGCGAGCGACCGTCCATTACCACTTTGGAACGGCCTTCGCTCCTATCGATGCGTTCGACGACCGCGCCTACCTCGATGCGCACGCCAGAACGTTCGTGCTTGGCTTTGATCAACTCAGCCATAGAAGCTGGCACTGCCCGCGTAAGTAGCCGCGGTCCTGCCTCGAGTACGGTCACCGAAGCACCTCTCGAGACGGCGCTCGCGGCAACCTCAAGCCCGATGAAGCCGCCTCCGATCACGATCACGTCGCATCCTTGACCAATGACATGGCGGATGCGCGTGGCGTCCTCGTACGTCCGTAGTGTCGCCACCTCGGCTCCTTCGGCGATCGGAACGATCAGTTTCCGAGGTCGGCCTCCCGTGGCCAGTAGGAGACGGTGATACGCTATCGCTGAGCCGTTTGAGAGCGCAACCATGTTGGTCACGCGATCAATTGAGACCGCTTCGCTTCCCTGAAGATACTCTATTTCCAACTCGGCAAGGCGTTGTGACGTCACAATCAGCTTGGGTCCAGGGTTCATTTTGTCGAGCAGGAGCGCCTTGGATAGAGGCGGGCGCTCATACGGCAGTATAGATTCGTTGCCTACAAAGACCAGTCTGCCCCGCCATCCACGTTCGCGCAGGGCGATGGCGGCGGCTGTGCCGGCTTCGCCCGCGCCGACAATCACTATTGTGGATTTTGCACTCAAGTGGCCACCCGATCGCCAGTTGAAGGCGGCGCATCGTTTGCCACACTCTCGAACACGTTGCGCACGAGGGATTTGAGTAAGAGAGCTTCCTTCCAGCGATCTGTGCTGTCGTTGCCTTGTCGGTCGGTAATTGCATAAGGCTGCGGACCAAGTTCGCAGACGAAAGCGAGACGAGCATCCGCACCAGCGCGCCTTTGCCAGCTCTTGAATCCATACTTCCACCAACAGAGAAACAGATCCAACCAGATTTTGTGCTGAGGGAACGTGATCTCAATTTGTATCTGCTCGCGCGATGCAACGCGGCCATGAAATGCCCAGGTGCGGTCGAGCACCTGCCGCACCTGCGCTTCGTCTTCGTCCGAGATCGGATACCAAAACTCGCGGCCCAATAGGACGTGCGAGAGATCAGCAAGCATGCGCATCTCGGGAACCTGATCCATCAACTCGAGTGTAAACAGGAGATCTGTCGTCATCCTATTGCGATGCGTCTCGAAGTAGATCGGCATGTTCGCATCTTGCGCCACCCTGATCCAGCCTTCCAGCAGCGGGACACAGTCGGCGACACGGCGCGGGCGAATGTCAGGCTGGACGTCGAGATGCACGACGTCGAGGCGCCGAGCAAGGTCAATGGCAGCTTTCAGGTGATCGATCGTCTGCGGGAAGCACATGCCCTCGACTGCAAGTCCCGAGCCGGCTAGGGCACGTGCAATCAGGGCGACGCGCGCAGGATCAGTGCACGAGGTGCTAATGCCGTCGAACCCGGCTTCTTGGATCATCGCTATGTTCTGATCGATGGAACGTTCGACCCCGTCGGGCTGGCGCCGTTCCATCGCCCAAAGGGACTGTAGTATAAGCAAGCTCTGCTTCGACATTGTCCTGCATTCCGCCCTTTGGCTCCAATTAGAGCTTGATGAAGACGGTGTCGTTCTCGACCTTCACCTCGTAACTGCGCAAGTCGACGCATGCGGGCAAAGCACGCGACTCGCCCGTTCGGTAATCGAAGGTCCCGAAGTGCTTGGGACACTCAATGATTCCGCCGTCGACGATGCCATCCGCTAGATGGACTTTCTCGTGGGAGCAATGGCCATCGATCGCGAAGTAGTCTCCCTCGGGAGAGCAAACAACTACAAACGTGCAGCTACCATGATCGAAGCGAAGGGTCTCTTCGGGCATCAATGCATTGGTAGCACAGGCGGCAACCCATTCTCCTTGGCTAGTCATTCCGTATCCCTCTGAATCTAAATCGCAACAATTGCACCGATGCCTTGGCAAATCCGCGACCCGCGCAAATGTCCTTGGCGGGCGGACGGGAGGCTCCCGCACCTGCGCAGGGCTAGTAAGAAGAGAGCCGGACGGACATTCCGCAACATCAGAGCTAACTGCCGCGCGCCCACTTCTTGGCCTTTATGCGTTTGTACATCCTCTCGTCCGCTTCCGGAGAACCGTCGTGAGCTGTGCCGAACCACTCGTCGAGCGGGATGCGACGCTCACCGTAGTTCACTTCGAAATACTTGTGGTGGAGGTAGTGATAGAAGTTGTCTGTGTTGACGGCCTTCGCATCGTCTACGACCACCCGGTCGAAACCGGTGTGAGACTTCGCGGCGGACAACCCTGCGTGCATGAGCTGAAACATTGCATGTACCGGGTGGGAGGGCACGACGAAATGGATCAGCACGCCGGAAAAATAGGCGATGTGTTCAAGGGGAGACATTGACAAGCCCGACCACGGCCCCGGGTTTACGTTCTTGTGGTGTACTTTGTGTACCAAGTGGTACAGCGGCCCGATATGAATGAGCCGGTGAATCAGATAGAAGTGCAACTCGCGCCAGACCGGCATCACCAACACGAGGATGGCGCAGTACACCGGGTGCTGTCCGAAATCGACGTACGGCAGATAGCTGTTAGCGTAGAGCCACCAGGTGGCCGCCTCGTATGCGGTCCATACTGGCGCCGCGCTACACATGGTCCAAAACACGTTCTCAGCCGTCTGGCTTCCGAACATAAAGGCCGTATTGTCGGTGTCGGGCCACTTTGCATTATACTTGAAGTTGGTTTCCTGGCGCCGTTGGATATAGAGGATGAAGTGAAAGCTGCCATAGACTAGGAGCGTTAGCCCAGCGTTGCGCAGCAGAATGAGCAAAATCCAGTCAGCGCGGAATTCCCGCATTGTATCAAGCGCGGGTGTCAGATAGATCCACGATACAAGCGAGATCACGAAATAGAGGGTATTCCAGGGCAAGAAGTACCCCGGCAACCAACGAATAACTTTCTTCGGTTGCACTGGCCAGACAAAAATCGGCGCGCGTTCGGGCCTCTTGTTCGGTGTCCAATTCCCGCGTTTGTCGCGCGCCCCGTATAGGATGTCATCCATATTTGCTACTCCATCAACGTTTTGAAGAGAGAGGCTCGCCTACGCGGCCAGATCCTCAGGCGCCGAGACATCATCGCGGTTATCGCCCGCACGAGACTCAGATCAAAACTCAAAAGCCCTCTTGTTTCAGCCTTGACATAAACGCGGCGAATTCGTCGTCGTCGATAATCGAGGTTTCCTGCGGCCCCGGAAACGCATTCGCACTGACGTCAGCGCGAAATGCACTGAGGGCTTTCACACGCTCTTCCTTGACACGCTCTTGCAGCGCTTGCAGGTTCCCATAGGTCCGGGCGTGCCGGGGCCGCCGGCCTTCGCCACCACATATGTCCTCGGTGAAGAGAAAGATCACGTCGGCATCAGGTCCGGAGCCAAGCGAAACCGTCACCAGTCCGGTTCGCCGACGGATCTCTGCCATGACTCTGGCGGGGATAACCTCGCATTCGACTGCAAAAGCGCCGGCCTCTTCGAGGCGGCGGAAGCGGTGAAAAAGCGTCAAGGCTTCATCGGCATTCTTGCCGAAAGCGCGAAGCTTTCCGACCCAGGTCGATTTCCTTGGAACGAGTCCCAGGTGACCCACGACCGGGATATCTTCGGCTGCGAGCATAGAGACAGTCGCCATGCCGCGTGCCGTGATCACCGCATCGGCGCCGTCCGTCAGCGCCTTCAATGCGGTGCGTAGGATATCGTCCCGGGTTACGGCATCGGCAAAGCCCAGCGCCGCAGTGACGAAAAGCCGTTTCGAACCCTTGCGCACGGCCTCCACGTTACGGGCGCGGGCAACCAGCATCTGGACACCAGCTTTCTCCGCAGCTGCTGCCTCGTCCGCCGTCTCAGCGGTGACTTGAGTGTAGCGCTTGCCCGAGTCTCGGGCCGCGCACAGATCGGCTACGGTCACCGTGCGCTCAGCTTCGCGCGCGGCCCAATCGTAAATCCGCGGCATCTTGCTCACTAGCTCTCGAAGTTTTTGCCAAAGGTCCGGCGCGTCGATTCGGCGCCTGTGAAGACATTTCGGAGGGTCGCCTCGCCCCCTATCAACTGCGTGTCGTCCTGCGGTCGAGCGTTCATGTACAAAGTCGTCAAGCCGCCGGCCATCACTGTGCACATGGTTCGATATGCGGATGCCCTGCAGCGACAGCGAGACCATGCCAAACGGAGTGCGGCGGGTTTCGACACGCTGGCTGACAGCCGATCCTCACCTCGCTATTGCTTCTCTTGACGACGGAGCAGGCCAAGTCGGCATCTGGAAGCATATGGTTCAGGCTCATTCTGATTCCTTTCAAGCCGACGCGAAAATTGTACGATACATTTCTTCGACTGCTCTGCGTGTTGCCATGCCAAGAATGACCCCGAGCTTGGTGCAGACCAGGGCGCCGCAGCAAACCCCGAACCGCGCGGCTTCGATCACATCCCGTCCTTCGGCCAGAGCCACGGCGAAGCCGGAATTAAACGCGTCGCCAGCGCCAGTCGTGTCCACGACGTCGACCTCGGCGGCTGGGATGGCTGTATCGATCGTGTCGGTCACAATGAGCACGCCGCGGTCGCCAAGGGTTACGATCACATTGGCGGCGCCGCGCTTGCGCAGCATCTCCACTAGCTCGCGCGAAGGGCGCGGATCGTCCGGCCGTAGACCGAGCAGAATACGAAGTTCGCTCTCGTTCGGCGTCAGGTAATCGACTAGCGGGAAAATCTCATCAGGAAGCGGCGCGGCGGGAGCTGGATTAAGGACAGTTTTCTTGCCATGTTTTCGGCCCAGCTCCATGGCTCGCATTGCTACCTCGACCGGGGGTTCGAGCACCGCCATGACGACGTCGCTCTCCCGGATGCGGCTCTCGGCGCGATCTACATAAGCCGGATCCATAGCGTTGGTTGCGCCATAGTCCATGATGATGAAGTTCTCACCGCGCTCGTTGAGAATGATGAAGCCCACCGCCGTCGGGCTCTCAGCGATTTGCTTGACATGCGCTGTACCAACGCCCTCGGCCTTGAACAGATCGATTGCGATGTCGGCGAACTTGTCGTTGCCGATGATGGCCACCAGCGAGGAGTCCGCCCCCAGCCGCGCGGTCGCAACCGCCTGGTTTGAGCCCTTTCCGCCAGGCCCCATATCGAAACTGCTGCCGAGCATTGTGACGCCGAAGACGGGAATGTTCGGAGCCCGAATGGTAAGTCCCACTGCGAAGCTGCCAACGACGGTGATTTTCGGTTTACCCATCGATTCCTCCCTTGAAGGTGCTTAAAGCTCGCGCTTGTGTGGATTGCCTCCACGATATCGGCATAAGGGAAGTGCGGCGCTCAGCGTGACGGCGCTGTTCGCGGGCGCTGAGTATTGACACCAGCTCCTCCCTAAATACTCGCAGCAGCCGCCCAAGGAGACAAAACGTGCATCCAGAATGGCCCATCGGCGAGTTTGCTTATTAGTCGTTGTGAGCGAGCATAGATGTGCAGCTCGTGCGTAGAAATGGACAAAGCACGCTCTGATTTATATAAAACGCGCATGGTAAAAATACCGCAGCGCACATTTTTCCCTGAGAGCCATCAGTATGTCCTTCCTGATGTCGCCTGGACTCGGTGCGCCTTTACGGTGCTGAGGGCTGGTAAAGTCATCACTGCCCCTGACCATCACATCGCGCGAGATAGCTATCCGGGCCAGGACATTCTCTACTGCACAGCGGGTCGTGGCTTCGTATCGAGCGAGGGAAGGACATTGAGTGTTGGGCGCAATCAGTTGATGTGGATCGCCAACGAGACACCGCATGCGCACTGGCCCGACGAGAGCGATCCCTGGACCGTTCTATGGGTACGGATCGACGGACCAAACTGTGCAGCCATTCGGCGAAAGGTGTTCGGCGGTGGTGCAACCCTCGCAACAATATTGGCGCCGAACAACATCGACCGGTGGTTCGAAGAGCTGTTTGGTGTCTTGCGCGCTCGAGATGATAACGTCGATATGGCCCTCAATCACCTTGTGGCAGAACTGCTGCACCTCATAGCAGCGCCTTCACCCAAGCACGGTGAGTCTCGTCTTCCAGACCCATTGCGCGCCATCGTCTCAAAGATGCGGCAGGCTCCAGCGCGATCCTGGCATGCCGAGGAACTGGCCTCCGTCACCGGGCTCAGTGCCGCGCAAACGCGGCGGCTATTCCAAAGGTATCTACAGATCAGTCCGCGGCGCTGGCTGATCCGAGAGCGCATTTTGATGGCGCAAAAGTTACTTTTGGAAACTGACGCGGGGCTCGATGCTATCGCCGAACGCTGCGGTTTCTGCGACGTCTATCACTTCAGTCGTGAATTTAAGCGCAGCACTGGCACGGCCCCCCATACTTGGCGGCGCGCCGAAGGGAACTGAATCGATACGTCGCAGCCTTCAACGTTTGGCCATTAAATGTTTGGGGCACATCTCCAAGATGAAGTAGCTGGATGTTTCCCTGCGGAAACTAGCTGCTAATGCAGCGCGTTACTCTGTCAGATCGCTGCCACATTGCAACTCCAAGCTGATGATGCTGGCTTGCTTGAATCGTCGCGCATCTTCGGAACATCCGACGTGGACCGCGACAGGAAGTGGCAAGGTGGGCGGGGTCGGCAGGGGCTCCACACCGCCAAACGCATTCAGCACCGGAGTCGTTTTACCCAATATTACCCAGATCACGTTGCGCGCCCACTTCGGGCGAATGCACTTGCTCCGCAGTATGTGGCGAGTAAGTGGCCATCGTAGAATAATCGATGGGCGGCACGTCCAAATGCCGGGATGAAATTTCTTAGGAGAGCCTCATGTCAGTCGCCCTTCCCACGCCAACCCAGCTTCGTAGCATCGCCGAACAGTGTGGTCTCTCACTGACCGATGAGGACGTTGCCTCGTTCCGAGGCCTGATGCAGGGCTCGCTCGAAGCGTACAATCTCGTCGCTGCAATGCCCGACGAATTGCCGGTCGTCAAATATCCACGCACTCCGGGCTATCGGCCGTCGCCGGAGGAGAACCCGCGCAACGCCTGGTACCGCAAGTCGACGGTGAAGGGCGCGGCGAGCGGCAAGCTCAAGGGCAAGACGGTGGCCCTGAAGGACAACATCATGCTGGCCGGGGTGCCCATGATGAATGGCTCGGCCACCCTCGAAGGCTACGTACCCGACTTCGACGCCACCATTGTTACGCGCATGCTCGATGCTGGTGCCGAGATTGCCGGCAAGGTTCACTGCGAGGCCTTCTGTCTCTCGGGTGGCAGCCACACCAATGCGACCGGTCCGGTGCATAATCCACACAGGATGGGCTATTCGGCCGGCGGTTCTTCCTCGGGAAGCGGGGTTGTGGTCGCGCTCGGCGAGGTCGACATGGCGATCGGGGGCGACCAAGGCGGCTCGATCCGCATGCCATCCTCGTTCTGCGGCACATACGGTATGAAGCCGACCTGGGGTCTCGTTCCCTACACGGGCATCATGCCGATCGAGGTCTTTATTGATCACACCGGACCGATCACGGCAACAGTGGCCGATAACGCGCTGCTGCTCGAGGTGATCGCCGGTGACGACGGCTACGATTCGCGCATCAAGGCACCAAAGGTTGACGAATACACCAAGGCCTTGGGTGCAGGCATCAAAGGGATGAAGATCGGCATCCTTAAGGAAGGTTTCGAGCAGCCGTCCGCGGAGGCTGCGGTCAATGAAAGCGTACGCGAGGCAGCCAAGCGCTTTAAAGATCTCGGTGCGACTGTTGAGACCGTCTCCATTCCGATGCATCTCCTCGGGGCGGCGATCTGGACCCCGATCGGAACCGAGGGCGCCGTCCAGACCATGATGTTCGGCGACGGCTATGGTCTCAGCCGAGGCGATCTGTACCCGACCTCCCTGATGGATTTCCATCGCGGGTGGCGGCGGCAGGCAGACTCGTTGTCCGAGACGAACAAGCTGTTCCTGTTGCTCGGCACGTACATCAACAACACTTTTGGTTCCAGGTTTTACGGCAAGGCCGTCAATATTTCTCGCCGCCTCGCTGCAACATACGACAAGGCTCTGGAGACCTATGACCTTCTACTCATGCCGACGACGCCGATGAAGGCAACGCCGCTGCCGCCTGCCGGCGCCAGTCGCGAAGACTATTTCACGCGCGCCATCGAGATGTTCACCAATACCGCGCCATTCGACATTACGCATCATCCAGCCATGTCACTGCCCTGCGGAATGGTCGACGGCTTACCAGTGGGCCTGATGCTGGTCGGTCGTTACTTCGAGGAATCCACCGTCTACCGCGCCGCCCATGCTTTCGAACAGATGGGCGACTGGAAGAAGATGTGAGACGGGCTGCGATGGCGTCCGGGTGGATCGCAACATATGACTAACGCATTCATGGCGGCATTCGACATTCTCAGCTTCGGCGCGATCATGGTCCTGATCGTACTGGGCCTCGGAGTCATAGCGAGCATGATGGGCATCTTCAATTTTGCCCAAGGCGAGTTCGTGTTGCTCGGTGCCTATATTACGTATCTCGCCTATAGCCATGGTCTCCCCGTTTGGGTCGGTATGGCGGCCGCACCGATCCTCGTCGGATTGCTGGGTTTTGTACTCGAAGCACTCATTATCCGCCGCTTCTATGCGGCACCGATCGTGGCGATGCTCGGCACCTATGCCCTCGGTCTTATCATCCGAGAAACGGTGCGGGGCCTGATTGGCGGCTTCTATCTGACGGTTCCGGAGCCGATTGGCGGATCTATCGCTATCGCCACGATGCACATCTCGGCCTGGCGCTTCGCGATACTCGTGATCACGGGTTTGGTGATGGGGGCCTGCTATCTGCTCCTGTCGCGCACAAGCTTCGGCCTGCGCGTTCGGGCGACGCTGGAAAATCCAGCGCTGGCGCGCGCCTCTGGCGTTTCGACGACGTTCATCTATGGCGCCACCTTTGCTTTCGGCGCAGCGTTAGCGGGGCTCGCCGGTGCGCTTATCGTGCCGGTTTTCGATCTATTTGCCGATCTCGGAATTCGTTTTCTGATCCAGGGATTTGTTGCCGTCATGGTCGGTGGCGTCGGCTCCTTCATCGGACCGGTGGCAGGGGCTGGCGTAATCGGCGCTCTTACCGCGGCGCTACCTTGGGCAGTGGCACCGGTAGTCGCCGACGTGCTCGTCTTCGTGCTTGCCATCTGTTTCATCAAGTTCCGCCCGCAAGGCCTCATCGCGCAAAGGGGAGTGTAGTCATATGATTGCTGATCGCGTCCAACTCACACGTCGTCGTTTCCTTTCGAACTTCGCTTTCACGGCTGGTGCGATCGCCACAGGAGCCAGCAGTTGGGTGATCCGCCCCGACTGGGCCAATGCGGCCGAAGGCCCCATCAAGGTCGGCATCGCGATCGATCTCACCGGCCCAATCGGCTTTGCCGGAAAGGCGGATGCCAACGTCGCCAGAATGGTGATCAAGGAAATCAACAATTCCGGCGGACTTTTGGGCCGGCCGCTCGAGCTTTATATCGAAGACACCGCCTCTAATGAATCGGTGGCGGTGGGCAATGTGCGCAAGCTGATCCAGCGCGACAAGGTGGACATGGTCCTCGGCGGCCTCGCGAGCTCGATGCGCAACGCGATCAAGGATGTAATCGTATCACGGGGCAAGACGCTCTATATTTATCCACAATTCTATGAAGGTCAGGAATGCACACCATACCTGTTCTGCACCGGCGCCACGCCGGCGCAGCAATGCGACACATTTATCCCTTGGCTGATCAAAAACGGCGGCAAGAGGTTTGCCCTTCCAGGTTCTAACTATATCTGGCCGCGTAATCTTAATGCATACGCCCGTAAGTTGATTGACGCAAATGGCGGCGAGGTCGTGTTCGAGGAGTATTATCCTCTCGACCAGGTCGATTTCTCCGCTACTGTCCACGGGATTATCTCTAACAAGGTCGACACTGTCTTCAACACTGTCATTCCACCCGGTGTCGGCCCCTTATTCAAGCAGCTCTATGAAGCGGGCTATCTCAAGAACGGCGGACGGCTTGCTGCCGTGAATGAGGATGAGAATTATCTTAGCCTCCATCCGGTCAATGAGATGGAAGGGCTTGCGAGTTGCCTCGACTATTACAAAGCAGTCGCCAAAGATGATCCCGTCTCCGCCAGAATTCAGGCGGCCTATGAAAAGGACTATCCTGGAGATTCCCTGTTTGCCGCGAGCAGTGCCGCGCCCAGCACCTATCGCGGTCTGAAACTTTGGGAGGCCGCGGTCAAGGAAGCCGGGAAGGTCGATCGCGAGTCGGTTGCTGCAACGCTCGATCACGCCAAGATCGCGGAAAGTCCGGGCGGTCCCGCCGAGATGGTGCCGGGCAAGCGGCACTGTAAGATGAACATGTACACGGCGGTGTGCAAAAGCGGGAAGTTTGAAATCGTGGAACGTAGCAATGGGCTTGTTGATCCCAGGGAATGCTGACGAGTCGCGGCGGAAGCGATGAGCGCGGTAGAGAGGCCATCGGTGCCCACATTAGAAGTGAACTGTGCGACGGCTGAAATGGCGGAAACCGCCTTTGCAGGGCAAGTTGGCCCTGCGCGACGGGTCCTGCTCATCATCGAAGGGCTAGTGCTGATTGGAGCACTAGTCCTCCCGGTGATGCTGCACGACTATCTTACGGTGTTTGCGACGCGCGTCGTGATCCTGGCGATCTTCGCTCTCTCGTTCGATCTGGTGTGGGGGTATGCCGGGATCATGAGTTTCGGGCAGGCCCTCTTCTTCGGCTCGGCAGGCTATGGCGTCGCGCTGCTTGCACGCGATCTCGACATCACCTCAATCCTTTTAGTGCTGCCGGCGGGCACACTAATCGGCCTCGTCTTCGCGCTGCTGCTCGGTGGTTTCCTCCTACTCGGCCGGCATCCAGCCAGCGTGATCTTCGTTTCGCTCGGTACGCTCACCGGCGCCTATGCCGCCGATCGTCTCGCGCGAGGCTGGTACTATCTTGGCGGCCAGAACGGCATTCCCTCGATTCCGCCGATGACGCTCGGCTCCTACGAACTCTCGGAAGGGCCGATCTTTTACTATCTCGCACTGGGGCTTCTCGTCATTGTCTACTTAGCATGCCGCTTCCTGGTGCGCTCGCAGTTCGGTCTCGCGCTCGCTGGCCTCCGCGAGAATGAGCAGCGCATCGCTTTCTTCGGCTATAAGACACAGCATCTGAAGGCCATAGTGTTCGCGATCAGCGGCGCCATCGCAGGCCTGGCCGGCAGCCTCTATGCCTTCCACGAGGGTTTTGTGTGGCCCAACATGATCGGCGTTGTGGTCTCCACGCAGGTCGTGCTCTACGTGCTGTTCGGCGGCTCCGGCACGCTGATAGGCGCGGTGATCGGTACGGCCATCGTCGAAGGCCTCTCTTTCTGGCTGTCGGACAATTACCGCGACATCTGGCCGATCATTCTGGGCCTGCTCCTGCTACTCGTGATCCTTTTCCGGCCGCTCGGGCTTATCAGCATAGTGTTGACGGAGCGCGAGCGCGTGGGTGGCTTCGCCGCGAAAGGGCAAAGCAAGAAGAGGGCGCAGCATCATGCCGCTTCTTGAAGCCGCAGGCATTGGAAAGATCTTTGGCAAGCTTACGGCACTCGATGGCGCGGCTCTCACGGTCGGCGAGAACGAGTTCCACGGTTTGATCGGGCCGAACGGTTCGGGCAAAAGCACGCTGATGAAGTGCATTGCCGGGGCGGAAGTGCCGACGAAAGGCAAGGTCAGCTTCATCAACACTGACATCACCGCATTCACGCCCACCGAGCGCGCTCGGGCTGGCATGAGCCTGAAGTTCCAAATCACATCGGTGCTGCCAACCCTCACCCTCTACGACAATATCTTGCTCGCGCTGCAGGGGCACTGCTCGCTTCTTGATCTTGTGTTCTCGCGCAGCCGCAGACAGTTGCACGACCAAGTCATGATGATGCTCACCCAGTTTCGTCTTGCCGATCGCGCGTTTGATGCCGCAGCAGCGCTTTCTCATGGTCAGCAACAGTGGCTGGAGATTGCGATGGCGCTCGCGGGCAAGCCCCGGCTCCTGCTTTTGGACGAGCCCACCGGAGGCATGAGTCTGGAGGAGCGCCGCGTCACCGGCGAACTCTTGCGACCAATCAAAGAGCATTGCTCTCTCGTTATCGTAGAGCACGATCTCGATTTCATCCGCGATATCTGCGACCGCCTCACCGTCCTCGACCAAGGCAAGGTGCTTGCGACAGGAAGCGTCGCGGAGATCCAGGCCAACAAACGTGTCCAGGAGATCTACTTACGCCGTGCTTAAACAACAGTTCCTCGACATAAGGCATCTCGACGCGGGTTATGGCCGCAGCCAGGTGCTGTTTGACATTACCCTCGGCATTCCTAGGCGCGGCGGTGTCGCCGTGCTTGGCCGGAATGGTGCAGGCAAGACCACGCTGATGAAGGCCATCGTCGGCGAGCTACCAAGCTGGAGAGGCGAGGTTTTCTTTGATGGCCACGATTTCAATCGCCTCCGGACCGAGCAGCGTGTGCGCGCCGGTATCGGCTATGTGCCGCAAGAGCACTCGGTGTTCGCACGCCTCTCGGTACGTGATAATCTCGCAGTGGGATCGCTCTCCAACACCGACGCTTCGGCGATTGATCGGGTCCTGACGATCTTTCCCAAGCTCGGCCACCGCTTGGATCAGGCAGCCGGCACTCTTTCGGGCGGCGAGCGTAAGATGCTAGCGATCGGGCGTGCGCTACTGGGAAGCCCAAAGCTGCTGCTGCTGGATGAGCCGACCGAGGGAGTTTGGATCGGCGTGATCGAGGAGATCACTGAACGCCTGACTGCGCTCACCAAGGAGATCGCGGTGATCATCGTCGAGCAGCACCTGGATCTCGCTTTGCGCGTGGCGAGCCACGCGTACGTACTCGATCGCGGCCGCATCGCGCTGCACGGCGCGGCAGGCGATGTCCGCGGCAATCCGGAACTTCTGCGGTACCTCGCACCTTAGTTTTTAGCGCCAGTCCGAGATAGTTAACTCACTCGCTAAGTGAGCTTGGCGGAGCAGGCGAGGGTTCGCCATAGCAGTCCGGCGAACAGGCCGCTCAAGCGTTGTCTGAGTCAGCGAGGATGCGGCGGCATGTTGTGGCCAACGGCTGAGAGGATGACATTTGCGTCGGCGCTGCACTTGAGGTACGTGGCCGAGGTCACCTTCGGCTTTTGTGTGTCCGATCATGGGCTCGATGGGGAAGCGGCGGCGCAGCTCTCGCCTAATGACACCGAAGACGCCGCGCTTCTCCCGGAAATGAAGACGCGAAGGTGAATTTTGTGCGTCGTGACCGCAGTGCCCCTGCTAGGCCCGCTCAATCGCACAGCCACAGAGTGTCTCGGCGCAGTCGATGACGTCCCGCAAACGTGTGACCTTCGCAGGGGGGCGGGCATTGCGCCGGCGTGCAGCACGAATAGGCCACCACGGGCCCGGCGGTTTGTTGCTGAGGACGGAGGTCCTCACGTCCAATTCGTAGGGCGCGGCGGCCTTTGCCGAATGCACTCCGGCTCCGGGGCATGGGTTGCGCTTGCAGGGGCGCCAGGATTGCTTGGTCGAGCCCACAGACACGCTACATCAAGTTCCAGAAGGACGCGCTTTTGAGAAAAGCTGAGGGGAGGCCGGCAGTCTTCCTATAAGCCGCCGTTTCAGGGCATCTACCCAATCTTACCCAATCACACTCCTCGCCGATGTTATAGCCAGCGTCGGCTCGGTTTAGACCACATGCTATTAAGAATGATCCGGGAGGAAGATCGTGTCTCACCATTGCACGGGCGACCAGGGGTCGGTCCGGGATGGTAATCGATCTGGGATTTCGGCCGGCGCCTCAGGCGCGGTTGCAATCGTGGCTACGCTGGACACCAAAGGCCCCGAAGCATCCTTCCTCTCGGACATCATCCAAACATGCGGCCGAAAGACCATCCTGATCGATATCGGGACCTCGAATAATAAGGTGAAGGCCGCCCACGCAACTGACGCGAGCCGCGCGCGCTCAGCCTCGCCCGCCGAGCTCCTGAAAGAGATTGCCGCAGCTACCCGCATAAAGGTGGCTGGCCTGCTCGCCTCGGGCGCAATCAGCGCGATTGTGGCCATTGCAGGAGGCAAGGGAAGCGCTGTTTTCGGCGAGGTCGTGTCTGATTTGCCTTACGGCTTCCCCAAGCTGCTGGTGACCAGTGCAAGACCAGCGCTCCTGGCCGAACTCGCGATCCACAACGACATCATGCTCTATCCGACCTTGGTCGATTTCTTCGGCATTAACGCGTTCACGGCAAGGGTGCTGGAGAATGCAGGCCGAGCCATTGCGGCCATGCGCTATGTGCCGGCCAAGCATGGGTGCGAAAGAACGATTGTTGCGATCACGGCCTTCGGTGTGACGACGCCCGCGGCAACTCAATGCGTCGCACGTCTTGCAGAGGCCGGCGCAGACGCGATCGTTTTTCCTGCCAACGGTGCTGGCGGTCGCAAAATGGAGCAGCTGATTGCCGCCGGCGAATTCGATGCCGTGCTCGATCTGACCACAACGGAATTGGCCGATGAACTCATGGGAGGCACGGCCAGCGCCGGGCCCGATCGGCTCAAGGCGGCCTCGCGCCGCTCAATCCCACAAGTCATCGCGCCCGGCGCGATCGACATGGTCAATTTTGGTCCACCGGCCAGCGTTCCCGATCAATTTCGCGGCCGCCATTTCTATTCACATACACCGTACACGACACTGATGCGAACCACGCCTGCGGAGAGCGCAAAAATCGGCCGGGTTACGGCCGAGCGGCTCTCGCAAGCACGCGGGCCGGCAGCCGTGCTTTGGCCAGCCAAAGGCGTGTCAGATTACGACCGAGAGGGTGGCGTCTTTCGCGATGCCGATGCCGATGGGGCATGGCTCCAGGCAGTTAAGGACAATCTCCGGCCAGAGATCGTTGTCTGCGAGCTGGACTGTCACATCAACGACCCCGAATTTGCCGAGGCCGCCGTGACGTGGCTCCTCAAACAATTAGGTCAAGGAGGCACGTCCCGTGCAGATGTTTGAGCGAACCGAAATTCTCTCGAGGATTGCAGGTCAGGTCGCGGAGCGAAAAGCGGTCCTTGCCGCGGCGAGCAGCTGCGGCCTCGTCGCAAAATGCGCGGCACTCGGAGGGGCGGATATGCTGGTGGTCTACTCTACTGGGCTCTCGCGGCTCATGGGGCTCCCCACCAGTCGTATTGGTGACTCCAACGCGCGTACGCTGGAGCTTGCGGCAGAAATCCGCAACGTCGTGTCTTCCGTACCCGTCATAGGCGGCGTCGAGGCCTGGGATCCCCTGCGGCTCGATCTCGACGATCTTCTCGACAATTTCCTAGCCGCCGGATTCTCCGGTGTGATCAACTATCCGACCATCTCCACGATGGGAGAGAAATGGCGTGACCGCCGCGGTCGCGTTGGACTTGGGTTCGAGCGCGAGCTCGAGATGATTGCGACTGCCCGCAAGAAGAACATCTTCTCGCTTGCCTACGTTGCGAGCCCCGAAGATGCCAAAGCCATGGCAAGCAGCGGAGCCGACTGCATCGTCCCACATGTCGGCGCGACGCGCGGCGGGCTCGTGGGCCATGAGGAGGGCCAGTCCATCCAGGAGGCGATCCAGCGCATCAACGAGATCAACGCGGCCGCGCAAGCGGTCCGCTCGGACGTCATCCTGCTCTGTCATGGTGGGGCAGTCGCGGAGCCCCAGCACACATTCGAGGTCTATCGGTCGACTGAGTGTGTCGGCTTTGTCGGGGCCTCCTCAATCGAACGAATACCGATTGAACGCTCGGTCAAAGCGGCGGCAGAGGAGTTCAAAGCCGTTCCCCTTCCGCGACATCACTGACGTTCAAAGAAACACCGCAGCGAGGCGGAGATGGACAAGCCGATCAACCAATCAGGCGAACAAAGGACAGCGGCATTGCCACCAATAGATGCTACTCAAACGTTCGAAACAGAGGTGCTCGTAGTCGGTAGCGGGGCAGCCGGCCTTTCGGCGGCACTCTACGCCGCAAAGAATGGACTTCGCGTGACGGTTTGCGAAAAGTCTTCGCGTCTCGGCGGGACCACGTCGCTGTCGAATGGCATGATCTGGGTTCCCTGTTCGCTTCAGGCGCGCTCCGCCAAAATCGATGACTCGCTTCCGAAAGCCAGGACATACCTCGAGCATGAGCTTGGCAATTACTATCGGCAAGACTTCATCGAAGCCTATCTTGAGGACGGGCCGACTGCGCTTGCCGCTCTCGAGACCGGGACAGAGGTCAAGTTCACGCTGGCCTCCGCGCCCGATTATCACTCAAGCCAGATCGGCGGAGCCGACAAAGGCCGGGCACTCAGCCCTGCACCCTACGATGCGCGGCTGCTCGGCCCCGACTTCGATCTGATCGGCGACCCCATTCGGGTTGTGCTCGGGGGGATGATGATTTCTTCCAGCGAAGTCCGAAGCTTCCTGAATCCGTTCCAATCGTTTGCTTCCCTCAAGCATGTCTTGCGTCGCGTGACTCGCTACGCGCGGGATCGCTTGAGCTACAGGCGCGGCACCGAGTTCAGCGGAGGCAATGCCCTGATTGCGCGCCTGCTCGTGAGTTTGCGGAAGTTAGGCGTAGAAATATGGCCGGCGTCTCCTCTCGTTGAGCTCGTCATGGAAGACGGGCGCGTCACAGGGGCAATCGTCAAACGCGGCAATTCTGAGATCCGCGTGCGCGCATCCCACGCTGTCATTCTCGCGACCGGCGGCTTCGCGCGCAACGCGCAGCTGAGAGCCGAGCTGAGCGGCCCACACCAGCATGACGACACGCTGGCTCATGCCGATGTTACAGGCGATGGCATTAACCTTGCCTCGAAGCTCGGAGCTGCAATCGACAAGGACGTCGCTTCTGCAGGGTTCTGGACTCCAGTCTCGATGCTCAGGAGTGGGACAGGCTCCCAAATCGTCCCCTACGGATGGCTCGACCGCGGACGACCCGGCGTCATCGCGGTTGCCCCGAATGGGCAACGTTTCGTCAACGAATCCAATTCATACCACGATATCTGCCTCGCGATGTTTGGAAACGGATATCCCGCAGACAAGCGGTTCTACTTCGTTTGCGATCAGGAGTTCGTTCGGCTGAGGGGCATGGGACATCTGCTGCCTTGGCCATGGACGCTGAGTATCCGAAAGTACGCGCGGCTCGGCTACGTCACACTGGGCCGAACGATACCGGAGCTAGCCATGCAAATTGGGTTGAATCCCGGCGAGCTCCAAAGGACGGTCGAGGAGCATAATGCGCACGCCGCCACTGGCGTCGATCCGCTCTTCAAACGCGGTGAATCGGCGTTCAACCGCACGCTTGGCGATCCCTCGGTAGGAACGAAAAATCCAAATCTTGGGCCCATCCAGAGTGGCCCCTTCATCGCGCTGCCGATCGTTCCGGCAACGCTCGGCACAGCCGCTGGCTTGGCGACCGATAGCTACGGCAAGGTTCTGGACGCAGAACGCGTGCCAATCCCGGGTCTTTATGCCTGCGGCAATGATATGACCTCACCAATGCGTGGAATTTATCCGGGAGCAGGCATCACCATCGGCCCCGGCATAGTCTTCGCTTACCGGGCAGTTTCGAACATTCTGGCATCCGCTCATCGCGTGCAGAAGGCGCCTGCATCCGCAACGTGAAATCGCGACTCACGGCATCTGTATCGCGACATGAGGTCAATTCGGTCATCTTGTGCCGTCGATTTTGCTACTTTGGGAAGCAAGGACCATGTCTTCATTCTGGCGGCGTTCTCCTGTTCGAATCTCTGCTGGATGCCTCCCGGACCGCGTTGAGCCGGGGTGATCAATTTCGCCTTCGGCGCAGGTGCATTGTGGCGGCGGGATGCGAGCCCATCACGCGAGAGTCTGAACGCCATCATCGAAGACTGACCTTCGCATTTTATTCACACGCGTTTCATCCTCTTACGTCTGGAATCAACATGCGTCGTTCGCGCCTCGCCAAAATCGTTGCGACCGTTGGTCCGGCGACAGCTGCACCAGAACGATTGCGTGCTCTCTATCTCTCAGGCGCAGATACGTTCCGACTCAATTTCAGTCACGGGAGCCCGGACGATCACGCACGGGTCTATGACTCGATCCGCAATCTCGAACGGGACTTCGGCACGCCAATAGGCGTCCTGCAGGATCTGCAAGGACCGAAGATCCGCATCGGCGCCGTCGAAGGCGGCAAGCTCGATCTACGCGCCGGCGAGAAGGTTCGATTTGTGCTCGACGGAGCTACGGGCGGAACGCAATCGATCCCACTACCTCATCCGGAAATATTCGCGGCCGCACGTCCGGGCCAGACTCTTCTCGTCGACGACGGCCGAGTGCGCCTGCGCGTTGAGAGTCCGGGCGATGGGCAGATCATCGCGACAGTTCTCGTCGGTGGAGCGATCCGCGATCGCAAAGGGGTAAACCTGCCAGGTTCGCTGCTTGCTATATCTCCTCTGACGAAGAAGGACCGCGGCGACCTCGCCTTCGGCCTCGCACTCGGGGTCGACTGGGTCGCCCTGTCGTTCGTCCAGAAGCCTTCCGACCTCCTAGAGGCGCGCGGGCTGATCGGCGAGCGTGCCGGTCTGATAGCGAAGATCGAGACGCCTATGGCGCTCGATCGTATCGACGATATCATTCTCCTGTCAGACGGCATTATGGTCGCACGCGGTGATCTCGGTGTCGAAATCCCGCCCGAGGAGGTGCCGGGCCGACAGAAGGAACTCATCCGCGCCTGTCGGCTGACCGGAAAGCCCGTGATCGTCGCAACACAGATGTTGGAGTCGATGGTGGCTGCACCGACAGCGACGCGCGCGGAAGCCTCAGACGTCGCTACCGCCATCTACGATGGAGCTGACGCGGTCATGCTGTCGGCTGAGTCGGCAAGCGGCGCCTATCCAATCGAGGCAGTTGTCATGATGGACAAAGTAATCAGAAGTACTGAACGGCATCATCTCTATCGGTCGCTGGTCCAAGCCTCGCAAGCCGACGAAGAGATGTCCCCACCGCATGCAGTCGCCGCCGCTGGTGCAGACCTTGCGGTGACCCTCAATGCGAAGGCGATCATCGGTTTCACCGCAAGCGGCACGACGGCGGCGCGCATCGCGCGCAAGCGGCCCCCGGTGCCGGTTCTTGCTCTCACTCCAGATGAGAAAGTCGCGCGGCGCATGTGCCTGCTGTGGGGGGTGCACAGCATCGTTTCAGACGATCCCGCCACCGACGAGGAGATGACGCAGATAGCCGCAGCGGTGGCGTGCAACGAAGGCTATCTTGAAGCAGGTGATTTGATGATCGTCGTATCCGGCGTGCCGTTTGGGCAAATATGTGCAACCAACAACGTCCGTATTGTCACCTGCTAAAATGGTTCAGGGCAATTTCGCTACATCTGCCCTAAGAAACGAAGCACTACGGGCCGAACAATGATCGCCGACAACGCTCTGATTCTTCATCGGTGAGACCAGGAGCTGACCTTGCTTGGGCTCGACTACAGCATTCGGCTCGTTGATTTGCTCCCGGTTATCGAAGAAACGCTTTCGGTCGAAATGGCGCAGTGATGCGGCAGGCCGGATGCAATGCTCTGGCATTTTTTTGAGCTCCTCGGAGGTTCGAACAGGCAGTGCTTGATTGCGAGTAGCCGGTGTCAGCCGTGATATACGGCGTACGGGTACGGCGTTCCAGCTTTTCAGAGTCTTAGCGTCGAACGAGATCTGTAATGAAAAACAACTTCTTGGTGCCGGACGTCAACGAGTTCCTGGAGCTCTGGGAGCAAACCTTCAATGTGCACGCGCCGGAACGTCTGGTTGTGCTATACGCCGATGATGCGCTGTTTCAGGGTACATCGAGTGCTAAGCTCTGCATCGGGGCTAAAGAGATAGGCACTTACTTTCATGGTATCGCTACCGTAAGAATGGACGTATGGCATTCCGTCACGTTGGCGTACAACGTTGTTTTGGTGGTGGGACATTATGTCTTTTCACGGATGCGGAATGGTCATGAGGTGTCGACGCCGGCTCGGTTCACCTTCGTATTACGTCTCGAGGACGGCGTGTGGAAGATCGTACACCATCACTCATCTGCCATCCCCGATTGATCGCCGAACCAAGCTTTGCGGTATCGGAGTTTGTAGCTGAAGTGGCATACTCAAGCTGCCTCTCGCCCCATCGTGCCTCTGGATCGCCCAAATTTGTCGAACAGCGCTCGCAACGAGAAACAGGACGGCAGCGAGGTAACGCCTGTTTTGCTGAAGCGAGTGACGGCAGAAGGGCAGTCCCTCGATCGAACGAAGCGACGCCTTCGAGCTGGTGCGCGACCAGGCCGCCCACCCACTTATCCGACCAGAGCTCCATGCTCTCGCATATCTGCTCTGCTCGGCGCTTGTCGGCCGTCACAAGACGAGGCGTGGTGTTCGTGATATCCGGGCGGCGCATCGGCGATCGGATAGGTGGACATGCAACAGGAACTACGCGCGGCCGTCGAGCGAGCGATTCACGCCTACGTTGCCGATACCTATGGCCTAACCGGCAGGGTCTCGACAGTTGTGAAAGGTGCGAATTGGACGTTCGTGGTTCGTGACGGCGCCCAAGATCGGGCTTTCGTTCGTCTGTATCGAACATGGGGCCGCTCCGCTGCCGACGTGGCCAGCGAAATGGCCGTGCTCCGAGCCCTTCAAAGTACGCCTGCGCTTGACGCTTCTCGGCCCCTCATCGACCATGAGGGAAGGTCGTTCTCCACATTCGAATTGCCTGACCGCACCAAGCGCCTTCTTGGCGTCTTCGCGCCAGCTGCGGGGCGGGAACTCGCGGCTACACCGGCCGATTGGTATCGCGCCGGCGTTGCCCTGTCCGATTTGCACCGCCAGACCAGGCTCACGAAACTGGCGCCGAGCAGGGAAGTTCTGAGCGAGGCGAGGGACAAGGAGACGCTCGCGATGATCGCCGAGAGGTCTCCAAGGCTTGCCGACGACATCAGCAAATCACTAAGTCTGCTCCTGGGCGCCGGTGCAAGCCAGTCGATTGGCCCGACAGGGCTTTGTCATGGCGATGTCAGGCCGATGAACATGCGGGTTCAGGACGAGCGCGTCACATTCTTCGATTTCGATGATTGTGGCCGCGGCCCTCAATGGCTCGACGTGGCGGCCATGGTGCTTTGGCTAGAACTCACGGCCGATGACCGTGTTGGCGCACTGTGGAAGGCCTTCCTGACCGGATATGGCGTGGACGAAAATGAGTCCTTTGTCTATTTTGTGTGCCGGATGGTGGCTGGACACCAGCTGCGCATACTGCGGTTCTTGTTTGACTATTGCGAGCTCGACGGCGCGCTGTGGGCTGATGTTCTGACCCAGGCCAAGACGACCGTGAGCAAGGCCGCCCACCGCCAGCTTCGCGCATTTGTCTCCTGATGCGTGGATCTATTCGTGATTGCCTGCAGCACTCGAGGCTACTCAGCCGTAAACTGTGACCGCCCCGACGGGCGGGTTTTCCGAGATCGCTTTCAGTGAGCCAACGAGAGAGATGCACGGGTTCCATTCGCAAGTAATGCAGCGACGTTGCTTCATTGGCTTTTCTTCCATCTCCTTCTTCATCGTCGGCGCCGGAATTGTCATGCCGGCCTGGGTTGCGTTCGATGTGGGCGGATCGAACCTGGTGGGCCTGGTTCTGCTGGCCTCCAGTCTTGCCGGTTTTGCCCTGGCGCCGCTTAGCGGACATCTTGTCGACCGTCACAATCACCTCAGGGTCACCGCATCGGGACAACTCGTCAGAGCTTTGGGCTTGCTAATGTTGGCTCCGGTACAAGTTTTGCCCGATGCGCTCTCGCGTCCTATCCTCCTTCTATCAACAGTTCTCGGAGCTTTCGGCTACGCGCTTATAGCAGGCGCGATGAGCGGCATCCTGCAGTCGCTGATTCCCGAGACCGAGCGCATGCGCTTTAACCTGCGATTGTCGTTCTTCAATCAGGCGGGGATGGCTTTGGGCACAGGTGCGGCCGGCTACGGCATCGCTCACGTCGGCAGCGCGACGACCGCCGCCCTGTTTGCCTTCGTCGCGATCTCCGTTCTGCCCCTGTTGAAGAATCTGACCGCGTATCCTACGCGCACACACGCAGCGAAGCGCCTCAACCTGTTTTCGGCTTCTCGTGAAGCGATCAACTATCTTGTGAACGAGCCCTAAACCCTATCCGCGTCGGTATCAGTGGGCCTGGTATTTGCCGTCATTCAGATCACAAACCTGTTGTTACCTGGATTCGTCAGTCATTCGCTCGGCGGAGGTAGTCGCCTCTTCGGTACACTCGAGATGACGGCTGCGATTGCGGGCATGGCCGCTCTAGCCGCTGCGGGGATCCCAGCCGTGGCCAGAAGAATGGCTCGTATGACGACGCCCCTTGTGGCCGCCGCGGCGGGCTCGTTGCTCGTCCTGTCCTTTGCGACCGACCCGCTTGTCGCAATTGTGCTCTATGCGGCGGCTGGGATGCTGTGGAACCTATCGCGGGCGGCGGCGAACGGACATCTCTTAACCGTGGTCGATTCCGCGCTAATCGGACGCGTTCAAGCTTTTACTAGTCTTTTAACCGGAGCGGTTGGTGCGCTGATCTTCCTGCTTCCCACTTTGCTTCCGAATACGACGGAAGCTCAGCTCTACATGGCATGCGGCGTGATGATCTTAGTCGCGACCGCGCTCCTCGCTCTCTGGACTCGCCGCGGCAGACCCGCTCGCACCTGACAGGTCAGCATCGACGATGGGCGATGCCGCCGAGTTCTGGGGCCGAAGGGCGACATCGTGGACGCTCGCGGACGATATCCCCCGGCATACTTTTGTCTATTGCTGAGTTTTCTCCGCTTGCTCAACGGCGCCAATACTGCCGCCTGCGCCAGTTCTCCCGCGCCCGTCGCAGTCTTGTTTCACGCCAACATCCGCCCCCGCAGCCCTGATGAGTTTTCTGAGCTCTTGAGCCGTATTAGCGACCTTCCATCCTTGACGGTCGGACATCTGGCGCACCTCCTCATCGGTGGCGGAAAGGATTTCCACGCTTAGCGATTCGAACAATCGCTCCAGATCGAGACTCGGGTGCCAGCGTGTCATCACTTGTTCCAGTACTGGTGTTGGCGCAGCAACGTGCGCCTCATCCGTCGTCGTGTCGTGTCGTAATCGAGCTCGGACATCTCATGGATCTTGCAAATCTCTCTAGCCGCCAGACCATCAGCCATGCCTGCGATGATTTTCAGCGCCAGTGGATCACCCTCAAACAGCCGATAGATGTTGGCCAGCGTCTGTGCGGCAACCAAGATCCGCTCCGGATCGGGCACCTCGTCGGCATCTCCACCGGGCCCGCTCCGCTGGTCCTCGTTATCGCGGCTCACGAACAGCCTTTGCTCAAGCCGCGCACGACGCCAATGGTCGTTGCAGATGCTGCGCATCACGCCCGACAGGAAGCCCAGGATGGGCACGCCGGGCGGCCAGGGGCGCGAGCCGTCGAGGGTGCGTGCAATCGCCTCGTGGAGGATGTCGGTCCAGGAGAGCCCTCCCGGCAGGTCGCGGCTCCACAATCGTGCAAGAGCTTTGAGCCGCACGAGATCGATATCGGACAGGGCATCTATCGCAGATGCGACATCAGTCGCATGGGCGACCGCGTTGGCAGGATGGGGAGCGATAGTCAATGGTTCCATGTTCACAGTGCTATGCGCTCCAGCCAGCCCAGTGCGGACAGCCGAAGATAAACATTTTTGACGTGTCTGCCCGACCGGAGTTCAGACGCATCGTCTGTATCGCAACGGGAGAGCCTTCATGGACGACACGTTGGCAGCGGCGCGCCGCTGGTATGCAGAAGACCTGGGATACAAAGTCCCGGTCCTGCGTAACCCGAAGCTGATCGAGGCCTTCGCCACCGTTCGGCGCGAGCAATTCGTAGGCCCTGGGCCGTGGAGCATCATCTCCGACCCATACAGCGACCCATTTCTGACCCCTGATGACGACCCGCGCTGGCTCTACCATGACGTTCTCGTGACGATCGATGCGAGTCGTAACCTCAACAATGGGATGCCCAGCTTCTGGGCCCGCAATTTTGACCATCTTAACATCGCCGCCGGCGAGCAGGTACTTCAGGTCGGTGCCGGCACCGGATACTATTCGGCGGTGCTGGCCGAGATTGTCGGACCCGCTGGTCGTGTGACGGCGATCGAAACCGACACGGAGTTGGCGTCGCGGGCCCGAGTGAACCTCGACAGCTGGCCCCAGGTCGATGTCGTCTCGGGCGACGGCCGGGCGGTAGATGTCGGCAAGGTTGATATCGCCATCGTGTTCGCCGGAGCCACTCACCCATCCCGTGTCTGGCTTGATCGCCTTGTCGAAGGTGGCCGGCTTCTGATGCCTATGACCGACGATACCTGGAAAGGCTTTCTTCTCCATGTGGTACGGCGTCGAGACCACTTTGAGGCCTCTTCCATTGGTGCCGTCTCTATTTATCCTTGCACGGGTGGACGCGATGAGGACGCTGCAAGACGTCTACATAACGCGATCGACGGGTTGCCGCTTCGCAACCTTCCAATTCGCGCGTTGCACGTAGGTGAGCCGAGATTTAACGACTCAGAGAATGTGTGGTTTAGCGGGCCGGGCTTCTGGCTCGAGCGTGATCCTCTATGCTAAGACGACCTACACTGATCGAGCGCATACCTGTTCAGCCAAGTTGAAGATCACCGGCTCCGACGAGAACGCGCGTGGTCGAGAAATTTTACACGTCGGCGTTTGCTCCACGAGTAAGGTCGTGATGCAGGATCACTTCTTTGCTAATGAATGATAGGAACTTCTCGGCAAACTCTGGGTCAAGGCTAGCTGCCTGTGCGAGCGTGCGTAGTCTTTCTACCTGGCGTTCCTCACGAGCTGGATCTGCCGAAGGCAATTGAAGTCGCGCTTTTAGTTTTCCGACCTGCCGAGTGCACCTGAAACGTTCCGCGAGAATGTGGATAAGGGCCGCGTCGAGATTGTCGATGCTGCTCCGCAGTTCGTTCAATTCGGATGGAGTTTCCAAGTTCGCATCTCCTTTCTATGCAACCATACTTTCCAGCTGGACACCCGGGTCTCTGGCTGAAACATTTTCAGGCTTTCCGAGTCACTGGGCCCTAACAGCCCGGTCTGATTGAACTAATTCGATCAATCTCAGTACGCCACCTCGGCATTGAAAGCATTTCTGACTCGAGCGCAGTAAATCAGTATTGGCCCATGTGGCCATCGAGGTCTGCGGGTCTTGGATAGCCAGGCGGCCAACAATCTCAAGAACCACGTACGTTACTGCACTTTCAGGCTCGGCATAATAACGGCATCCGCGGTGCCTAGCCAGCCGCCGCGGTGCGGGCCAGCGCGACCAGGCCACCGCATTCTTAATTTGGGCGCGGTGAAGGATCGTCGAGCGTGCCAAGTGGTGGATGCCCTTGCTCTATGAGGTCTGGTCATAGGGTGGTATGCCTTAGTCGAACCCACGGACTGCCGGAGTGGCAGCTTCTGCAGCTGCAACTTCACTCATAAAGGCAACAGCCAGTCCGAAGCCGATGAGGCCAATCAGGATCGACCCTGCAGCAAGGGATGTGACCCCGCTAGTTTCGACGAGGATACCGCCGAGAACGGCCCCGATGGCTATTCCTGCGAAGGTGGTCGAGCTGTTCATTGCCAAAACTAGCTTCGACCTCTCCCCAGCTAGATCGAGAAGCCGGTGCTGGATCGGAACGAGATACATGTAACTCGCGTTGCCCCAAAGAAATGCGATGAGCACGGTTAAGGCACCATGATGCCCGAATCCAACCAGAGCTACGAGAACGATTAGTTGTGCGCCGATCACCGCAATGAGAACTTTGTAGGGGCCGAAGCGATCGGTTAGAAAGCCGCACGCTGCGTTTCCTGTCACAGCTCCGAAACCGTACGCAAAGAGCGCGGCTGAAAGCAGCGGCACGCCTGTAAGCAGAGAACCGGTGATAATGACGCTCACATAGGAGTAAACAACGAACTCGGAAATGACCACGAATAGGGTAACCGAAAGAACACCGTAGATAGCCCTGGGAAAGTCTTTCGAAGCCGGGCTTTTTCCGCGCTCCGGCGCCTTTGCAGAGACACCGGACATCATAGGGGCAAAGATCAGCAATGCCAGGAGCCCCGCAACTGCCACAAAACCGAAGGCAAAACGCCAGCCGATGGCATCAGCGATCCAGCTGGTCGCCGGAACACCCGCAACTTGTGAAACGGTCATACCACCGAAGATAAGGGACAATGCCGACCCTTTGCTACCGGGCGGCAGCAGCTCGGTTGCCAATGCGGTGGCCGCCGGCGTGAACATGGCTGCGCCGTAGGCTGAAATGACGCGAGCTGCAGCAAGGGTTGCAAAGTTCGGAGCGATCGCACAGATCACGTTGCCGATGATGAAGATTGAAACGGATAGGATCTGGACGTTGCGGCGGCTTGCGGCCCGGAACATCCAGGCATTCAGCGGCGCAAATACAGCGTAGGAGAGTGCGTAGATTGAGATTATCCATCCCGCCGCACCGGTTGAAATGTTGAGGTCACCAGAAATCACTTCTAGTGCCCCGATGATGACAAACGTATCTAGGCCAATAGCGAACGCAGCGATCATCAGAGCGGCAAGGATTAGCTTTGTTCGTTTATCAGGAGGAGATAAGCTCATGATCCTGGCCATTCAGTTCATCGCGAGGTGTTCAAAGCCGTCATGCAACTCAGGATAAGGGGCGGCCGATGGTCGTGCCTGAATACCCGGGGACGACGGCGCTGCCACGGCCCCAGCACCTCTCCACATCCTGTGTGATCTCAAGTTCGGCGGGATATTCGAGCACCAATCTGCGTAAGCCCCGCATCATACAAGCCTTCCAGGAGGTTTTTCGCTACAACCGGCGCTGTTGTTTCGAAAAGCGGCTTTATTTGATGCTTTCGCGTCGATCTACCCCACCCCGGCGAGCTCGGCGAGTATGACGTCTCGCAGCCTGGCCCCTTCGAAGTGGAGATATTTCACGCTGGCATGACGCGTACATCTTCTCGCCCGGCAGGGCGTGCAAATGCGGAGCGTCAGGATGCAGCGATTCGGTGCACGCGACCCGCTACAGATCACAATTTGGCTCATCCCGCTGCAAGTTTTGCGGGAATGCTGCGGCCACAATCTGAGATAAGTTTTGGTGAATGGTTGCGAAGGAATCACCAATGAGCAGCACAAAAGTTGATGGCGAAACGGTATTGCGCGCGGCTTGCACTGGCGATGCCCAGGCGCTCTATGACGTGACGGCACAATCGGTTCAAGAACTGGCAATCACCCATTACAAGCCCGAGCAACTGGAGCGGTGGATGGGAGAACGTACTGCCAAATATTACGAGGATGTCATCGCTGCGGGCACCACGATCATAGCCGAGCAGAACGGCGAGGTATTGGGGTTCGTCGACACAGTTCCTGGCGAGGTGACCCGCCTTTTCGTCTTGCCGAAGGCAGCAGGCCGCGGAATTGGTGAGCGATTGCTCAAAGCTGGTCTTGAAGCCGCGGCAAAGGAACACTCAGGACCAATCAAAATCGAGTCAACCTTGAACGCGCAACGGTTCTATGAACGTCATGGCTTCAGGGCCATCCAGAAGGGCTACTTCTCTCATGGGCTTGGCGGAGATCCGATCGAGATTGTCCTCATGGAAATGGCACGATAGAGCCGCGGGTGCGACTTCGCTATATTGCGCGGCGACTCGGGATTGGTCATTCATCGCTGTTTGCGCTGACTCTGGCTGAATTCCAAAGCATAAGCTTTCGCCTCAATGCGCCGTTTGCTATGATATCATCGGAATGATGACGGAGTGCGCTATGGAGCCTCAGTGGCTGACGTTTGGGAAACGATTGCAAGCTATTGCATCTAGTGGGCTCCATTTTGCGCGAGATCAATTTGATCGAGAACGTTACGAGGAGATTGCCTCTATAGCCAATGAAATGCTCGCCGACTTGGGAAGTGTTCCCATCGAGAGGATAGAAAGGCTCGTCTCTGATTTCGCGAAGGGCTATGCGACACCGAAAGTCGATGTGCGCGGAGCGATCGTAGAAGAGAACAAGGTTCTTCTGGTCCGTGAGAAGAGCGATGGTCTTTGGGCCTTGCCTGGGGGCTTTGCAGACGTTGGCCTTTCTGCTGCCCAAAATATCGCAAAGGAGTTGTACGAAGAGGCCGGATTAAAAGTGTCTGTTCGTCGCCTCTACGGGGTCCGACACAAGGCCGGCGCTTCCTATTCGCCTGATGTCCGGGATTTCTACAAAGTTTTCTTTCTTTGCGATAGGCTCTCAGGCGGTGAGACCCGGCCCAGATTGGAGACGAGCGAGGCGACTTTTTTCCCGAAAGATCGTCTACCTCCGCTGTCGCGAGGTAGAACTATCGAGAGTGACGTTGAAGCAGCCTTCGCATTCGCAGCTGACGCGAACAGACCTGCCTTCTTCGATTGAGAGCTCGATCCATTCTCTCGGTCCGCACTCTTTCCTCCGTCAGCAACGATTTTGCCGAATGGAGAGCTCCGCATGACAGAGAGAATCATTCGGGCGCCATCAACCACGGCGCCTTGCGCGTGCTTTGAAAGTCGGTTGCTGGTCGCTATCTTCGCTTTTAGTGAAGATCGCGACCGAGCCCTTCGGCACTCATTCGGTGGTGTAGAGCGGTCGGTGCGCAGAACGCTCAATGGTTTCGGTTGCGTCATCGCAGCCCAACGTAGCTGATGCTGGTCAAGCAGCTTCATCAGCGATCACGTCGACCAACAAACGTAAGGGCGCTGAAACTCGACTGCATTGGTGACCGCCTCTATGCCACGCTCAAATGCGTTTGCCCCGTGCTTGGGATGGGCGCCGATGATCGGGAGGCTGTCCACGCGCCGCGTCAGCGGTCGGCGAGGGGGATCCCGCAGCAACCCGCATCTGCCTCGGCATGTCCTTCAAGCTCTGCGCGAAATCTTCGTCCGGCACCCAGTAAACGTCGTTTCTGTCGCCTGACGTTGCGACCGGCGAGCGGAAGACATTTACGCCACGCAATCCGTCGCGGAACTATACTGTCGATCAATCGCAAGAAACCGTGTTTGCTCCCGCAACCTGAACTTACTAGCCCTTGGCGAACGACCGCCCATTTCTGCCGACTCTCCAACACTCGGTCCTTGGGATTGCGTCGGTTGACGCGGTCGGCCGCCCTTCGCGTAGAACCGGACCTTATTATCGGTCGCGTCGATTTAGAATGAAATAGTTGGCCAGCCCGATCGTTAATAGCAAGAAGGCCGACACGACTGTACGAATCAGGATGGAGTCGATCTCGGACTTGAACACGGCGTTGTTGGCTTCAGCACCTGTTGAGAAATCGACATAGGACCCGGCGGCGAGGAGGAAAATGGCCAAAAGGCTGGAGAGGAGAAAGAACGCCGTCTTCATGTCAGCTTGCTGTTCGCGAGTCTGGATGTGGGTGCGGAAACAGTCTCAGGCAATCGCCTTGACTGCGCTGGAGTAGACGCTGGCCGGCCGCGCGAGTCCGTAGTGCTCGCGCAAGGTCGTGCCGGTGTAGTCCTCGCGGAACAGGCCGCGCTTGCGCAGGATCGGGATGACCTGCTCGGCGAAGGTATCGAAGCCGCCGGACAGCCATGGCGGCATAACATTGAAGCCATCGGCCGCGCCGCCCTCGAACCAGGTCTGGATGTTGTCCGCGATCTTCTCCGGCGTGCCGGCAATGACCCAGTGGCCGCGCGCGCCGGCGAGGCGCTGCACCAGCTGGCGAATGGTCGGCTTCTCGCGGTCGACGATATCGACCACGAGCTTGAAGCGGCTTGCGACTCCGCGCGCGCTCGCTGTGTCAATGAGATCCCGGGGAACCTGGCCATCGAGATCGTAGCCGGTGAGGTCGAGGCCGATCAGCTGACGCAGCTGCGTCAGGGAGAATTCGGGCTGGATCAGCTCGTTGAATTCGTCCTGAAGTCGATCGGCTTCAGCCTGCGTGCTGCCGATGAAGGGGCTGATGCCGGGCAGGATCTTGATCTCGTCGGGACTGCGATCGAAGGTGCGGGCCTGGCGCTTGATGTCGGCATAGAACGCCGTCGCGGACTCCAGTGTCTGATGCGCCGTGAAAATTGCCTCCGCGAACCGGGCGGCGAACGCGCGGCCGTCGTCGGAAGAGCCGGCCTGTACGTAGACCGGCCGTCCCTGCGGCGCCCGCGAGATGTTCAGCGGGCCACGAACGCGAAAATGCTTGCCGATATGGTCGAGCGTGTGGATCTTGCTGGTGTCGGCGAAGATGCCAGAAGCCGGATCGTTGACGAGCGCGTCATCCTCCCAGCTATCCCACAGCCGGGAGATCACGTCGAGATATTCGCGGGCGCGCTCATAGCGCTCGTGGTGAGGCGGATGTTCAGGCAACCCAAAGTTCTGTGCGGCCTGCTGCGCACCGGTGGTGACGATGTTCCAGCCGGCGCGACCCCGGCTGAGATGGTCGAGAGACGCAAACAGCCGTGCCAGATTGTACGGCTCGGTATAGGTCGTTGACGCCGTCGCGATCAGCCCGATACGGCTCGTGACGGCGGCAATCGCTGCGAGCCAGGTGATTGGTTCGAAACGAAGGCGCTGGGCGTACCGAACGTTGTCGGCCAGCGCCGGCCCGTCGGCAAAGAAGATGGCGTCGAATTTGCTCGCTTCGGCCCGTTGCGCCAGCTCCTGATAATGGGTGATGTCGAGGATGCGGTCCGGTTCAGATCCCTTATAGCGCCACGCGGCTTCGTGATGACCGCCCGGATAGATGAAGAGATTTAGAACAAGCTGGCGTTGGTTGCTCATGGTTCGTTTGTCCCGATGCGATGGCCAATGGTGAGACTTGAACGATTAAAGACCCGGAGAGGAATCCCGTGGCTCCGGCTTTCGAGCGAACGCGAAGCGCAGATATCGCTCCAGGCGGAGGCCCTCCGGGGTGCGCTTCGCCTCGACCAAGCCAGCAAAGGCGCGCTCGATCGCTTCCCGTTCCGCTGTGGAAAAGCCGCCGAGGAAGTTACCGAATGCGCTAGCCTCGGACCATGCGAGCGCCGAACTCACGTCGTCATGAAAATCGACCAGTGAACGCAGGTCGCTTCGGTAATCGACGAGACCAGCCTCAACGAAGAGCATTTTGAGCTCGTCGTCGGTGGCTCCGAGGACCCGGTGCGCTTCACCACTCCTCTCGGCGAACCCAGCCTGTTCGATCGCCTGCAGAAGCACGGTGCGGGACTCGTGAGGTTTGGTCGGGTCCTGAATGTTCAACCCGATCCGGCCGCCCGGCTTGAGAACGCGGTGGATTTCGTGCAGGGCTCGCCGCTTGTCCGCGATCCAATGGAACACGCTGTTGAGATAGACGGCGTCGAAGTCCGCAGGTTCAAAGCGCGAAAGGTCTTCGGCACGGCCGACCGCGAATGTCAACGTCTTCGACGCGCGGAGACGCGCGATGGCAATACGGTTCTCGAGAGGATCGATGCCGGTCACACGGCCGTCAGGGCCGACAAGTTCTGCGACGAATTCGGTAAGGCGGCCCGTACCGGCACCGATATCGAGCACGTGATTCCCGGCCTTCAATGCGAGCGGGCCGACGAGGAATTTACCGTGATGAAATTGGAGGATGCCGGCCTGCTCATAGGTGCGAGCATGCTCGGGTGTGTCTCGTTCAAGGCTGATGACGCCGGAGGTCGACATCGTGCTTCTCAACTCTCCAACGGGCCGACGAGACGGCTTGATTGGACGAAGTTTATGTTGTCGGAACGAGGAATGTCGATGAAATTGATTTGCATTGTTCGGTGTGCTGCGAGCATGAATCTAGCGGCGCGCATCCCTGGAAGAGATGATGTTGCAAACTGATCGTGCCAATTGGATGCCCGCGCATGCCGAGCGTCTCGCCCGGTCTCTGGCTCGCTCCACGACACTACGCAAATCTTTCAACACGCCGTAGCCCGGCGATGGGTTCGTTGTGCGGGTTGAAAAACAAAGCCGATTCCATTTCATTGACTGAGTATCGTTCGCTTCTACGATTTGACCGCATTTGATGCTGAACAATCGAGGTGCGAATATGCTTCAGTCCGATGTCGACACTGCGGCGCGCGAGACCTTGCGCCTGATTGGACCCGATCCGCAGAACTGGATCCCTGACCGTCAGGGGATCGATCACAACGTCGCCATCATCGGCGGCGGGCAATCCGGAAGCGCGTTTCGCCTTTGCGTTGCGTCGTGCCGGCATCGGCAAGGTCACCCTGATCGATGCCGCCGGCGACGCTGCTTCGTCCGGCCCCTGGTTGAGCAGCGCGCGCATGAACAAGCTGCGTACGCCGAAGCGGTTGCCCGGGCCTGAGCTCGGTTTGACAGGCTGAGTTTCCAGGCCTCGTATGAAGCCCGCCACGGCGCCGCCGCGTATGAAGCGATCGATCGCATTGCCCGGGTGGATTGGGCCGCCTACCTCGACTGGTATCGCAGCACGCTTCGCATCAACGTACGCTACCGGACGCGGCTTCTCCGTGTCGAGCCGGCCGCTGACCATGTGCGGCTTCATCTCGACCTGGCCGGCGAAGCGCGAACGGAAACGGCCCGCAAGATCATTCTTGCCAGTGGCTTCCCCAGTAACGGCGGTCCGTCCGTCCCCGACGTGCTCTCGCGCAATCTGCCAAAAGAGGTTTACGCTCATGCGCTGGAAGCGATCGATTTCGAGAAGCTGCGCGACAGGTCAGTCGCGGTGCTGGGCAGCGCGGCCTCCGCATTCGACGCGGCAGCGGTGGCGCTCGAAGCCGGGGCGAGGGAGGTGCATCTCTTCGCGCGGCGCGACGGGTTTGCCTCGGAGCCGGTGATCAGGACGCGCGGCTAACCGGGAGCTTACGACAATTGCGGATCGTTGCCGGACGCTCTTCGCTGGCACCAGGCCATCCGTTTCCGCCGTGCCGGATCCACGCCACCGCCTGATGCGGTCGCGCGCGCCGTCAAGTTCCCGAATTTCCACCTTCATCTGGCGGCGCCGTGGACGTCGGCCAAGCCGTTCGGGCGGCGGCTGCTTGCGACCACGCCGCATGGCGATATCGCATTCGATTTCGTGATCGCCGGTACGGGTTATCGGGTCGATCTCGCAAAAACACCGGAGCTGGCAGCCTTCTCCGATAACATCCTGTTGTGGCGCGACCGCTTTTCGCCTTCTGCGGACGAGCAGGACGAGACCCTAGGCGCACATCCCTATCTCGGGTCGGGGCACGAATTCCTCGAGAAGGCACCCGGCCGCGCGCCTTATCTCCGTAACATCCACGTCTTCAACCCTGCGGCATTCGTGAGCTTCGGCTTGCCAATTGGAGACGTCCCGAGCTTCAAGCGTGATATCCCGGCCGTCGTCGCGCAAATCAGCAGGGATCTCTTTCTGGACGATCTTGCCTCGCATGAGGCCCGCATCAATGCGCCGATCGCCGACGATTTCGAACCTGCACTTTATGCGCCTGCGGTGTGGCGCACGCAGAGCGTCGCCGCGGCTGAATAGCAGAAAGCGCAGATATCAATCGGATACGTCGTGCGAGTGCGTGCAACTATTTTCCACCTTCGTCCAACTTTGGAAGCTATTTCCGAAAGTCTTGAGTTAGCATCCTGTGACTGAGCGAGAGGCTGCATCGATGCCGTCTCTCGGGGAAGATCCCGCCGGACCCGATTGCCGCCAGAGCAGACGGCGATACTGCAAGAGGATCGATCACGACCATCAGCTGTGTATTTACTCCGCCATCGCATCAGCGATCGGCGAACGGCGGAGCCTTGTCCAAACGGGATCGCGATCTTGGGGAAAATGACATGACGGACGCAATCACCATCGACAACGTCATTCCGCGCGCGGATATCGTCAAGCGGTCGGCACGTATCGGCGCGGAGATCAGGAACATCAAGCTCTCGGGCGATCTCCCGGACCGGACGATCGCGGCGATCAACCAGGTTCTGCTCGAGCACAAGGTCGTCTTCTTCCGCGACCAGGACCATCTCGACGACGCGGGGCAGGAGAGTTTTGCCGTGAGGCTCGGCAAACTGGTTCCGCACCCGACGGTCGGCGCGACCAAGGGAACGGCGTCGATCCTGGAACTCGATTCCGGACGCGGCGGCGGCCGCGCCGACCAGTGGCACACCGATGTGACCTTCGTCGACGCCTATCCGAAGATCTCCGTGCTGCGCGGCGTCGTGATCCCCGAGTTCGGCGGCGATACGATCTGGTCAAACACCGCGGCATCCTATCTCGATCTGCCGGCGCCGCTGCGCAAGCTCGCGGACGAGCTCTGGGCGGTGCACAGCAACGCCTATGACTACGCCGTCAAGACCCGCGCGAGCGAGGCCGACAGGAAGCACTTCGAGGAGGTCTTCACCGGCACGATCTACGAGACCGAGCATCCCGTCGTTCGCGTCCATCCCGAGACCGGAGAACGGACGCTGGTGCTTGGCAATTTCGTCCAGCGCTTCGTCGGCCTGTCGAAATATGACAGCCAGAAGCTATTCGACCTGTTCCAGTCCCACATCACTGCGCCCGAGAATACGGTGCGCTGGAGCTGGCAGCAGGGTGATGTGGTGATCTGGGACAATCGCGCTACCCAGCACTACGCGGTCAACGATTACGGCGACCAGCACCGCGTCGTCCGGCGCGCAACCATCGACGGCGAAGTGCCGGTCAGCATCGACGGCCGCAACAGCGTCACTCGCGTCAAGTCGACCAAGCCACAGGCGAAGGCCGCCTGAAACGAGCGAGGAGTGAATACAATGGAAATCGCTATCTCTGCGTTGCGTCGCCTGGTTGCCGGTCTGCGTGCAAGAGGGCGGCAACTTGGCCTCGCCGCCCTCGGGCTGATAGGGCTCGTCGGCAGCGCCATGGCCGAGCCGCAGCTCGAAAGGACCGAGGTCCGCTATCAAGGCTGGGCCGGCCAAGTCACGTTTATCGAGCTGGCCGATGACCTCGGCTATCTCGCGCCGCTCAAGCTGAAATGGATCGGCAACACCATCAGCGGTCCGCAGGACATCCAGACGGTGGTGACCGGCGATATCGACATCGGCGGCGCGTTCTATGGCGCGATCATCAAGCTGATCGCGGCCAAGGCGCCGATCAAGGCGGTGGTCGGCTATTACGGCTCGGACGACAACACCTACAACGGCTATTACGTGAAGGATGACAGCCCGATCAAGACCGCGCGGGACCTGATCGGCAAGAAAGTCGCGGTCAACACGCTCGGTGCACATCTCGAATTCGTGCTGCGCGAATACTTGGCTCGTAACGGCCTTACGCCGGCGGATGCGAAGCAGGTGACGCTGGTCGCGATCCCGCCCGTCACCGGCGAGCAGGTGTTGCGGCAGGGACAGGTCGAGGTGGCCACGCTCAACGGCGTGTTGCGCGACAAGGCGCTCGAACGCGGCGGCATCCGCAGGCTGTTTGCCGATACCGACATCTTCGGAAACTTCACCGGCGGGTCCTACGTGCTGAGGGACAAGTTCATCAAGGACAATCCCAACACCTCGCGCAGGCTGGTCGAGGGCGTGTCGCGTGCCATCGCCTGGGCGCAGACGACGCCGCCGGAGGAAGTTCGCGCCCGTTTCGAGCGCATCATCGCCGATCGCAAGCGGAACGAGGACGCCACACCGATCAAGTACTGGAAGAGCACGGGTGTTGCGACCAAGGGCGGCGTGATCGGCGATTCCGAGCTGCAGGTGTGGGTCGACTGGCTGGTCAAGGATGGTCTCTTGAAGCCGGACCAGCTCAAGCCGTCTGATCTCTACACCAACGAGTTCAACTATTTCCGCCCCGGCAAGACCGCGGAGGCGAAATGACTACGACCAAGATCAGATTCGAGCATGTCCGGAAGGACTTCCTGGTCCGCGGCAAGGATGGCGGGCCGGCGCAACGCTTCACCGCGCTGGACGACATCACGCTGGATGTCCGGCCCGGCGAGTTCCTTGCGCTGGTCGGGCCGAGCGGCTGCGGCAAGTCGACCTTGCTGGACCTGCTCGGCGGCCTTTCGCTGCCGAGCAGCGGGCGGATCCTGCTCGACGGCAAGGCCATCAACGGGCCGGCGCGCGACCGCGGCATCGTGTTCCAGCAATACGCGCTGTTTCCTTGGCGGACGGCCGCGCAGAATGTCGAGTTCGGACTCGACATCGCCGGCCTGAAGGCCAGGGCACGGCGGGAGAAGGCGCTGCACTATCTCGATCTGGTCGGGCTGTCCGGCTTTGCCGACCGCTATCCGCACGAGCTCTCGGGCGGCATGAAGCAGCGCGTCGCGATCGCGCGAAGCCTCGCCTACGATCCCGGGGTGCTGCTGATGGACGAGCCGTTCGCGGCGCTCGACGCGCAGACGCGCGAGACGCTGCAAGGCGAGCTGTTGCGGATCTGGCGCAGCACCGGAAAGACCATCCTGTTCATCACGCATGGCATCGACGAAGCCGTCGTCCTCGGCCAGCGCGTGGCGGTGATGACTTCGCGTCCCGGCCGCATCAAGCAGATCGTCGATATTCCCGACGAACTGCATAGCGAAACCGAGGACGTCCGCTCGTTGCATCAGTTCGGGCGTGTGCGGCATGAGGTCTGGTCCTTGCTGCGCGACGAGGTGTTGAAGGCGCAAGGAGCTCAGGGCCCCGTAGCGGACGGCGAGGGCGTCGCAAAGCCGAAGGAATTGGCTCATGTCTAATCTGGAGGTGCTGACGCTGCTGGAGCTGGCCGAGGGAAGTCCGAAGGACCGAGCCGCACGACGCGCCGGCGCGCCTACGGCGGCGCCGGGCGGCTTCGCGCGATGGTTCGGTGCCATCGGGCAGCGATCGCTGCTGCTGCTGCTGTTCCTGACCGTCTGGGAGACGGCGCCGCGGTTGGGTCTGATCGACGTGACGTTCCTGCCGCCGTTCTCCGAGGTGATCGCCGCGGGTTGGCAGCTCGCGCAGAGCGGTGAACTCTATGAGGACGTCGGCGCAAGCCTGCTGCGGGCGCTGAGCGGATTCCTGATTGCGGTCGTTCTGATGGTGCCGCTCGGCCTGCTCACGGGCTGGTACGCCCGGCTTGGCGATCTGCTGAACCAGACCATCGAGATCGCGCGCAACACGGCGCCGCTGGCGCTGCTGCCGGTGTTCATCCTGTTGCTCGGAATCGGCGAGCTCTCGAAGGTCACGATGGTGGTCTATAGCTGCGCCTGGCCGCTGCTGCTCAACACCATCGCGGCCGTGCGGCAGGTCGATCCGCTGCTGGTCAAGTCGGCGCGGACGATGGGCGCGACGCCAAGCCAATTGTTCCGCAAGGTGATCCTGCCGGCGTCGCTGCCAACCATCTTCGTCGGCATTCGGCTGGCAAGCGCTTCCGCGATGCTGGTGTTGGTCGCTTCCGAGATGGTCGGTGCCAAGTCCGGGCTCGGCTATCTCATCATCAACAGCCAGTACAGTTTCCTGATCCCGCAGATGTATTTCGGCATCCTCGGCATCACCGTGATCGGCCTCGTCTTCAACGCGATCCTCGAGGCGCTGGAACGTCGCTTGATGCGCTGGAAGGCGCCCGTAGCGGCCTAGCCCGTTGTTGCGGGCCGTAGCCGGCGTCACGAAGCTGTTTGGCGGCGCATCTTCGGTCACCCAGACGTTGCCCCCAATCGTCGAGCCGCGGCCGATCGTGATCCGGCCGAAAATGGTCGCGCTCGCCCGATGAAGAGCGCGGCGCGATGGACCTGGTCGCACAGGCTGTCGAGCGCAATGCTGAGGCGGTTGAGGAGAACGACATGCAGACGCGCCCCGGTTCTGCCTAGGCTCAAAAGTGCTACGTGCTCGCGAAACAGTGGACTCGAGAACGAAGATGACCTTACCTACGAGCTGCTCCATGACGACGTCGTGACGGCCGATCACCTCCCGCCGCAAAGCATCACGGGGGCGGCTTTCCACATTGTGTGTGCGCTGTCTGAGATGGACGTGACTGTGGCGAGCGAGCTTCGCCATTGCGACTAGCGCCCGTTGCTCAAACGATGAGGGGCGCCTCTTGGCTGCACTGCAATGCCGATGGCGCTGCACGATAAGGATGCGGAAAGGACAGGGTCGCGCTCCTATCGCTTGGGAAGGAGACCTGATATTTTATCGTCGTAACCTTTTGATCGAAATCTTTGAAGACGCTCCATATTTGATCGTACCCCGGTGGGGAGTTTTGTTCATGCAAAGCGATTTAAGGTGCGCCGGGCGTCACGCGGCGAGTGCCGTTGAGGTGGAAGAGCTCGCCGCCGAGCCTCTAGCAACCGGCAGGCCCGAAGCTGCAAACGATAACAACGAGGACGGCCCCTCGCTGCTCGTTCCATTTCCTGACGGTTGGTACGCAACTTGTTGAAACATGGTCCGAGATCGGGACCTAGCTTCCGAGTGCGCGTACTATCCGTTCGACCGTACGAAGCGGTGTCCCGCTCTTTTCTGCCGTGTCCCTTTGCGAAGCTGCCCGTACCGCCAATTTGGCGGATTGATCTGCGGTCGCCGCCCTTCTTCGTCTCGGATGCACCGCCTCATAAGCCGGCTTCCACTTTCCGACCAGCTTCGCCCGTTGTGCCGCCCTCAGGTCGCGGCGGATCAGGTTCTCATCGATTTCAGCGAGCCAGACGATCCCGATTATTAAGACGGCAGAACGAAATTTCCCGAGAGCAGGAACACTATTCACAGGGGCGAGGTTTGTTCTTCATCAGAGGCTAGGCATCGCGGAGTTCTCTTCCATGGCTACCCAGATCGTAATGGACAGCACAGGCGACAGCAGACATTTTTTTGAGCGAGAGGACCCGAAGGGGCTCGCCGAGGCTGAGCGGCGCTTCAAGAAGTTCACCGCCCAGGGATTTACCGCTGCCACTCGGACGCCGGCCGGCGATCTCAAGCTGATACGGTCATTTGATCCAACAGCGGAGGAAACGCTGTTCTATCCGCACTTAGTCGGCGGTTAGAACCGTCCAGCATCAAAGATGTTTTTGTTCGGACGTAACGTCGCCCAGGGCGCGCGTCTGCGTGCCCTGCGTGCCCTCTATCGGAGCTTCAACGAGCACAATGGCCCGGAGGCGCGTGCACGTCGTCTTTTGCGGGAATGGCTATCTCCAGAACAGCGCGCGCAATTTGATGCCAATGGCTTTTTTGAAGTCGCTGGTTCTCTTACTGGCCGTCGATACCGAATTTATCAGGGCACGATGAGTAATGTTTTGGAGCTGGATGAAAAATTGGAGCCTAAGGTGGGGTGGTGCTTCCTCCCCGAACGGGCGTTGGCAGTTGGCGATGTGATGCTCGCCCAGAAGATCGCACTCGAAACTGACGAAGCCGCAGTTCTCGCGATCGCGAAGTCGTTTTCTCCGAGACTGCCGTTTGTGCCCCGAGCAGTGCGGCGCGGTCACTAGAGCTGATCATGGGCGGGGCCGTCGCTTGTGACGGCGGCGACCCCTCGCCGCGAAGGCGCCGTTACGCGAGACGCGGACCACTTCGCGACTGCATCCAGCATGGGCGCTGGGCCCGATCGACGCAAGATCGTCCGTGCGTTAGTGTTACTTGAACCGCGGCCTAACTACGTTCGGCCGCTTCGTGGATCGGCCGCGTGAGACCATTTCCTCGACAGCTCGCAGCATCCGAGCGGATTTAGACTGAAGATGTCGAGTGTGCGCCGCATCTTTTGGCTCTAAGAATCTCGACGAGGAAGCGGTTCAATCGCGATGTGACGAGACGATTGTCAGAGTCTTGCGAGCGCAACGCCGTGATCTCTCCTCGTGTCTCGACTAAATCGAGCGGGTGATCATCCGGATCATTCGTCAAAACGGGGCTCGCGCTATCCATAGCAAAAACCCGAAACCGACGCGCCGAATGTGATGGCGCGCCGACTTCGCCATTGATGGACCCGGACGGGGGCAATGTCCGGTGTTCAGCCTAGCGTCGCCGGAGGCTGGGTCAACCTAAGTCGCGAATTAAGCTTGATGTCGGGGCTGCAGGTTGAATGCCGGAACCCGAAATCGCAGACGGCGAAGCGTGCAGACAATCGGACGTTGGCTGCTGTGGCACGGGATGGTTCTGTTCCTATTGGGGTTGCTGACCGGCTTGGCCGAACAAAGCTTCTCGAACAGGAGGGTGGGCTTGCGGCGCACTTCTAGGGAGTCAGGAACGGGACTTTCCTATGGGGCTGGGGTGCTGTTGGACGCAGGTTCGACTATCCGCCGCGCTTGAGCGCGGCACGTTTGCAGCGTTGGTGGCGGGGACATACCGCAATTGGGCGACGACAACGCTCGCCGCTGTGACCGGCACAGCCGCACTCTCACCCATCACAGCCGCGGGTCGAGGTGCGCCGGCCTGGCAAGAGATGCTGGTGACGACCGGCTTCGTGTGGGTCGGCATCCTGAGGCTGGCCAGCTCTTGCATCGTGCTCTGGGGGCTGAGGCGATGAGGTGGGCAGAAATCAACCAGGATCTTCTGTCGGAGGTACCGTACCCGTGCGACGATCGGTTGGTAGTCCCGTTCGGGCCCATGTGGATCCGACCTGCTTTGCAACGCACGCGAGCGTGGCTCGCTTCCGGATCTCCTGCTATACGGCAGCAACCCAGTTACGTAGGCCCTCGATCGTGCGAAAGCCGTCGGCGGCGTAGCAGCGCATGTCCGGCTGAGATGTTAGCATCATCTCCGCCAGCGCGTGTCCGGGCCCGAGGTCTAATACCTCCGTGACGCCCAGCTCTGTAAGCGCGTCCAGGGTTGCCGCCCAATCAATAGGATGGGCGACCTGGTTTGCCAGCTTCACCGTCGCGCCCGCGACCGAGAAGATGCGTTCGCCGTCACCGCCGGCAAGTAAGACGCGATGGTTTGCGACGGCCGCGTCCCTGTTGACATCGAGTGCCTGTTGCAGAGGTCGGCAGGCCTGCGCGAGCCTTGTCGTATGCGACGCGATTTTGACGGCCAGAAGCCCCGTTCGCGCTCCTTTCCGGGCAGCCTCGTCGCAGAGCGCAATGACCTCCCGCTCCACGCCTCCGATCACGAAAAGAAGGTCCGGATTCCTGATCGCGATCTCGCAGCGGTGCTTTGCAAGCAGAGGTTCGATCGTAGCCCGGTCGAGCCCGCGGATGTAACCCAGGCGACCGGTGGGCCCCGCTGCGTTCTCCATTAGCCGGGCACGAATATTGGTGAGCCGCAACGCTTCTTCGGCAGTCCAGATTCCCGCGATACTCCAGGCCGCCATCTCGCCGACGCTATACCCGGTGATAGCGGTCTCTTCGGCCAACAGGTCAGCGATGCAGGCGTGGGTCGCGAGAGCCGATGTGACGGTCAGGATCTGGCTGGCATAATTCTCGGACAGTTGCTCGGGGCTGCGCGTCCGAACGAATTCCCGCGGGTCCTCACCGAGCCAAGCCGTCGCCGCGGTGAAGATTGACTCCGCGGCAGGCTGGTCCGCGACAAGATCAAAGATCTTGTCCGAAAGCGCACCTTGTCCGCCGCAGAGCAGTGCTAACATCCGCGATCTATCCGATCGACGAATAGCGCCATGGCCAGCAGGTCTGCGGAGCCGCCGGGACTGAGATTGCGGGTCAGGAACGCTTGGTGAATGTCGACGGCACGCCTGCGCCATTCCGGCGATCCAACACCGCCGGCGGCAAGGAACGCTGACGCGCTGGCTTGCGCGAAGCACAGTCCCTCGGGCCCGCCTCGATGCAGGAGGTTGGTGTCGGTGACGCTACTAATCAAGCTCATGCACGTCTGAACGCGAGCGGCTTCCTCGTCATGAGGCGCAAGCTCGCGCGCTGCCTGCAGCGCGGGTAGGGCGATGTCGTAGACAGACGGGAATCCGTCGGCGGCTTCCCCTCTGGCGCCCCCGGCGCCATAGCGCCGCGCGGCCACAGCGCCGTGGCTGCGCAGCAATACCGGGCCAGATAGGATGTCCTCGCCCCAACGCTCCGAAACCAGCCGGCCAAGAGATTTGCGAATGCCGACGGCACTCCGATAGCCGGCCGCGGCGCAGAGCAGGCCCAGTCCGAAAATCGCGCCGCGATGGGTGTTGACGCCGGAGGTCGCAGCCATCATCGCGCGCTCCGCGGCAACCCCGATGGCGCGCAGCCGGTTCATGCCCGCACCTGCGGCGCCCGCGAGGGCGAGATCGCTGAAGAAAGGCATCAAGGTCTCAGCGCTCAGGCACAACAGCCCGGCGTCCATGTCGCGATGCGCACCGTTGTCGACATGGCTGACAAGCCCGGGCTTCGGATAGGTTTTTACTTCCAGCTTCAGGCATAGCGAAGCAAGATGACCGAGCTGCTCGGCATCAAGCGCGCCGCCCGGCTGTGATTGCCATCTGAGCGCAATGGTCATGAGACATGACCTGTGAGGAAGGCCGCGCGAGTCGTGGTGGTCACTCCTGCCGGGCTCTTCACAAGCACTTCGTCTTCGTCAGTGCCGGTCAGTTCGCGCCATTGAACCCCGCCGGCGGGACCTGTGATCTCACCGTCCAGCCGCATCGGCGACTGCCTTGCGATCCGCGCGATGTCGGACAACAGAATTCCTGTCTTGTCGGCCGACGAGAGAGGCCACAGCAGATCGAGGTCCGAGCCTTCCGAAAGATAGGGCAGGCCGGTAAGGTGCTGCCACGCAAGGCTGCCATAGGCGCGGGTCTCCGGCAGGAGTTGGACCAGTTTCTCGATCGTCTCGCGCCAAGCGGGCGGCGCCGCGGCCGCGGCGTCGGCCAGCAACGGAGGCTGAGCGAACGCGACGATATCGGCTGCGGCCAGCGAGACCGCAATACGACGTTTACCATGGCTCGGCGGCAGCGGCAGTCCGAGCGGAACGAGGCCTGCAGTATCGCTGCAAGCCGGTCGGCGAACGACGAGGGGACGGCCGACGTGCACCCAGCCTGCGACGATCGGCTCGCGGGCGAGTTCCGGATAACGCTTCATCACGGCCGTCCAGCCGGCGGCTGTGACCTTGACCATGCTGTGGCGCGCGAGAGCTTCACCCATTTGGCGCTCCTTGATGTGAAGTGGCTGAGACGACAACGCGCTCGGCAAGTTCGGCCGCTTTCCGCCGGCCGCCACGTTGGGCACCGATATGGCCGCGATCATCCTGTCCGTGCGGTCGTTGCAGCACGGCCGCAAGCTGCGGCGCCAGCGGCGCATGTTCATCCCAGACGGCGTGAATGCCGCCGGTCTGCACCATGTTGTCGAGCCCGGGCGCGAACACCGGCGTGGCTTCGGCCTTGGCTTTCAAGACGTCGATCGGAAGCTTGGTGACCCGGGCCATCGACGGCAGATCCATCACCGCGGGATGCGCGCCGGGCAGCGCCACCAGCGTGCCGGCGGCAAGCGCGGTGGCGATGAATGCGCCGGCGGCGCTGCCGCCATAGAGCAGGCCGACGGTGCGGTGTCCTTCGGCTTCCGCCAGCAGCAGGGCCTTGGCGAGATGCGACAGATATTCGCTGAGGCCCAGCAGTTCGTCGCGCTTGCTCATGCGCTGGCTGGCGGAATCCACCAGGAACAGGATCGGCGCACGGTCCTTCGTTTGGACGATCTCGACCAGCCGCCCCGCGAGCACGATGGCTTCGTCCACGCCGAGCGGCTGCCCCTGCGTGATGCCGAGCACGTGGATTGGTCCGCCGTCAGGCAGCGTCGCCTCCCCCGCGATCATCGCGCCGGTCGTTTTGATCTTGCGGCCGTTCGGGAATAGGCCGGCCAGGATGTCATCGAGCGTCATCGGCATTCTCCCTGTTGGCTGCCACGCGAAGAAATGCGCCGGTCGGAAGTGCGGGAATCTCGGTCGGCTGCCCGATGCCGAGCGCCTCCCAGATATCGACGGCGTCATCGGCCTCGCCAAAACGCTGCAGCCGTCGCTCGAGGCGCTTCTGCTCGGCCTCGAGAATCTCGGCGTCGCATCGTCTGGCTGCGTTGAGCGCATCAATGGCCGCCTCGCGAAACGCCGTCGCTTCGTCGTCGACGAAGATATCGGCACCGCCGATGAGATAGCGGTGCTTGCCGCCCATCGTGCGCCAGACCAGCGCGCGGTCGCGCGAGTCGAATTCCTCGATCCCCTTGTTGGTTTCGATCACCTCGGGGCCGCTGACGCTGAGCCGCCCCTGTTCGGAGATGATCAGCCGCGAGCAGGTGCCCGCGATCAGGCTGCCGCCGCCATAGCAGCCGGCGCGCCCCCCGATCAGGCCGACGACGTGGATGCCGCCGCGGCGTGCCTCGATGATCGCGCGCATGATCTCGGCGATCGCAAGCTCGCCGACATTGGCCTCTTGGAGCCGCACGCCGCCGGTGTCGAACAGGATCAGCAGATCTTGCTTGAGCGTGCGAGCTGCGCGCAGGAGGCCGGTGAGCTTGGCGCCGTGGACCTCACCGAAGGCGCCGCCCATGAAGCGTCCTTCCTGTGCGGCGACGAACACCGGCGAGCCATCCAGGCGACCGCGGCCGATGACGATGCCGTCGTCGAACTGCTCCGGCAGGTCGAAGATCGCCAGATGCGGGCTCATCTCGCGCTGCTCGGGACCGATGAATTCGGCAAAGCTGCCGGCATCGACCAGCGCTTCTATGCGTTGCCGGGCGCTCGCCTCATACCAGCTCAGCGAAACCGTATTGGCTGTGGCCACCGTCATCGTTCCGGCTCCTCGATCTTGCGGATGCCTTGCGCGAGGCGCAGCGCGACCGTGTCAGGTCGGGCTCCGCCGTCATTGATGGAGATGCGCAAGCCCCCGGCAGAGCGGCGGGCGACGAAATCGCGGACCACGGCGTCCCACACGGGGCCAAAGCCGTGAGCTGCGGTTGCGATGTCGATCGTGCAGCTGTCGGCCGGCGAGGTCCGTTCCAGCAGCACTTCGAGATTGCCGGAGGCGACCACGCCGACGATCGCCTGCGCGCGGGTGCCGCCGGCGCGGTTCGGTGCAGTCAGTCTGAAGCTGAGCTTTTCCATGCGAAACTCCTCACCAGTTGCGGAAGCGGCTGGGCGGGCGGTAGAGCCCGCCGGAGGCCAGCATGAGATCCTTGATCGAACGGGCCGCCAGCAGGCGCCGGTCGGCGTCAAGCGGATCGATGCCGAGATCCTCGGGGCGCCGGATCACGCCGCGCTGCCTGAGCTGCTCGACGAGCTTCGCGTCACGCCCGCGCCCAATGTCGGTGTAGCCGGCAACGCCGCGGATCGCCTGCTCGCGCTCGTCCTTGCTGCGGCACATCAGCAGGTTGGCGATGCCTTCCTCGGTGACGATATGGGTGACGTCGTCGGAGTAGACCATCACCGGTGCCAGATCGAGGTCGAGCTTGCGCGTCAGCTCTAGCGCATCGAGTTGCTCGACGAAGAGCGGGGCATTGCCGTCACCGAATGTCTCACCGATCTGCACCACGAGCTTGCGGCCTCGGCGCAGGGCAGCATTGGAGGCGGGGTCGGCCTCGGCACCCGCTTTGAGCCAGGGTTCGCTCGGGTGACGGCGCCCGCGCGGATCGGAGCCCATGTTGGGCGCGCCGCCGAATCCCGCGATGCGGCTCGTCGTCACCGTCGAGCTGTGGCCTTCGAGGTCGATCTGCAACGTCGATCCGATGAACATGTCGCAGGCATAGAGGCCCGCCGTCTGGCAGAAGGCGCGGTTGGATCGCAGCGAGCCGTCGGGACCCGTGAAGAAGATATCGGAGCGCGCCGCAACATAATCCTCCATGCCGACCTCCGATCCGAAGCAGTGGATCTGCTCGACCCAGCCGGATTCGATCGCCGGAATCATCGTGGGATGCGGGTTGAGCGCGAAATGGGTGCAGACCTTGCCCTTGAGGCCGAGCTTCTCGCCGTAAGTCGGCAGCAAGAGCTCGATTGCGGCGGTGTTGAAGCCGATGCCGTGATTGAGCCGGCGCACGCCGTAGGGCGCATAGATGCCCTTGATGGCGAGCATCGCCGTCAGGATCTGGGTCTCGGTGATGGCGGCGGGATCGCGGGTGAAGAGCGGCTCGACATAGAAGGGGCGGCCGGCTTCGACCACGAAATGCACGAGGTCGCCGGGAATGTCGACGCGGGGCACCTTGTCGACGATCTCCGTGACCTGCGCCACGACGAGGCCGTTCTTGTAGCTCGTCGCCTCGACGACGGTCGGAGTGTCCTCGGTGTTTGGCCCCGTATAGAGGTTGCCGTCCCTGTCGGCGCTGACGGCCGCGATTAAGGCGACGTTCGGCGTCAGATCGATGAAGTAGCGGGCGAACAACTCGAGATAGGTATGGACGGCACCGAGCTCGATCTTTCCCCCGAATAGCATCCGCGCGATCCGCGCCGACTGCGGGCCTGAATAGGAGAAGTCGAGCCGCCGCGCGATGCCCTTGTCGAAGATGTCGAGGTGGGATGGGAGGACCACCCCGGACTGGACCATGTGGAGGTCACGGACGTCTTCGGGGTCAAGGTTCGCGAGCGCCGAGGCGAGGATGTCAGCCTGCTTCTGATTGTCACCCTCCAGGCACACCCGGTCTCCTGACCGGATCACCGCATTCAAAAATGCGGGCAGGCTCGGGATCGGGACGACCTTTCCCTTCGCGTGCTTTCGGCCGGCCGCCAAGCGCTCTCCCAGGGCGGCCCTTTGCATACCCCAACTACTCATTTCGGCTCCTTGGCATGCGAGGTTGGCTTCCATGAGTCAGGGTGTATGCGCATTGCCTTCCAATGTCAATTAATGTATACGCACGACGCTAGGCGATAGACAATCGCATACACAGGAGGGAATTTTCGATGCGAGTGCATACACAGCTTCGATCTCTTGGGGTCAGCGCCCCGCTCACAGCCAGGAGGCGCCCGTGACCATTTCCGGCGTAGCTCTGCTCGCGATCTGCACGCTGCTCGGGGTCCTGCTCGGCGACCTGCTCGGCGTCGTCCTCGGTGTGAAGGCCAATGTCGGCGGCGTCGGCATTGCGATGATGTTCTTGATCGCCGCCCGGCTATGGCTGCTACGGCACGGTCTCCTCAGCCACGGGCTGAAGACGGGCGTCGAGTTCTGGGGCAGCTTCTACATTCCCATCGTGGTCGCCATGGCCGCGCAGCAGAACGTCGTCGCTGCGGCAAAAGGCGGTCCCATCGTTGTCATTGCGGGGATCGGCGCGGTGGCGGTGTGTTTCGCCCAGGTCGCTTTGATCAGTCGACTCAGCGGCCGTGTCGAGACGATGGACGAGATCGAGGCGCGCGAGGCGATCGAGGCGAATGTGCCCCACTTCAAGTCCGGGAGGATCGGATGACCATGATATCCCACGTTCTTGCCGCAAACTCGCTGATCACGGCGTTCGCCGCGGTGGGCATCCTGATGTGGATCTCCGGAGCGATCTCGAAATATCTCACCTTCGGGCGCATTCACGCCTCGGCGATCGCGATCATGCTCGGGCTTTTGCTCGCGTTTTTCGGAGGCCTCGCCACCGGCGGTGAAAAGGGCCTCGCCGACCTGCCGGCGCTAACCGGGATCGGACTGATGGGAGGCGCGATGCTGCGGGATTTCGCCATCGTCGCCACCGCCTTCGAGGTCGACGTCGTCCATGCGCGCAAGGCCGGACTGATCGGTGCGGTCGCGCTCGGATTGGGGACGGTCGTTCCGTTCATTCTGGGCGTTCTCGTCGCCGCAGCCTTTGGCTACACTGACGCCGAATCGCTGACGACGATCGGCGCCGGCGCGGTCACCTACATCGTCGGGCCGGTCACGGGAGCGGCGATTGGCGCCTCCTCGCCGGTTATTGCGCTGTCGATCGCGACCGGTGTATTCAAGGCGGTGATCGTGATGATCGGTACGCCCTTTGTCGCGAAGATGATCGGCCTAGATAATCCGCGCAGCGCAATGGTGTTTGGCGGCTTGATGGGTACGGTCAGCGGCGTTTCCGGAGGCCTGGCGGCTACAGATCGGCGTCTAGTGCCTTACGGCGCATTAACAGCAACGTTTCATACCGGGTTGGGATGCCTCGTCGCACCGTCCATTCTCTACTTCACGGTGCGCGCAATCATAGGAAGCTGAATGGCAGGTCTGTTTAAAGTTGCGGCTGAGGCAGAAGAAGATAGCGGCCTTCTCTCCGATCGCATCCGTAATGCGCTCACCGACGAGATTGCCTCCGGTGCGCTGGCTGCCGGTTCGGCGCTGGAAGAGCAGCAGCTTGCCGATCGCTTTGGGGCTTCCCGCACGCCGGTGCGGGAAGCCCTCCGGCAGCTTGTCGTCAGCGGGCTCGTCGAGGTGCGGGGCCGTCGCGGGCTCGTCGTGGCACGGATGACACCCGAACGCATCATGGACATGTTTGAGACCAGCGCAGAGGTGGAAGCCATGTGCGTCAGGCTCGCGACCTATCGCATGACACCGCTGGAGCGCAGCGATCTGATCGAGCTCCACGACAGCTCGCTGGCAATGGTCGACGCCAACGACGTGGATGCCTACGATGCGTTTAACCGGCTGTTCCACGAAGGCATCTATAGCGCAACGCACAACGCGTTCATGGCCGAGCAGGCGCAGGAGGTCCGTGCGCGTCTCAGCGCCTTCCGCCGCACGCAATTGCGGCAGGGCGATCGTATCCGCAAGTCCCGGGACGAGCATGATTCTATCATGCAGGCGATTGCAGAGGGCGATGGCGATACGGCCGCTCGCCGAATGCGCGCGCACATGTTGAACGCCGCCGCGGCGCTTCGGCGCTACATCGACGACCGCGCGAGCGGAGAAGGTCGAGCGTGACAGTAGGATCACCCTACTTGCGCGTTCGATATTCGCTGGTCGGGTGAGATCTCCGCGCTACTATTCAGGCAGAAGCCTTGTTCGTTGGAGTTGCGGTTAGTTCAGCCGTTCGAGCTACTTAGGGGCGACATGGGTATTGAAGACAAACCTTCAGATCAAGCATTTGCAATATCTCCTCGTTTTAGCGAGGGAGCGGCATTTTGGCAGGGCGGCAAAGGGATTACTGATCAGCCAGCCGGCGCTGTCTCAGGCGGGTCCAGCAGACTGAGAAGCATTTTGGTGTCGCGATCGTGCTTCGGCGCCAATCGGGCTTCCATGGGTTTTCGGCCGAGGCGAAAACATTCTTGCATGGGCGCGACAGGCGCTAGCTGACCATGACCGGCTTGTTCACGCCGTAGGCGACGCGGCTCGTGACGAACTGCGCGAAACGCCCAAGTTCGGCCTTGCACCTGCGTATGGCCGCCAAGGCGCTTTTGGGGGCTTTAAGCGCACTCCTGATCACTTCAATCACGCGGCCTATCTGTCGTGGCTAAAAATCCAGCTGTCGATCCCGTAGATCGGCTCTCTCTAACTCCGGCACGATGCGGATCGACTGTCCTCCGCGACCGAGCAGATGGAGACGCCGGCCTTAAACGCGATCCCTGCATGCCCGTTTTCCGCTGCCCAGATGAAACGCTGCGCTCACGGTCGTGATGGGCCACACAACCGGAGTTGGCGGCGCTTGCAGTGACTGCCGCTGTGATCCTGGGCCGACTTCGGCCGCCCCACGCGTTCAGGGACAAATCTGCCGCTGGCTGCACTACTCGATGAAATCGCCAGGCAGAGAAATATTGGCCTCCATAAAAGTCACGGCATTGCCCCCTAGAAACACCCGGTCTGCAGCGAGTTCGCAATCGATCCAGCCGCCGCGTGCCGATGCCTGATAGGCGGTGAGCCTTTCGCGCCCTAATTGCTTGGCCCAGTACGGAACGAGCGTAGCATGGATTGACCCGGTGACGGGATCCTCAGGAATGCCGGCACCGGGGGCGAAATAGCGTGAGAAGAAATCCGCCCGCCCGCCGTCGGATGCCCGCCCGGTCACGACTAGGCCGACCGTCCCAAGGCGGGCAATACCGGTCAGATCGGGGATGAAGCGAATCACGGCGTCCGCACTGCCTAGGTCGGCGAAGATGTTCTCAAAGTTGCGGAAGAGCCGGATGGGAGCCGCCTCGAAAATGCCTTTGATTTCTTCAGGAACCTCCTCCAGCGGCTCTGGCTGCAAACGCGGAACGTCGAGCCGATAACCGAGCGAACTGCGCGCCACCCGCAATTCGCCGACCCGGGTGTGAAAGATAAGAGGCGAGGCGGCTCCGGCTGCAGTGAATAGCACGTGCGCTGTCGCAAGAGTGGCGTGGCCGCAGAAATCGACTTCGTGAGCCGGAGCGAACCAGCGCAGATCCCACGCCCCATCGGATCGGGCCTTGACAAACGCGGTTTCGGCCAAATTATTCTCTTGCGCAATCGCAAGCATCAGCTCGTTGGTCAGCCAGTCTTCTAGTACTAGGACAGCCGCGGGGTTTCCCGTGAAAAGACGGTCTGTGAAGGCGTCGACCTGATACATGCGCATGAGGACCTCACGGAGGCGCGTCGCTCGTAATCGCTTTTGGCGCTCGTTGCTCGCTCGGACCAAGCTGCCTTCTTCAGGAAGCCAAACTATGACTTCACTCTCCCACTTACTACATCGGCTCATAGCCCATAGGCGACCTGGCGCTCGATACTGCGCTGTAGGCTACTGACTCCTAAAGTGAGAGGCATAGTTTGATGTCTCGCCAACATTGTGCCCAGCGGGCAGTAGCTTCTGGATCAGGCAATCCGTGCGAGATCATTCAGAGCGGGACGGAGCCCAATCAATCAGGATTGGCATTCTCAGAACACTGGGACAAATCGGAGCAACTGTTTTGCTTCATCGGTCGTCAAGGCGAGAGAGTGTCTCGACTGCCGATCTATTGCGCGAGATGATCGGCTTTCACTCGACCCCTTAAGCCATAGGATACTTGGCCCCGCGCCGCCGCCAGACGACGCCTCCCTTCACAGATCCGAACTCGCATTGTGCGGCCAGCGTTATAGGGACTTGGATTGAATGAGTAGCTAGTCGGGCAGACGAAGCCAAACGTCTTTACTGGATAGCGTGCCGGTTGGCGTCGCGATCTCCATATCGACGACGCGAAACGAGCCATGATTTTCGTAGACGTAGCAAAGGTGCCAGACCGGGCCGAGTTCCGGCGAAATGGCGAAGTCGTCCAAGGCGCTTGTGATGTTGTGAACGGCATCGCGTCGCCCCACCGGTGCGGAGAACATCGCCTCTATCAGGGCGGTCAGGCTCATGCCGCCGACCAGCATGGCTCGTGCAGCTTCATCGCCGTGAGTAAGCCGGAGGGCGGTCACGATTACCGCAATAGCGTCGGGGTTCTTGAGAGCCACGGCAGGTTCGCTTCGCCCAGCAAAAGCATAATGCCGGATCCCGATCCTTTCATGCAAGCAGGATCGAGCCGTCGCGAACCGGCTGAGGGCCCCCCGAGCCATTCTTATGGTCCGCTTATGGATGGTCGGCTTCGATTCGATTTCCTCTGCTGCGATACCAGTCGCAAAATTCTGCTCTATAGATAGGAGGCGGCGGGACTGAGTGGGTTCCAGATAAAGAACCCCGTCCACCATCCTGAGATCGCATAAGAAATTTTGCTCCGCGACGGGATCGGCCGGTGCGGCTTAGGCCGCCCGCGCCACCTCGAAACCCGGGTGACGCTTAGATGTGCGTTCGAGCGTCGCGATCGTATCGTGAAGATTGGCGCGCCGAGCTCGGAGGTCCAGCGCGAGCATGGGGTAGGAGAGGCTGGCCGGGTCGGGATTTCCCGCCTTTCGCTCCTCCTCTTGGATATCGCTCCCCAGCATCCGGACCCGTCGATGCAAGTCGGAAATGAGAGCGTGGAGGTGGAGGGACGCAGTTGCATCGAAATGGGGATGTGGGTGCATGTGATCGCTCCAATTTGAAACAAACGCCGTCACGGGTCTGCTTATTAGCGGTGACTGAGCAATAGCGGTGCCAGGGCGCTGACATAGAAGGTCAGAACCGATGCCAATTCTTGGCACGACTTATGCTCAGGCTTTGGCACCGGGATTTTGCTCATCCCCCGGGGCTGGGAAGCCGCCGCCTGCGATTATTCAAGCAGGCGGCGTTTTTTCTTCTGAAATCGATCGTGATTAATCTGCCAAAATTGATCGAAGCGTGCGCGGCCTTAGCCGTCTAATCGTGTGGGTCGTTTCCTTTCGGCTCTTGCAAGAATTTTGGCAGGTGTGCACGCGCTTCGCGGTCACGCGGAGCGGGGCGTTCGGACGGATCGCGGCCGAGCTTGGACTGCAGCTCGACCAGGTCGGTGAAAACGTCGGCCTGACGGCGCAGTTCGTCGGCGACCATCGGCGGCTGGCTGGCGATCGTGGAAATCACCGTCACCCGCACGCCGCGGCGCTGAACGGCCTCGACCAGGGAGCGGAAGTCGCCGTCACCCGAGAACAGCACCATCTGGTCGATGTGCTCGGCGAGTTCCATGGCATCCACGGCGAGCTCAATGTCCATGTTGCCCTTGACCTTGCGGCGGCCGGAGGGGTCGATGAACTCCTTGGTCGCCTTGGTGACCACGGTGTAGCCGTTGTAGTCGAGCCAATCGATCAGCGGCCGGATCGAGGAGTACTCCTGATCCTCGATGATGGCGGTGTAATAGAACGCTCGCGTCAGCGTCCCGCGGCTCTGAAACTCCTTCAGCAGGCGCTTGTAATCGATGTCGAAGCCGAGAGTTTTCGCCGTCGCGTAGAGATTGGCTCCATCGATGAAGAGCGCGATCTTGTCCGTAGAGGAAGGTGACATTCGATTCACGCTTTCGGTGGGGCAGCTCGGAGCAAGCCTGGAAGCATCTCGGATACGCGATGCGCACGGGCGGTCGCATTCTATATAGATCACTACCGAAGATCGTCGAGTAGACAGACGCTTCAACCTTCTACTTTTTTCAAACGGTATCACGCCTTGGAAACCCCACATTAGCCGAAAGTTGGGCTGTCAGATTTGTAATGTGTCCTGTCTATTTCCAAGTGCTTATTTCAGGGTGCTCGCGCCATGAGAGTTGGCGATTTTGCTCTCTTTGATCTTTGGATTGATCGGCGCGGCCGCGGCTGGCGGTGGTCTGTTTCGAGTCCATCCGGAGACCTTCTGTTGGTTGGAAGGGAGAGAAGCCGGTCCGCAGCGCGTTACATGGCTTCTCGAGCCATGTTCCAGTTGCTGCTGACCGCTCCTTATCGCAACGGAATGAGATCTAAAGATAGGTCGGCGCGGTGGCGTCGACCTGAATGCCAGCAAGGGATTTCGGCGGTGCATCGCATGGGCCGAGACGGACATCCCGGCCATTGAGGCGGGTCTGCAGACGCTGTCGGAGCGGCTGACCGGATAGAAGCGGGGTGCCACGGAGACCTTGAAGGACTGGTCCACCGGCCACCCGAACGAGATTCCGAAAGCGCTTCGTCGCAAGCCTCATCGCGCCGGGAGTCGGTCCACGATGTTGGTGAGAATCTTGGGTGGCAGCCCGATTCCAGAGAGCTTCCAAGTTGTCCCTTCAAGATGCATGCTGATGCTGCCTGCCTCCTGGCCTCCTCCAAGCCGCAATGCAAACTCAACGGGCTTCACAAAGGTGATCCGTCCGGCCAAGGCAAAGATGCTCGAGATGTCGAGCTCGGCCACTGAGGACATCGTTCCGAAAGTAATGTCCTCCGTGGCATTGCGAACAGCTCCGCTTTTCAGAAGTACCGACAGATTTTCTGAGGTCATGAGCTTGGCTGCCAGATCATCAGCGATGGTTGCACCAAAAGCGTTGATGGCTATTCGCTCGATCGGCCGCAGCTGGCGTTTTTGTCCGAGCCGGTCCAGGTAGGCCGTCATCACCTGGTCGACGATGGAATGGCGGAGGCGGGGCATATCCGTCCGAGCCAGGATTTGCGCAACATCGGCACCCCGGACTGCGGAAACCAAACCCACCAGCGAAACGAAAGCCGATCCGCCATAGATTCCTACACAGACCAGGACGGCCAACACGACGCCGATCAGCCATTTCATGGAATTGCAATGGAGCCAAATGAGCTTTGTTCCAAGGCCAGCGCGCGCCGGACGCTCGTTAACAGTCGCCAAAGGCACTCACGAGACCAATCGAAATGAGAACGACCGCAAGGCACGTCCATAAGGCTGGTGAGCTGGAGCCGATACCGGCGATAAGGATCGCGACGCCGAGGACGACGATGAATACCGAGGTCGCATAGGCAACCGCATTATCCATTGGTCTGAGGGAGGCTTTATGGGCATCCGACTCTCTGGATGTCGAAATGTTCCTATTGAGCGGCCGGCTTCAAACCAAAGGACTGGTGCGGGATTTGACCGGCGGTTTCGACGTCCCTCTCGTCCGAGATGCCCCAGGCTGACACTCCGAAACAGACGGTCAGGAATACGGCCGTCACCAACAGCAGTTGCTAAACTTCAAAGTCGAGCCCTCTTACTTCGCGGGCTAGTCGAGCAACGCCGTGGCCGAGGGGGTGAATAGCGACGTACCTGCATCTTGTTGGCGAGAACGTCCCTGGCGTACAGCCTCTTCTTCTAGGCAGGAAACGGTCCGAAGGACACAGCCTTTCTATTGCTGCTGGCCCTTGGCGACGGAGCCGTCCTCATCGTCGGGGCCTTTGCGGCCGCGCATAGCTATTGACCTTAGGAATCTATGGTGGTCGCCGGCTCACGCTGGCGGGCGCATGGCAAATACAAAGGCCGCAGCGGGAGGTTAAAACCGCTGCGGCCTGCGCACCGTCAAATGAACCCGGGTTAAAAAGACAAGTGAAATATGTAGCCAGCCCCGGTGACAAAAATCTGCCCTAGCTTGGTCTCGTTTGCAACCACCGTTTCGGCGGAACCGAACTCCACTGAATGGGCATTTAGTTCCGAGAACGGAACGACTTTGCTGTTCTCCCGGCGAGCCAGAGCGTGGCGGTGCCAAACGACAAACCCAAGCAGTGGACCGAGGCGCGGTAGACGCTGATCAAACTTTCGGCTTGGCCGCGGCTGAAATCTTAACCGAGGTTTGAGGTATATCGCGTGCGTAAAACGCGCGACAGGAGACATCGACATTTTGCTGCGAAGCGAGAGGGGTGCTGCACACAGAGAGTAGCCGTAAAAGGCGCTGCTAAAATTCCTCTATGCTGGCTCGCCAAACCCTACGGGAAAGCAGGGAATGGTGAAGCCGCCGCGTCTTACCGCACAACGAGGCGCCCGCACTCAGCGGATATTCTCGACGTCTTCGTTCTTGAAGGTTGGAGGCGTCTACATCGCTTGTCTGCGTTTCCAGAGGTGGTCCGCTCGGCGCGAAGGGGCATGGAGCATGGGCTACTTGTTTGTTGTGAATTCCGGTTCGCTAGTTGTATCCGGCGCGAGACGACCCATCAGTCCATGGATGTCGCCCAAGACCCACAGATCGCTCACCTTGTCGCCTCGAAACGTGAAGATCGGCGCACCGTACCACCACACGTGGCGTCCGGTGGGCGCGTGGCCGAACATCGGCTTTCGATGGATGCCGTGGAAGCGCAGCTTGCCCGAGACTGCGTTGTCCTCCTCGAGGAGATCGAGGATGTCAGACGTGTAGTTTTCCAGGGAGTCTGTCACCCATCTGACGTAGTCCGCGAACTGATCGAAGCCGACGAGGACAGGACCGAGAGAGCCCCGGAAGGTGAACCCAGGCTGAAATATTTCGGGGATTAGAGCAACATCCGCATTGTCCCACATTTCCTTGTAGAACTTTCGGACGATCTCTTTCTGAGGGCTTAGAGTAATCCGAGCAAAGTCCATGGCGGGCTCGAGTCCTGGCGGCGGCGCAATCATCTTTGGCCTCTCCTTGACTTACGTTCGTTGCGGGCGACCTAGAGACGATTCAGGGACTGCTCAAGGTCGCCGAGCAAATCTGCCTCGTCTTCCAGACCAACCGAGAGGCGAATCAGGTCATCTCCGACTCCCCTTTGCAGGCGCGCTTCAGGACGAACGGCGCGCCGGGCATGAACCAGGCTCGCGGGATGCATGATAAGCGTTTCAGCATCTCCAAGACTGACGGCAAGCGTAATGAGCTTGAGGTGGTCGAGAAAACATCGGGCGGCATCAAAACCCCCGCGTAGACCAAAGGACAGCATTCCAGAGCCCGCTGACATTTGTCTCTTTGCGATTGCATGCCGCGGATGGGACGGCAGAAATGGATAATTCACCCACTCTACCGCCGAGTGGGCATCGAGCATGCGCGCAATCGCAAGTGCGTTGGACCCGTGGCGGTCCATTCGGAGAGGAAGCGTCTTGATCCCGCGCAGAATCAGAGAAGAAACCATCGGCGACATGACGGCACCGGTGATGTAGCGCAAGCCGCGATCACGTATTTTTTCGATCAACTCGGTCCGTCCCAGCAGAGCCCCTCCAAGAACGTCTCCATGCCCGCTGATATACTTGGTAAGGGAGTGGAGCACGATGTCCGCCCATTGGAGAGGCCTCTGCAGCGCGGGAGATGCAAATGTGCCGTCGACGATGACCAAGAGGCCGGCCCGCCGAGCACGTTGCGCAATGGCTTCGATGTCGAGCACGTCTCCTGTGGGATTGACCGGCGTCTCAAAGTAGACGGCTCTACTGCGAGATGTGAGAACAGTATCCAGATTGGCGGGATCATTGAGATCGACAGGGATGGTCTTTATGCCGAAGCGCGGCAAGCCCTGTTCCGTCATGGTCGTCGTATTCGAATACAAGGTCCGATGGACGATGAGTTCGTCATCTTGGGATAAGAGCGAAAGTACCAAGGCACCGAACGCGGCCATTCCCGAGGCCAGTACGACGGCGTCTTCGGCACCCTCCAAGTTTGCCAAACGGGATTCCAGCAATGCGGTCGTCGGATTGAACTCCCGCCCATACAGTTTGCCCCCCAATGCGGCCACCGCATCTAATTCGGCGACGCTGTCGAAGGCGAAGGTCGACGTCATATGAATGGGATGGGATACCGCGCGAGAGTGATGGGCAGGGTCATAACCATGGTGGATCGCTCGCGTCGAGAACCCGAACGCAGGTTCATCCGTTCCAATTCGTTCCGAAGCAGCCATATTTGGGGATCTCCCATTTTTTGGACGAGCGGTCATTGCTTTCAGATTTACCCCGAGGCGGACCGCCACGGTCGCATCGCTCTACTTTTCGGTCGAAGTCATCTATTGACGTTGACGACGGTGCGCCCGCGCACTTGGCCACTCATCAGGCCGCCAGCCGCGGCGACGACCTCGTTCAGACCGATCTCGACCGCCGTCTTCTCCAGATCGGCTTCGGTTAGCAGGGAAGCGAGACGATCCCAGGCTTCGACGCGTTCTGCCTTCGAGCGGGTCACGCTGTTGATGCCGAACAGCGCCACTCCTCGCAGGATGAAAGGGGCGACGCTTGCGGGAAATTCCAATCCTTGCGCCATGCCGCACGCGGCGACCGCTCCGTCCGGTTTGATTCCGGCGCAAACATTGGCGAGCGTATGGCTGCCTACTGAGTCGATCGCGGCGATCCATCGTTCCTTCTGCAGCGGCTTGCCGGGCTGTGACAATTGTGACCGGTCGATGATCTCGGCAGCGCCCAGGCTCTTGAGATATGGCTCCTCGTCCGGTCGGCCGGTCGAAGCCACGACGCGGAAACCGAGCTTGTGGAGAAGCATGATCGCGATGCTGCCGACGCCTCCGCCGGCCCCGGTCACCAGCACGTCGCCCGCGCTAGGACGGATGCCATACTTCTCGAGGGCTACGACCGACAGCATCGCGGTATACCCGGCGGTACCGATGATCATCGCGCGGCGGGAAGGCATCGAGGGCGGCAGCTTGATCAACCAGTCGGCCTTGACCTTTGCTCGCTGCGCCAGGCCGCCCCAATGTTGTTCGCCGACACCCCAGCCGTTGAGAACTACGCGGTCCCCCGGCGTGTAGGTCGGGTCGGAGCTCGACGACACCACGCCAGCGAAGTCGATCCCGGGCACCAGCGGGAAGGATCTCACGATCGGGCCCTTGCCGGTAATCGCGAGGCCATCCTTGTAGTTCAGCGTGCTGAACTCGACTTCGACCGTCACCTCACCGTCGGGGAGGCGGCTGTCCGGTAATTCAGTGACGTCGGCGCGATATCCCCGCTCGTCCTTCTCGATCAACACGGCTTTGAACAACTCGAACTCCTCTTCACGATTTTCTTCTGGACCTGGCCTTCGGCTCGTCCGGACGCGGCAGGCCGGCGACGAAACCGGCGATGAAGGTATCAAGCGGGAGGCCGTTCTTGACGAGGCGCGCACGCATCACCGCTCCCTCCCAGCCGATCCAGAAAAACTCAGCCAGGGCATCGCAGTCCGCGCTGCCGATCTCGCCAGCCTCGTATGCGCGTTCCAGGCAATGCGCCACCTTCCGCTGCCATCCTTTGACGATCTCGTCCAAGGCGGACCTGTAATCGTCGGGCAGCGCTTCGACCTCTTGGCTGAGGTTTCCGACGAGGCATCCGCGCGTATAGCTGTATTTCGCCATGCCCGCTTTGGCGCCTTCGACGAAAGCTCGCATCCGCGCCAACGGCGCAAGCGTCCCGTCGTCCAGGGCGCGGTCCAGCTTGTGCCGGAAGAAGGAGTCGTAGGCCTTCATGATTTCGCGGCCGTAGTCGGCCTTGCTTTCGAAGTAGTGGTAGAACGAACCCTTTGGCACGGTGGCGCGGCGCAGCAGCGCGTCCAGGCCCGTAGCTGCAAAACCTTGTTGGGTCATCACCTCCATTCCGCAACGGATCAGAACGTCGCGGGTCGGCGCATAGCCGACTTGGTTTCGGCCCTGCCAATTGAGCTCGCGGTGGTTGTCTGTAGATTTCGCCATTTGCGTTCTCTGTAGACCGATCGTCTAGAACACAACGACGGGGTTTGGCAACCCTGGAAGGTCGGGCTGCCGGGCGGTACATTCGGCTTAGATGTGGCCTAACAGGCATGATGCACGCTTTTTCCGCAACGTTTGCCCGGTCAATGTGCGCCTCCTGGTCGGATCACGGTCGTTTCACACTTGACACAAAGTGTCCTTGGCTTGAAGGTGGGCCGTCCTTCGAGGGAGGTGCTGCATGTTTCGATCGCTCCGAAAAACTGCGTCGATTGGCGCCGGCGCCGCGGTTCTTTGTCTCGGCTTCCTTGCTGGACCGATCGAGGCCGCCGATGCTTATCCCTCAACCACGATTAAGCTGGTCGTCGGATTTCCCCCCGGAGGGCCAACGGACATCATCGGCCGGGTGATCGGTCGTCTGCTGGCGAAGGAGTTGAATCAAAACGTCATCGTCGAGAACAACGGCGGCGCCGGGGGCATGATCGCCGCGTCCAACGTCTCCCGCGCAAACCCTGACGGCTACACGCTTCTCGTCGCGGTGGAGTCCTCCAATACTCGCGCAAAGGCACTGTATTCGTCGGTGCGCTACGATCAGCAGAAGGGCTTCACCTATATCCGCAAGGTTGCGAAACAGCGGAACCTGCTCGTGGTGAACCCGAAGCTTCCAGTGTCCACTGTTCCGGAACTCGTGGCCTATCTGAAAGCGCACCCTGGAGAAGTAAACTTCGGCGGGACGTTCGGGGCGACGTCCCATGTCGGCGGCACGCTGTTCGACATGGCCTATGATACGAAGATGACGTTCATCAACTATTCGGGCGGCAATCAACCGATCGTCGATTGCATGTCGGGCATCCTGCAGGTGGGCTTCTTCACCGAAGCCACGATCGGCCAGCAGGTCAAGGCCGGATCCCTGAAGGCGCTCGCGGTGACGTCGGCCGACCGGTCGCCGGCCTTCCCGGATCTGCCGACGATCGAGCAGGCCGCTGGCAAGCCTCTCGATATCTCGCCGTGGTTCGGGGTCGCGGGTCCGCCGAACCTTCCCGCGGACGTCGTCGCCAAGGTTGGCGCCGCACTTGACAAGGCTTCGAGCGACCCGGAATTCCTGAAGCAACTGGAAACGATCGGCGCCACGCTGATCACAGGTTCAACGGTCTCGACCTTCACGGCCGAGGTCGGACAGGAAGAGGCCTACTGGAATAAGTGGGCCAAGGACATTGGGGCGCCTCTTCAGAAGTAGCTCGCCGAAGGATCTCCTGTGGACTTCTATTACCAGTATGACGTTCATCTCTCTGCCGAAGAGCGTGCTCACGTGGCGAAGGCGCGGGCGTTCTGCGCCGGTGCCTTCTCCGAGAGCGTCTTCGCCGCGCACGTGTCAGGTGACGCGTTCCCGCAGAGGTGGATCGCCGACTGGGCCGCTCTCGGCATGCTGGGCCTCCAGGCCAAGCGCGCTCACGGTGGCTTGGAAGCGTCTTATCTGTGCAAAGTCCGGGTCGCGCAGGAAATGGCGCACCACGGGTTTGCGGCAGCGTTCTGCCTGAACCACCATCAAGGCGGAGCCACGCGCCTATCACAAACCGGTACGTCGATCCAGATCGAGCGCCTGCTGCAGCCCGCGTTGCGCGGCGAGCTTCTTCTGACAACCGCCATGACGGAGCCAGCTGGTGGCAGCGATGTTTCCGCCCTGACCACCACCGCGGTTCCAGTCAACGGCGGCTGGGCTCTGAGCGGCACCAAGGCGTGGATGACCGACGGCCTGCTGGTCGGTGGTCTGATCGTCCTGGCCCGCGTCGGAGACGCTGCGGGGACCGGTGAGATCGCCAGCTTTTACGTGCCTTTCGGCCAAGCCGAGACGGTGAAGAGGACCGAGATCGTCGTTCCCGGCGCGCGTTCCTTCCGTCTGGCCGAAGTGGTCTTCGACGCTCACTTCATTCCCGAATGGTGCCTGATCGCAGCGCCCGGCGCCGCGCTCAAGGCATCGATGGCATCGGTCAACGCGGCCCGCGTTCACGTGGCCGCCATGTGCGTGGCGACTCTGCATGCGGCGCTGTGCGAGGCGGTAGAGTACTGCGAACGCCGGCAGGCCTTCGGAAAGCCGCTGACCGGACATCAGGGCCTGCGCTGGGAGCTGGCGGAGGTGTCGGTCCGGCTTGAGGCCGCCAACGCGCTCGTCTTCCGCGCCGCCGAGCAGATACAGACCGGGGGAAATCCGGTCGCCCTCGCTGCGCAAGCCAAGAAGTTCGCTGTCGACACCGCGCTTTGGGGCATCGATCAGTGCGTCCGGATCGTGGGCGCGACGGGCGCCGGCGCAGCCCACCGCCTGAACATGCATTTCGCCGAGGTCCGGATGGCGGCCTACGCCGACGGCACCAACGAGATGCTGCTCGACCGGGTCGGCCGTGGCCTGTCAACGACGTACCTCAAATCAATCCCGTAGCAGAGACGGCGGATTTACGATGCGCAACGTAGTGGTTGAAGACGCGGCGGCGGCCGTGGAAGGCATCAAGGACGGCGACGCCGTCATGATGGGAGGGTTCGGCGGAGCGGGGCTTCCGCTCGGAGTGGTCAAGGCGGTGCTCGACCGGGGCGTCCGCGACCTGACGCTGATATCGAACAACGCCGGCTCGACCGAGGACGATCTGTCGCTGTGGTTCGAAGCCAGGATCGTTCGCAAGATCGTCTGCTCCTATCCGCGCAGCGCCAAGCAGTTCGCCGAACAATATCGTGCCGGCACGGTCGAGCTCGAACTCGTTCCGCAGGGCACGTTGGTGGAGCGCATCCGGGCGGGCGGCGCCGGTCTCGGCGGTTTCCTTTCTCCCGTCGGCGTCGGAACGGTATTCGCTGACGGCAAGGAGAAGATCGTCGTCGACGGACGCGAATTTATTCTTGAGCTACCGCTTCATGCAGATTTCGCTTTCGTCAAAGGTCATCTCGCCGACACGCTCGGCAACGTCACCTATAACAAGACCGCGCGCAACCACTGCGCGGTGATGGCGACCGCCGGCCGGACGGTCGCCGTGGAAGTCGACCGCGTGGTCAACGTCGGCGATTTGGATCCGGAAGCCATAGTCACTCCATGCATCTTCGTCGATCGCGTTTTCGCAAGGAGCTCCCGATGACACCGCTTGCACGCGATGCGCTGGCCCGCATGGTCGCACTTCATCTGCCGCAGGAGGGATTCGTCAATCTCGGTATCGGCGCACCGACGCACGTCGCTGACTACCTGCCGGAGGGGTCTGGCGTGATCCTTCACAGCGAGAACGGAGTCCTCAACGTGGGTCCGAAGCCGCCGGCGGGCGAAGAGGACTGGGATCTCATCAATGCAGGGAAGATGCCCATCTCGATCCGGACCGGCGGTTCCTACTTCGACTCCAGCCTCTCGTTCGCGATGATGCGAGGCGGTCATCTCGACGTGGCAGTGCTCGGCGCCTTTCAGGTGTCCAAGGACGGTGATCTCGCCAACTGGACGACCGGTGACAACGGGTCTCCGCCCGGCATCGGCGGAGCCATCGATCTGGCGGTCGGCGCCAAGTCGATCTGGGTAATGATGGACCACACCACCAAGGATGGCCGCTCCCGCATCGTGGAGCGATGTGGGTATCCGCTCACGGCGCGCGGAGTGGTGACCCGCATCTTCACCAACCTCTGCATCATCGACGTAACCGAGGATGGCCTTGCCGTTCGGGCGCTACTTGACGGCCTCGCGATCGAGGCGCTGCGAGATCGGACGGAGGCGCCACTGCGCGTCATGGGCGATCCCCTGACCATCAGGCAGGACGGGAGCGTCGCATGACCTACCGCGTCGCGGAACTCGTCGCCGACTGTCTCGTCGCGCACGGGGTGGACAGGGCCTTCGGCGTCCCGGGAGAAAGCTTTCTGGCGCTGCTGGACGCGCTGCGCGACCGTAACGATTTCGATCTGGTGACTTGCCGGCACGAAGGAAGCGCGAGCCTCGCGGCGGTCGCTGACGCCAAACTCACAGGGCGCGCAGGCGTCGTGATGACGAGCCGTGGTCCGGGCGCCTTCAACGCAGCGCTCGGGTTGCATGTGGCCGCGCAGGAGGCGATTCCGCTGGTGATGCTGGTCGGTCAGGTCGATCGTCCGAACCTCGCAAGGGACGCGGTGCAGGAGATCGACTGTGGCCGATCTTTCGATGGCGTGCTGAAGTGGTCGGTGCGTCTGAACTCGGCGGATCTCGTTCCAGAGATGATGGCCCGCGCGTTCGCCGTGGCCCATGCGGGAACGCCAGGTCCCGTCGCCGTCGAACTGCCGGAAGATCTCCTTGAAGACCCGGCCGAGGGATTTGTGGCCACAGCCAACGGAGCTGTGCGTCCGGAGCCCGGTGCTGCGGCCATTGAACAGGCGAGGGCGGCGTTGAGGGCCGCGGAGCGGCCGATCCTGCTGGTCGGCGGCGAATGCCGGACGGCATCGTTCCGCCAAGATCTGATCGCGTTTTCCGAGAAATGGAACGTGCCCGTCGTCACTATGAACAAAATGCAGGACCAGTTCCCGAACTCTCACCCGCTGTGGGCGGGTCAGTTCGGGTTCTTCACGTCTCAGCCTCATGTGAAACTGCTCGAACGCGCCGACCTCGTCGTTGCCGTCGGAACACGTCTGGGCGATCTGTCCTCGCTCGGCTTTGCGTTTCCGAGACAGGCCGAGCCTCGCCAGCCATTGGTCCATGTCTATCCAGATCCCGATGCGATCGGAAAGCGCGTCCGAACCGACGTCGCGGTCGTCTCTGGATCGCATGCATTCGTGTCGGCCATGCTCGCAACTCCCGCGACGGCGCGGGCCTGCGCCGAGTGGTCCTCCGCGGCTGCCGCGGCGCGGACGGCCACGCATGGTTGGCCTCGGTTCGGCGTACCATCGGCGGACGTCTTCGGTCACGCGGTGGCGGCGATCGCCGCGCACTTCAGGCCCGATGGCATCGTCACGACGGATTCAGGCAATTTCGCCGGATGGGTCCATCGCATCTTCAGCCTCGAGCCGACCGCGCGGCTGCTCGGCTCGGCTTGCGGGGCGATGGGCAGTGGGGTCCCGTCCGGGCTCGCTGCCAGCCTTCGCTTTCCGGAGCGGCAGGTGGTTGCGTTCTGCGGAGACGGCGGCTTCCTGATGACGGGCAATGAGCTTGCGACGGCCGTCGCCAGAGGCGCGAACCTCACGATCGTCGTATCCAATAACCAGTCCTACGGGACCATCCGGTCGCACCAGGAGCGTGCCTATCCCGATCGTCCGTACGGCACGGATCTTTCGAATCTCGACTTTGCCGCTTTGGCGCGCGCCTTCGGCGCGACCGGCTTCGTCATCGAGGATGCGGAACGTGCCCCCGGGACCGTCGCGGAGGCGATGACGACCAAGGGACCGGTCGTCATCGAGGTGCGATCAGACGTGCGCCAGACCCTCGACAAATCGCTCGCCGCATCACGTTGAGACCAGTTCGGATTAAGACCCATGGAGAGAACATGATGGACGCGACCGCAATCGATGAGCCCGAGGTCACCATGTCCTGGCAGGGCGTCGTCCGCTTTTTGCACAAGACCCCGCGTGCTTTTTTGCCGATGCGCTCGTTTCCCTCGCTCGAGCTCGTCGCTGGACGCGGTATCGAGGGCGATCGATATTTCGTCGGCCACGAAACAGGATTCTACTCCCACAAGCCGGAGGAGGGGCGGCAGGTCACCCTGTTCGAGATGGAGACGCTCGAGGCCCTGCAACGCGACCACAAGATTGAGTTGCTGCCCGAGGAACATCGCCGGAATGTGACCGTCGAAGGCGTCCCGCTGAATCATCTCGTCGGCCGTCGCTTCCGGCTCGGAGAAGCGATTGTCGAGGCGACCCGCCTTTCAACGCCGTGCCGGCACATCGAGGAGATACTCGGCAAGTCCGTCTTCGATCCGTTGATCAACCGGTCGGGGCTAAACTGCAAGATCATCGCAGGGGGCACGCTACGCGTAGGCGACGCCGTGAGGCCGATCTAGATGGCGAAGGCGATCAAGACGGTCTCCACCGTCGTCTCGAAGGTCGAGGATCTCGGCAACGACACCAAGCGCTTCACGCTGGTCGACCAGGACGATTGGGAGCTGCCACCCTTTCGGGCCGGGGCCCATATCGACGTTCACCTGGAGCAGGGTCTCGTCCGGACCTATTCGCTCTGCAATGAACCGGACGATGATCGGCGCTACGTGATCGCGGTGAAGCGCGAACGCGAAGGCCGCGGCGGCTCGAACTTCCTGCACGATCGCGTGGAGGCCGGACAGCCGATTTCGGTCTCGCTGCCGCGCGGCGGGATCGCACTGGACCAGGAGGGAACGAACGTATTCCTCGCGGGAGGCATCGGCGTAACCCCGTTCATCTCCGCAATTCGGCATCTCGAACGACGAGGGCGCTCGAACTACGTGCTGCACTGGACCAGCCGCGGACGACCGGTCCTGACCGACATGATCGCGCCGGCAATCGGAGCAGGCCGTGTCCGCCTCTACGATACGACCGCGCAGGCCAAGCCCGTCATCGCCGAAATTGTCGGGGAATTTGCCAGATGTGGCCTAGCGGCCTGCTGCGGACCCGCAGCGATGCTGAAGGCTTTCGAAGATGCCGTCTCGGCCTGGCCGGAAGAGCGCAAACACATCGAAATGTTCACCCCGCCCAAGGCCATCGCCCGAAGCGACGTGCCTCCCTACGAGCTGTATCTGTCGGCGAGCCAGAAGCTTGCAACTGTCACGCCAGATGTTGGTCTTCTCGGAACGCTCGATGCCCTCGGCGTCGACGTCCCCGTGTCCTGCGGCGGCGGCATCTGTGGCGCCTGCCGCACGCGCTGGACCGAAGGGCCCCCCATCCATCGCGATCGCGTGCTTTCGCCTGCTGAGCGGCAGAATGAGCTCATCGTCTGCGTGGGCGATTGCGCCGGACAACGGCTAGTGCTGGATCTGTGATCAGTCGGCACCCGTTCTAAGGTTTGAACTATCGGTGGTTTGGTGCGAGATCGATGCGGGCAGTAACTTGGGAAAGAGCCGAGCGCAATGACACTCAACCTCAAATTCCTTCGCGTGCAGAGCGGCATGACGCTGGAGCAGCTTGCCGCCGATTCCGGTTTGACCCGCAGCTATCTTTCCAAGCTGGAACGCGGGCTCTCCTCTCCGTCGATAGGCTCCGCCCTCAAGATCGCCGCGGCTCTCGGAACGACCTTAGACCGCTTCTACGGCCAGCCGGACGACCACGACCCGATCACAATTGTCCGCGCGAAGAACGGGAAGGCCGGCGACGTCGACACGCACCTGTCGCTAGTCGCCGGTCTGGCTCCCGACCGCACCATGCGCGCCTTTATCGTGCGACCGACCAAGACGGCGAAACGCGGTCGCATCATGAGTCACCACGAAGGTGAGGAAATCCTGTTCATTCTCTCCGGCCGGATCGAGCTCGTCATCGGAAAGCGCAAGGAGACATTGAAGCCGGGCGATTGCGTCCAGTTCGACTCCACGATTCCGCACAAACTGACGCAGGTGTCTTCCGAACCAGCCTCGGCGCTCGTCGTGATAGCGACCACAACCAACTAGAGGTGCCGATATGCCGATGATGCTGCGGAAGAAGGACTTCTACGCCGGGCTGCTCATGGTGCTGCTGGGCGCCGGGATCGGCGTCAACTCAGCAACATATTCGCTCGGGACCTTCGCGCACGTGGGACCGGGCATGTTTCCGTTGATGCTCGGCCTCATGATGGTTCTCGTCGGAGCCCTGATCTTCGTCACCGGATTGGCGACGCCTCTCGAAGAGGGAGAGCGCGTCTTGCCCGCGGCGATGGAATGGCGTGGCTGGGCCTGCATCCTCGCGGGTCCTCTGATGTTCGTCCTCTTCGGCCTCTATTTCGGAATGGCCGCGGCCACCTTCATGTGCATCTTCGTCTCCGCGCTCGGCGACAGGACCGCCACGCTGAAAGGATCAGCCGTCCTGGCCGCGGTCGTCGCGGTCGTCGGCTGCCTCCTCTTTTCCTACGTGCTCAAGGTTCCTTTCCCGCTGTACCGTTGGGGGTTTTAGATGTTCGCGAGCGCGCTTTCCGATCTCTGGTACGGCTTTGGTGTCGCTTTCGAGCCGCAAAATTTCATGTGGTGTTTTGTCGGCGTCCTCGTAGGCAACATGGTGGGCGTGCTGCCGGGAATGGGACCACTAGCCACCATCTCGGTGCTGCTACCGCTGACGTTCGGCATCAAGCCGGTCGGCGCCATCCTGATGCTGTCAGGGGTTTTCTATGGGGCCCAATACGGCGGCGCGATTTGTTCGATCCTGCTCAACTTACCGTGCCATCCGCCGCACGCGGTGACGTGCCTCGATGGGTTTCCGCTGACGAAGCAGGGCCGCGGCGGTGCGGCGCTCGGCATCACGGTCCTATCGTCGTTCGTCGGCGCTTCCTGGGGCATCCTGGAAATGATCTTTCTGGCTCCGGTGCTGGTGAAGGTCGCGCTGGAGTTCGGTCCAACTGAAATATGCTCGCTGATGCTTCTGGGCCTGCTCGCCGGTTCGACGCTGGCGAACGGCTCGCCTCTCAAAGGCATCGCCATGACGTTGCTCGGCCTGTTTCTAGGAATCGTGGGAACGGATGTCGAGACCGGCTCGGAGCGCTTCACCTTCGGCATCCCGAATCTCCTCGACGGCATCGAACTCGTCGGACTCGCTCTCGGCCTATTTGGTATCGCCGAGTTCATGAAGAGCGTGAACCAATACTCTGAGGTGAACACGCGCTATTCGAAAGTCGGTTTGCGCGATCTGCGCCCATCACGCGACGAACTGCGCCGTTCCATCCCTGCGATGTTGCGCGGCACCGTCATCGGGAGCCTCTGCTCGCTCATTCCGGGAACGAGACCAACGATCGCTTCCTTTATCTCCTACGCAGCCGAGAAAAAGATTTCGAAGACGCCGGAGAAGTTCGGCACCGGCATGATCGAAGGCGTAGCCTGTCCAGAGGCGTCGACGCATTCGTCGGTACAGGGCGACTTCATTCCGACAATGAGCCTTGGTATTCCCGGGGACGCAGTCATGGCGCTGATCCTGGGTGCGCTGATGATTCAGGGCATCGTACCCGGTCCCCAACTGATCAAAGAGCACCCCGACATCTTTTGGGGCCTGATCGCGAGCTTCTGGATCGGCAACGTCATGCTGGTCTTGCTCAACGTCCCGCTGATCGGGCTGTGGGTGAAGCTCCTCATGATTCCGTATAAATATCTCTATCCAAGCGCGCTGTTCTTCGTCGCGATCGGCGTCTACTCGACCAACAACGACATGTTCCAGGTCGGCGAGACCGTCGTCGTTGGATTGATCGGCTATCTACTCCTGCTGCTCGATTTCCACCCGGCCTCGATCCTCCTCGGCTTCGTGCTGGGGCCACGACTTGAGGAGAACTTCCGCCGTTCGCTGCTGGTCTCGCGCGGTGATGCCATGATTTTCGTCGAGCGGCCGATCAGCGCGATCTTTCTTTTTCTTTGCGTGACGCTTCTGGCGGCGCAGGTCTATGTGCGTTTGCGCAAGCCGAAGGCTCTTGCGGCGCTCGACAATGCGGAGGGGAACGCCGTCTCGACCGCCCGGCCTGCCGAGTGAGCTTCATTCGTTCAAGAGCAGGTCGCTTCGCGGGCCAATAAAGACGACAGGCACTCCAGGCAACAAGAGCCCCAAGATGAGTCGTATCTCGACGAACGCGCCACCCGCGCGATGGCGCAGCATCGGCACGCCAGCAAACGCAAGGTGCAGGTGATGATCACGATCGGCGAAACAAAGGGAAAAGTAGTATCGCAGGCAAGAAACTGGTCCGGTAAACTGCAGTCATCTTGCACTGTTGGATAGGCCAGCCTTGCCCTAAATCGAACTCGTGAACCCTGCCACAGGAATAGGGGAAGTTGTCATGAGCAACGAAACTGCTCACGTGAACACGGAAATCGCAGGCGATGCGCCCGTCTACAAGACCTGGATGTGTGCACTGTGCGGGCTCATTCACAACGAGCGAGACGGATGGCCTGACGAGGGCATTCCGCCCGGCACCCGCTGGGAGGACGTGCCCGCAGATTGGATCTGCCCCGACTGTGGTGCTGGCAAGAGTGAATTCGAGATGACCGAGGTCTGAACCAAACCTGTTGATGCTGCGCGACCCAAGGGTGCACAGCGTCCTGCAATAGCCGGAGTTGTCATGTACGTCCCTCCGCACTTCGTTGAGGCTCGCGCCGAGGTGCTTCACGATCTCATTGAAAATAATCCGCTCGGCATCCTCTTTACGAACGGGAAGAGTGGACTCGACGCGAATCATATTCCGTTCGAACTGCATGCGCACGAAGGTCAGCAGGGCGTGCTTCATTCGCATGTAGCTCGTGCGAACCCTGTTTGGCAGGATCTCGCCACCGGTGATGAGGTTCTGATCGTCTTCCGCGCCGCGGATGCCTACATCGCGCCGAACTGGTATCCGAGCAAGGTCGAGTTCAAGAAGCAGGTCCCGTCTTGGAACTACATGGTTGCGCATGTGTACGGACGTGTCACGATCCGCGATGATGAGCGTCACGTCCGCGGCATGGTCGCGCGCCTGACGCGCATTCATGAGGCGAAACAGGCCAATCCTTGGAAGATGACCGACAGCCCCAAGGACTACATCGACACGATGCTCAAGATGATCGTCGGCATCGAGATCGAGATCACACGCCTGGTCGGCAAGTCGAAGCTGAGCCAGAACAAAGAGGTCCGGGATATCGTCGGCGCCGGCAATGCCCTGAAGGCACAGGGCAACATGATCGGCGACGCGATGCTGGCCGTTGCCGCCGTCAAGGCGGAGCAGGCCTCATAGCCAGAGATCCCAAAAAAAGACCATCGCGGCGACGCCGATCGTCGATACCGCAACGATCTCCGATCGAAACACGTCGGTTGACCTGCTCATTTTGGCGGCCTTGCGCTCCAACTGCAAAGCAGAGTGCAGCTCTTAGCAGGCAATCAGGTAAGGGCTATCGAACTCTCAGCGGCCCTCGCATCGAATAGAGCGAGCGGAAGTGATCGGGGTAGTCGACCCAGTTCGATATAGGTCTCCATGACACGCCGCAGCTGGGCCTCGCTGTTGGAATGTCGCGCGCGCAAGCCAGTCAATGGCGGGCTCTCCCTGAGTCGCCCTTTAGCTTCCGTGGTCATTCTCGCTGCAATTGTCTGCTCGTCCCTATCCTGCCGCAGCGGCCAGGGCGGCATTCGGTCGATTGGGCTTCGCAGCCAACGACCGTGTAGCTCAACTTCATACGGGAGGTCGCCTGTTCCCCGTTCTCGGACATCGGGCAGCGATCGCGTCGCGAGCTGACCTGCTAATGCACGGCTTCTGACGGTTGCCCTGGCCAGACCGTCTATTCCGGCACGTCAGCTCTCCGCCGCGGATGCACCCTCGCGTCAACCAAGACCTCGGTGATAGCGTCGCGGAGGCCGTCGCGATCCAGGATGCGGAGCAGCCAATCGACCGTGGTCTGCGCGTCGTCCTCGCGTGTCAGGTAGTTGGCCAGCGCGTTCATGGCGTCGTCATGGCTCTGCTCGAGGCGGCGGCCAGGGGCGCCATGCTCACACAGCTCCGCGCAGTGGAAGTGCTAGTTGGACAGCAAACGGCCGGGTAGCATTCGCTTCGATGAAGGCGCGCAGGGCTGGCGTGATCTCGGCGTTGCCCGCGGCGCGCTCACCAAGCTCATCTGCGACCTCGCTGGTGGCGTCGCGCGACCAGCCATCAACGGCGTTGAAAGCCACGATCCGGACCGGATAGGCGTACTGGCCCGTGATGAGGTCGCGGATGATCGTCTCGAAGTCGGTGTCCTGCTCGTCGGTCTCGCGCCATGAGCAGCCGGCCCGGGCACCGAAATCCTCCAGGACGAGGTAGATGTCCCGGTCGAGCCGATCCAGCGGCACGATGGACGGCGCATGACGCATGACGCAACTCCTACTGCGAGAAAGGCAATCCTGCTGACGGTCGTTCGTTCCGGGATCGGCTCGGCCCTGAGGGTGGCATTGCTGCGAGTTGCAGCGTCAAGCCGACTATCTCGACTCGACCGCTGGCGAGCAGCCGTTCGACAACCGCGTCGCTGATCACCTTGGTGCCGAAGCGCCAGCCACCGCGTGGGCGACGTTCAAATGGGCCATGTTCAAGCAGACGCAGAAGATAGCGCAGGTTCGTCCGATCCATCATTGAGTAGCCTCGCCCCAGTGCCGGCGGCGGGATCGTCCTTTGACACGCGCCCAGAGTCAATCGTGGGCGGCACGATCATGGAGGTTGCAGCCGGAGTTTTGTCGCGGGCAGGCAAAACGTAGGTCTGCCATGTCACTGCGCGAACGGCCTCAAGAAGCCGCTTAACATTCAGGTGCTTGATCGGCATCAAGGTCAGCCCTGCCGATCCTGTACGGTGCGGCCTTGTAGCCGAACAACTCCTTTCCGGCTGCTGAGCGATCGGCCCGTCCTCCAGGGTAGTACACCGGGCCCGTTCTTTAAGGCCATTGATGGAACCTCTGGTTCCTCTGGAACTTGTCCTACCCCGGACGCCTTACCGCCGATTATTGTCCGGGATGGAATGGCGGCCCCAGCCTGCAGCCCCCCGCTGGGGCCGTTTTGTTGCCCGCTGGGCGGGCGGAGGGCACGCAAGCTCCACGAACGCCATAAGAAAACGCCGCCCGCTTGAAATAAAGCGCAGGCGGCGTTCCAGCCCCGAGAGGGATTAGCAAAATCCCGGACATTCATTCGTCTGAACGGTCAGCGTAAAGGTTCAGGTGGCGGAGCGCTGGCCAGCGCGGGACCACAGCTAGGGCGGCAACGCCATTTGGCCGGCTCTTAGCAAGCTCCGGCTTGCTATCCTGGGCATGATGGCCATAGCTGCTCTTGTACTGGGCTCAGCCAGTCTTGCAGATTAGCAGCAGACACGGGCTGGAGGCCGCTGGGGCAATGAGACAGGAACGCTACCCCCCGGTGAGACGGGCGGGCTCGATGAACCCCGGGAAGGGCGCGTTGCCGCCGATGGTGTTCTCCTCGCGCGACGACTGGACAACTTATCGCCGATCACTGCAGCAGCGCGGTGCGCGCACTCCGGCGACGCGCAATGGCTGGGCCTGCGCAGCTGCAGCACGTCGAGAGCGCAAGCGTAGATATGGTGCGACGATCAAGGACGCGATGACGGCGCTGTGGGAGGCGTGGGATTGGGCGTGGGGCAAGCGGCTCAAGGCGATGATCCCGACCTTGCTGCCCGCGAGCAATATGGCCGATTGCAGCTTGGCCAGGCGGACCGTGATCGTGTTCTGGCCATCAACGCCGCGACCGTCGATCGCCTGCTCATCGAGGTGAAGATCGCGGCGAGCGGCGGCAGGCGGCGGCGTGCCCGACGGTTCATTTCTTCAGCCTCAGATAGGTCTCGGTGTTGGACAGCCGAATGAAGCTGTGAGCGCATCCGGTTGCCCGATGAGGCCTGCGGGAACGGTCGCCAAGACCCTTTCGGCCCCGGGGCCGCCCGGTAAGCGGAGGACGCCGAGCGGCCCTTTGGGCCGAGCCCGCGGCCGGCGAGCTTGGCGGGGCAGGCCTAATGCTTCGGTCTTGGCATTTGCAAGCTCGGTGCTGAGCGGGAGGAAAGCCCAGAATGCGGGTTCTCTTCCCAATTCGTTCTGGACAGCCGCATGGTCCGATGTAGGCTCATCATCATATTTTAATGATTTCGTTGCGGAGTGTGGCGTTGAGTTTTCAGCTCACTATCCTCAAGGTTCTGGACGGCCATCCCAGCGGCCGGGCGACGCTCGAAGAGCTGAAGCGCTATCTTGCCGTGCTCATGACCAGCGGGCCGGAATGGACGGCGCGGATGAAGCGCATGGAGACCCGTGCCGGCGGCAGCGTGGACATCTTCGGCAAGAAGCTGATTGTGCGCGAGCCTGGCGAGTGGCGCATAACCGACGCGGGCAGGGCCTTTCTCGCCGCGCTGGAGCGTCCACCAGCCGAGCACGAGCCGACACTTGATGACTTGATCGATGACGCGCCGTCGAGGGGTCCCCCGCCGCTTTCCAATACGCCGCAACGTCGCGTCAATGATCGCAAGGGGCGTCCCGGGAGGAGGGGGCGGACGCCACGAGAGCGCCGGTCGGCGTAGACCAGGAGGAGTGACGATGACCAACGTGCTTCCTTGGTACGCGGGACTTGTTGTCTGGATCATCATCATGGGCGTGGCAGTCGGTACTCTGGCAGCGGCCATGCATGATCGCCGTGTCAGGCGGTAAAAACGGAGACAGGTTGACGCGATCGACGCAAACCACGGATCGTGTTGGACGACGTTGGCAAGGCTCGCCACGACGACGACCTGGCTGACAATTACCTCCGCGCCGGGGGCGTCGCGGCGATCTGGATCGACGGAGGCCGGGCACATCGGCGCGGCGGACGATGCGACCGTCGACGACCAGCCGGCCGCATCGTCTGTTGCTGCATCCGCGGCGATCACTTCCGCCTCAGCTATCACCTGTACGATTGGAAGCACTCCGTCCAGGCAAGCCCCTTGTCATCGCGTATAAGCTCGAGGAGATAGTGGCCAGGCTCTCCAGAGGGCGCTCGCCGCGGTGGCGGCCTTCCACGCCGCCATCGAGAAGATGGAAGCCGTGCGGCGAACTATTCGACTTCAAGGCCGCGTTCAAGGCCGCCCGGAACGTGGACCCAACCATCCGCTACTAGGATTACCTGCGCGCCCGAAGGCGGCTATGCTGGATGGCCACCGAGGCGCAGCGGTAAGGCTGCCGTCAGGTTTTGCGCCTAATCACATACTAGCCGTCTTCTTCACCAAACCCCGTTGTACCCATTCACTTTTCAGACGAAGCCCCTCTTGATCAAATTGACTTGCCGTCCCGTCTTCGCAATGCGCTCGAGATCGAGGGCGTCAAGACTGTCGGCGAGGTCCGGAACATGGCCGATGCCGATCTGCTGAGCTTCCAGAACCTCGGCGCCGCCTCCGTTCGCCATCTGCGTCAACTATTCGGAGCTTCGCGAAGCGACCCACCTCGAAAAGGACGTAGCGGCGGCTGAGCCGGGAGCGGCGCGCGAGGCGAACGCCGGGCCGCTCTTGCAGTGTCCTCGCCGAGAAGGCTGCGGCAGCCCACGCGCATATTGGCGCCTGGCCCTCGGGTTGCATGGCGGCGAGGGCGTCGAGCTCGGCTCCCTTGTCCGGCGACGTCCGGGCGACGCGGTCAAGGTCAGGCCCGAGTGCCTTGGCGCGGGTCGCGCCGCGAGCGAGGGCTGTCCGAGATCGTTCGCTTTTTGCGGCGTATCGTCGAAAGGCTTTCGATTTCAAACACGAACTTGGGATTTAGATCGGCAGTCGCCACCCCTCTTTGTCTCCGAATGGATCGCTTTGTAAGCCGCCTTCCGTTCACGATCAGCTTCGCCCGCTGCTTGGGTGTCAGGTACCTTCGCCAAGATCATCCGCGCGCTGTTTCATCTCGGTCTTTGCCACCTCGAGGACGTGATCGGCGGCTTCCTTGACGCCGGTGATCGCATTCGAAGCCGTGGTCGACCGCGCCGGCATAGATGAACTCGTCGCCCTTCTGCCGGCCGACATAGATGCCGTCCCAGCGGCTGCCGTCCAGGGCGAACCCAGCGACCTTTCATGAACTCCTTCATCGGCATCTCCGAGGCCCAACGTCACCGTCCAACTTTCCGTCGGCGCGACCGTCAGCACCGTGGTCGCCGCGCATGCGCCCGTTGCTATCGTGGCCGCCAACAGGCATCGCGACATCTTTCTCCATGCCCGAACTCCTCGATCGCCATTGTGCCCCCGAAGGGGAAAGACCGGCAAATGTTCCGAGCATGGAACGTCGCCGCTCGCTGCGCAGTTGAAGAATCAGGAGCTGCTCATGAGCCTTAAACGACGGGTGGAAAATCTTGGACCCTACCAATCGCTATTTCTGTTGGCGGTGCCGACGGCGACCGTAGAGCCGTTGAAATTGGTCGCGGTCGCCGTTGCCGGGGAAGGTCACTGGATCGCCGGGACGGCGATGATCGCAACGTGCTATCTTCTCAGTCTGTTCGTGGTCGAACGGCTCTTCGTCATCGTCAAGCCAAAACTGCTCACCATCCCGTGGTTTGCCAAGCTTTGGACTGCAATCCTCGCGGTGCGCACATGGTTCGTCGCGGCGTTCCGAAGGATGCGTGCAAGGATGAGTTGAGTTGCCGCTTCGTCAGTGCATGTCGATCTCGAGGTGCCCCAAGGCGGCGTCGGTCCGGGCGATCCGCAGGAGCGGAACGCTACGGAGGTGATTTTCACGTCAACGATCCGCCCCGCAAACCATGACCGCGGGATCGCCAGGGTTGCCGGCGGCGGCGCCGACCGCAATGCTATCGATCTCTACGCCGGGCCTCGAGCTCATCGGTTTGCGCGCTAACCGTCCTGACGACAAGTTGCATCGCAGCCGGCACGCTCTCGTCTCAAAGCGGGCGCAGGCGCTCGATTTGGCCTATCGGGAGCCCGGGTTGGTCCAAATTGGCCGGGTACGAAGCTTCGAACGACTTCTGGCCGCGCTCTATTAAATTAAAATTAAGGACGCCTGGACCGTTCAGCCCAATTTCCAATACATCGTCCGCGGCCGTGCCACGCTTCCGGGGCCCGGGCCTGAGGAACTGCTCGGCTTCCGGTCTCAGGACCACCTTGGATTTTTGAGACGACGGGAAACTGCGCTAAGTTGAGCCTCGCTGCTGCTGAAGAGCTTGCAGTTGCAGCAAGCCATTAAGTCCCGGGATACCAAACGGCTTTACCCGTCGTTCGTCTCTCCCGCCTAAGTTCTGAAGGGGGCAGGACAATCTCGATGGATTTATTCGCGCGACTACGTGCCGCGTTCGCCGTGGGCGATACAACGGATCCGCTCGGTCGTTCGCTGGTCGTCGAGCAATTCCGGATTTTGCGAAAGCAGGTTCCAGTTCTCTACGCTGTGCTGCTGGTCGATAGTATCAGTGTAGCCCTGGTCCTCCCCCTAACTGTATCGGCCTGGCTCAGATTCGGCCTGCCAACCGCTCTCCTCGCACTGTGCCTGCTCCGGTTGGTTCAGTGGCTCCGCTTGAAAACGGTCGATGTCACGCCGGAGCAGGCGCACCGTGAGCTCAGGCGAACTCGCGTTGTCGCGGTGCTACTCAATGCGGGCTTTGTTGTCTGGATTCTGGCCCTGTTCGCGACCGTAGATCCCGATCTGCGCGCGCCTATCGCGTTGCTGGTCTTCATGGGGTGCATCGGCACGGCCTACTGCCTCGGCAGCTTTCCAGCGGCGTCCCTGCTGACCATGCTGATTGCCGGTACCCCAAATCGCGACCGTGCTGCTCGTTTCGGGTGACGGGATCATGATCTCGCTCGGGATCAATTTGATGTTGTTGCTCGTGCTGCTCGGCCGGATGATCAACACCAACTTTCGCTCGTTTGTCCAACTGATCCAAGCTCATAGCAGCCTGATCCAGGAAGGGGAGCGCGCAAGAGCCGCGGAGCAGACCGCGACCGCCGTGGCTGATCGGTTCGATCGGGCCCTTAACAACATGTCCCAGGGCCTATGCTTCTTCGACGATGATCAGCGTCTGATCGTCTGCAATCGGAAGTATCTGGAGATTTACGATCTGGATCCAGAAGCCGTGCGGCCGGGGATGAAGCTGAATGACATCGTCGATCTCAGGTACTCGGCCGGCAGCGCACCGAAGATCTCGAAGGAGGAGTATCTGGTCTGGCGCAATAGCGACCCGGTGATCGCCCAAAACTCAGATACGACCGTCGAGCTGACGAATGGACGGATTGTGCGCATCCGGCACCGCCCCATGGAGGGCAGAGGCTGGGTTGCCACGCACGAGGACATCACGGAGCGGCATCGAACCGAGATGGCTCTTGCCGAAGCGACGGCTGCATCCGAACAGGCCGAAGCTGCCGCCCGCGCCGCTCACTCCCATCTCACCGAGGCGCTCGAGGTCGTTCCTGAAGGCCTCGCCGTCTTTGACAAGGATGATCGACTGGTCCTTTGGAATAGCCAATACGCGGAATTCTATGCTGCCAGCCACGAAGCGCTTGCGGCGGGCGCACCGTTCGAAAGCATTCTCCGGGCTGGACTGGCGCGGCAGCAATATCCGGAGGCGATTGGCCGAGAGGATGAATGGCTCACTGAACGCTTGGCACACCATGCGCTACCGAGATACTCCCACGAGCAGCATTTGCCTGGCGACCGCTGGATCCGGGTGGAGGAACGGCGCACGGCTGATGGAGGCAGCATCGGGGTCCGGATCGATATCACCGACCTGAAGCGTCGGGAGGCCTCGTTCCGGCTCCTGTTCGAGGAGAATCCACTGCCCATGTGGGTGGTCGATACAGCAACCCGGCAATTGCTCGCGGTGAACGCAGCGATGTGCCGGCACTACGGCTATCGGCGCGAGGATCTACTTCTGATGTCCGAGCAGCAGCTGGAGTGCGGAGCATCCGATGACCTTGTGGACTTTGAACTGCACAGAACCGCTGGCGGAGATCTCATACAGGTCGCGATCGAGTCTCGTCCGCTCCAGTACGAGGGACGTTTAGCCCATGTTTGCGTGGCGTTCGACATTACCGAGCGCAACCGCGCCCAGGAGAGGATCAGCTATCTGGCCTCCCATGATGTTCTCACCGAGCTGCCCAATCGGACAGCCTTAAATCAGCACCTCTCGGCTGCGCTCGAGCGGGCCGAGGTCACCGGATCCGGCTTCGCCGTGCTGTGTATCGACCTCGATCACTTCAAGGAGATCAACGATCTATTCGGGCATGCGGTCGGAGATGCCGTGCTGCGCGAAGCCTCACGGCGCCTTCAGGAAGCCGCGCAAGGCTGCTACGTAGCGCGGGTGGGCGGCGACGAGTTCATCGGCATTACGGAAGAAGAGCCGATGTCGGGAAGCGCGGAACTCCTCGCGACCAAGATGCGGGCTGCATTCGAGGATCCGATCGTAGTCGATCGTCATGGTCTGAAGCTGGACCTCTGCGTCGGCGCGGCGCTGTTTCCCAGAGATGCGGATAACATCGTTTCTCTGCTCGCGAACGCGGATGCAGCGCTCTATCGCGCCAAGCACGAGGGCAGGGGCGCGATCCGGCTGTTCACGAGCGCGATGGACCAGCAGCTTCGGGAGCGCCGCGCGCTGGAGCATGACCTGCGGTTCGCCGTCGAACGCGGGGAGCTCTATTTGGATTATCAGCCTCAGCAGCACCGCGATGGGCACACTACCGGCTACGAGGCCCTCGTTCGCTGGCGGCATCCCGATCGCGGAATCATCCCTCCCGGAGAATTCATCCCAGTGGCGGAGCGGAGTGGCTCGATTGCCCAGATCGACGACTGGGTGCTGATGGAGGCCTGCCGTGAGGCGGCATCGTGGAACCAGCCCTTCAGGATCGCGGTCAACGTCTCGGCCGCGCAGTTCCGCAGGGAAAACCTCGATGCACAGGTCCGCAAGGCGCTGCGTGAAAGCGGGCTCGCGCCTGCGCGCCTGGAGGTCGAGATCACCGAAGGCGTCCTGATCGAGGACGTCTCGCGCGCCAAGAGGACGATGCAATCGCTCAAGAGCCTGGGCATCCTGATCGCGCTCGACGACTTCGGGACCGGGTATTCCTCGCTGTCCTATGTTGAGGCATTTCCTCTCGACAGGATCAAGGTCGACCGGTCCTTCGTCGCCTCCTTGGGACAGAGCGAGCGATCATTGGCCATCGTTCGCGCGATCATCGGGCTCGCCCATGGGCTGGGTGTGCCGGTCCTGGCGGAAGGGATCGAAACAAAGGACCAGATGTCATTGCTCATTAAGGAGGGCTGCGACGAGATGCAAGGCTACTTGATCGGACGCCCGCAACGATTTGCGGCCGAGAAAGCTCGTTCATGGCAGAACTCCAAGTCGCTCATTCTGTCGGCGTCATAGAACCTTGCGACGTCGCTGCGGAGCCTTATCGGGCGACAATCTCGGTGCCACTGCATTCGGTTTGCATCAGCGTGCCGGGATCGGCGCAGCGCTGCCCGACAGTGCAAACGTAAGGGCAGTTCAGCGGCCACCTACCGGATGACGGTGTGATCTGCCAGTCTGCGGTTCGGTTTCGACCGTTAGGCTTAGAATGGACACAGTGCCATACTGCCATCACGGAGCCGGTGCGGCGGCTTGAAGTCTTCACAGGAGACGCCGGATTGTCGCCGCAGCAGTTGTTTGGCTCGCGACGTCAGTCGCGAGAAGCAGCAGGCGGTCATTCCGAAGCTGCCCAAGTAAAGGTTGTGCCGGCCGTGCTGGTCGCAGGGTACCGACCCAAGTGCTTACCGGGAGCGCAAAGCGGCGCGCGGGCAGATAGCGGGATCATCGAGATTGAGGTCGACGGAATCACGATCCGAGCCGGGCGTGGAGCGGATAGGGCGATGATTTCGTCGATTGCCCAGGCGCTGAAGGCGAGCCGGTGATCGCTCCGTCAGGGGCGGTCCGGGTGACGATGGCGACCAAGCTGTGAGGCGGCGACCAGCGGTGCGCTGCGCTGACCTTTTGCAGGTCGGCCCGATTCAGGGAGACGGTAGTGAGAGATGTCGACGTCTGACGAGGCAGGTCACGCGGACATAAAGAAGGACGAAGGTGAGCGCCGTAGGGCATACAGCAGGGGCCAAGCCGGCGACCGCGGTTGGCATAGAACAGACATGGCCGGGGTTGAGTCTCACAAACCGAGTTGTTGGCTCCGTGCGGCCGATCTAAAGGAAATTGATGATTGAAATTTTCGGCCAGGCGTCCGTCCGCCGCGCGGCTTCGATCTTCGCCGACCAAGCGTCAATGAGATTGCCGAGTACCAATCGGCCGTTGCCACGGATATCCGGCCATTTCATAGTTGGCGTTCCGAGCGGCAGTGAAATCACTCCATGCCCGCGCAAAGCAGGGCCGTTGCCAGTCGTTGCGTTAGCATCGGCGTTGTCTCCACACCCAGCTCGGAGAGATACTCGCCGATCGAGGTCACAAAAATCCCAAATCCCCGCCGCGCAATGTCGGTCTGCCCGAAATAGACGCCATCAGGAAAGCGTCTGTCCTCGACAGTCCCAGCCATCGAATAGAGCGAGCGGAAGTGATCGGGGTTGTCGACCCAGTAGTCGATATAGGTCTCCATGACACGCCGCAGCCGCGCCTCGCTGTTGGAATGTCGCGCGCGGACGCGCTCGAGCCGATCCGCCATTTCCTCAAGATTCCGTTCTTTGACCGCCAGCAACAGAAGATCACAAAACTGCAAGAGTCATATCAAGATTCGTCAGTTCTGTAGGCACCCGCTCCGGTGATGGCCTGCTGCAGATGTTCAATTTACGCTGCCTCATTTGACTGCTCGGGCACCGTGAATTGAAAACTTGCGCCCTGCGGCTGGGCAGCGGTGGCCCAGAGTCCCCCTCCGTGCGCTTCAATGATGGTGCGGCAAATCGACAGACCCATGCCCAAGCCGCCAGGCTTTGTGGTGTTGAAGGCGTCAAAGATACGCTCCAGACCCTCTGAACTGAGACCTGGACCCGAATCCCGCACCACGACGAGCACGCCGGAGGGCTCTCCGGTATGAGTAGTGATCACCAATTCTCGCGCCCCCTCGCTGACCGCACTCAACGCTTCGACGGCGTTCATGATCAGGTTCATGATCACTTGTTGCAGCTGAACCCGATCCCCTCGAATAAGCGGCAAGTCGTCCGCGAGCTGCGACTTGACCGAAATGCCGTTCTTCACGATCTCGCCGCGGGTCAGGGTGATGACCTCGAGAATTGCAGCGTTAATGTCCACGTTTTCTTTCCGTAGAGGTGCTTTTTTGAAAAGGGCGCGCATCCGAGCGACGACGTCGCTGACGCGATTGCCGTTTGCAAAGATCCGGTTGAGGGCCTGCCGCGCTTTCTCCAAATCTGCCGGTTCTTTGCTCAGCCAGTGCAACGCAGCGGAAGTATTGTTGAGCGTTGCCCCGATCGGCTGGTTGACTTCATGGGCAATCGAAGCCGAGAGCTGCCCCAGTGTCGCGACTCGATTTGCGTGCACGAGCTCCATCTGCACCTCGCCGTAGCGCCGCTCGCTTTCGCGAATTTCCTGCTCTGCTCGCTTGCGCTCAGTTAAGTCTACCACGAAGGCCACGCCCTGGTCGGACCGCCCGCCGAACGTCGCTGCCCCGACCAGCACCGGTACGCGGCTGCCGCTTTTCCGGAAGTACTCCTTCTCGTAGGGTAGCGCCGTTCCGGTCGCCTCGAGCTCCGCCATTCGTCGGTCGTCGGCATCGCGCCATTCGGTGGGCGTCAGATCCCGCCAGCGCAGCCGACCGGAGACAACATCGTCGCGGCCGTATCCGGTGATGCGGAGAAACGCTTCGTTAGCATCGATGATCCGGCCGTCTATATCCCAGAAGAGGATGCCGATTATATTGGCATCCACTAGCCGTCGGATCCTCGCCTCCCGCTCGGCCAGCTCGCGGTACAGGTTAGCGTTCTCTATTGAGATAGCCGCCTGGGACGCGAGCAGCGTGAGCACCGCCATTCGAGTAGGAGTAAATGCGGCAGTCGTAAGCGTATTCTCCAAGTACAGCAGGCCAATCAACCTGGTCTGTTTCAGTATCGGCAGGCAGAGCACTGACCGTGAGCGATGGTCGCGAATATAGTCGTCCGCTGAAAACGGGTTCTGACTGGACGCATCGTGCAGGAGAACGCTTGTTTTTGTGCGAAGCACGTAGTGAAACACCGAGCTTGGTAGATCTGCGGTCGTGACGCGCGCCTGTTTCAGGACCACGGTGACGTTGTCACTGCTGGCTATAGCCTCTGCTTCGATTTGATATTTATCGGCTCGCGGAAGAATCAAGAGACCTCGATCGGCACCCGCGTGTTCGATTGCCGCACTCATGAGCGTATTGATTAGCTTCTCGAAAACGATCTCGCCTGACACCGCTTCCGAAACTCTGATTACGGTAGCCAAATCGAGTTGCTCGAAGGGTGTCACTATCGTCGCCGGGGAATCCTTGTCCACTTTGAGGTGCGGATACAGTTCCTCGAGTTGGCGAACCTTTCCGTCGGCTCCCCAGCGCAAGTAGCAGGCCCGCGCGGCCCGCAAATAGGTCGCAGCGATCTTCTCTTGACCGCGCTCTGCGTAGAAACGCCCGGCAATCTCGTTGGCAATGGCCTGGTTGTGCACGAACCCATGTTTGCGGGCCTCGCGGATCGCCTTGTCGTACAGCTCCTCAGCGTTCAGTACGCGGCCCTCCATGCGGGCGATCTCGGCACCGACCAAGGCAGCGCGGTTCTCGAAATTTTCCGCACAGCGCGCCGCCCATACTTCGAGTTGATTGCGGTGGGCCACAAGAGCCTCAAAATGTTCCTGTTTCTCGTCCGGCGATGCGGAATTCCATACTGCCGCGCGGCCGAGCGCACTATAGAAGCAATACTCAGCCGTTTCGAAATGTGATGGTGAGGTCCAAAGTAGCTGTTGCGCTCTCAATGACGCATCCATGGCGGAAGCATAATCCGCAGCGAAGATCCGTGCTTGTAACTTACGGACCCAATATCGAAACTCGAGTAGCTTCAAGACCGGATTACTCGCTAGGTGGCGCTCGAATCGAAGCTCATCGAAACCCTCGTGGTTGAAGGAGCCAAACGTCGGAGTCAGTCCGCTAAGCGTCCGAATAAATCCGAGCAGCATGGCGAGATTGTCAATGACGAAACCGAACCGAACCTTCTGCGCATACTCGAAACCCCTCTCGGCTTCCCGCTGCACCTCAGCAAGCGGGTCTCCCGCTGCCAAACAGTTGGTTATCAAGTGATTACAGCTATAACCCGCAAATGTGATGTCCCCTGTGCGATCAGCAGTAGCAAAGGCGCGACGTACCAGATCACGTCCCTCTAAGACATGTTTTGCCCATGGCATGACAATGTTACCAAAGGACATGTACGTTCGAGCTTGATAGCGCTTTAAGCCGCGCTTTTCTACCAGTTCATAGCCAAGCCGGCCGAAACGAAAACCGTCCTGATAGTTGCTGAAGCGAGGTCCAGCGATCTGGGCGAACCATGCATAAGCGAAGCATGACCCATCACTGTTGCCATACTCGAGGCTCAGATTCACCATTCGACAAACAACGAGCGAAGATAAGTTCTCCTCGATATGCATTGCCGGAAACTCGGCTAATATATCTAGAGTAGCGAGCAAGTCCGGATCGCTCATCAAAGGCAAGTCGACGAGTTCCTCGATTTGTCGACTTCCAAGCTGGGACCAGATTCGATCGTATTCGCGTTGTACTTCGATACGAGTCGGATGAAGTGACCAATCAATGCCTCCTCGCTGGAGGTATTCAAGGCATATCTCGAGGCCGCGATCGCTCTGGTCCAAAGTGGTATAAAGCGTGAGCCGCAAACGTGTGACGGCGGCGGTGTCGGGGCCGCGTCTGGCCCGACGCGCCAGCATCGAAAGTCGAGTTTCGGCTGCCACCTTACTCGCGGTCAGTAATTCGCACTCGGCTGTGAGACATTCGATGGCGAAGATGAGCTCGTAGTTGTAGTCCCAACTCTGCTCGGTCAAAAACGCTCGCCCAACGGCGAGATACGACAGCGCTGAAGTATACGCGGTTGATATCTTCGCGCGTCTACCTGCAATTAGATTCAATTCTGCGACCCGCTCACGCTCCTGATCTGACACTATGAGATGAGAGCCACGATTGAGCTGGTTTACGATGTCGAAGATCTTCTCTTCGATCTGCGTTGGCGGAGTGCCGACTGCGAGGAGGCGGCCGATTCGAATATGAGCTTCGGCGCGGGCCGTTTCAGGTATTAGTGAATAAGCCGCTTCCTGGACACGATCATGCAGAAAGCTATACGCGCTTTCGGAGTGGAGAACGAGCCCAACTCGGACCGCTTCCAGGAGATCTCGATGCACTACATCTTTCGAGCCTCCGTAAACCTTCGTAAGTAGTGCGAAATCCGCGCTGTTGCCTAGGCAGGCAAGCTGCTGCAATGCGTTCTGAGTTCGAACGGGCAGCCGAGTCAGCTTCCCGACCATGAGGTCCACCACGTTATCAGTGTAACCCTCTGCGCGAATGCGATTTACATCCCAAGACCATCGCGCGTTGCAGTGGTCAAAGAACAGTAACGCCTCCTCGGCAAGCGCATAAATAAACTGGTTGGCGAAGAATGGATTGCCAGCAGTCTTCTCGTGAACTAGTTGTGCCAACGATGTGGCGCGCTCCGGCTCGCAATGAAGGGAGTCCGCAATCAATTGTCCCAAGTGTTCACAGGCCAGGGGCGCGAGGGTGATCTCCTGCACTACCGCGCCAGCTTTGCGGATTGATTCGAGCCTGCGCGTCAGAGGATGGGCGGAGTCCACTTCGTTGTCTCGGTAGGCGCAGATCAACATCATGTACTGCAGGTCCTGCCGGCTCAGAAGATATTCGAGCAAATCGAGCGTTGCTGCATCGAGCCACTGCAAATCGTCGAGGAACAGCGTAAGCGGGTGCTCTGGCCGGGCGAATACGGCGATGAATCGCCCGAATACCAATTGGAATCGGCGTTGCGCATCCAATGGCGGAAGCACAGGAACCGGAGGCTGTTCTCCGATGATTAGTTTCAATTCCGGGACAAGATCGATGATAAGCTCCGCGTTTGGCCCCAACGCTTGGCGAAAGGCATCGCGCCAGATGCTCAGCTCCTCTTCCTCCTTGCCGAGAAGCGGGCGGACAAGGCTGCCGAAGGCCTGCGCGAAAGTGGTATACGGGATGTCGCGTTTGTATTGGTCGAACTTACCCGAGGCAAAAAGGCCGCGGGGCGGTACGAGCACCTTGTGCAGCTCATTGACGACAGAGGACTTGCCGATACCGGAATATCCGGAGACCAGCACCAACTCTGGTACACCGGTCTTGATGATGCGATCGAAGCAGGAAAGCAACGTGGCGATCTCACGATCTCGTCCGTACAGCTTTTCGGGGATGAGCAGCCGGTTCGGCGTGTCGAGCAGGCCGAGCGGAAAGTCATCGATACGGCGGAGCGCTTCCCATTCCGCCAGGCAGCGTCGCAGATCGCGCTCGACACCGCCGGCGGTTTGGTAACGATCCTCGGGAGTCTTGGCGAGCAGCTTCATAATGATCGCCGAGACGGGCGCTGGGACACCCTCTAGCCGTTCCCCTGGCGGCACTGGTTTTCTGGCAATATGGCAGTGCACCCATTCCATCGGATCAGCCGCCGTGAAGGGCAGAACGCCCGTGAGCATCTGGTACAGCGTGACGCCGAGGGCGTAGAGATCGCTGCGGGCGTCGATCGAGCGGTTCATCCGCCCGGTTTGTTCGGGTGCCATGTAGGCAAGCGTACCTGCGATGGTCTCGGGCGGCTCGGGCGCCTGCCGCTCGCGGGACAGGCGCGATGCGATGCCAAACCCAGTCAGCCGCACGTGTTGATCCGCGCAGTCCACTACAATATTAGCTGGCTTGATGTCTTTGTGGATGAGCCCGCGCTGATGAACCTTGTCCAGAGCAGAGGTAACAGCGATAGCAAGGCGCAAGAAGCGTCCTACCTCCATGGGCCCCCCGAGCAAACGATCGAGCGGCTCCCCGCCACCGAGATCATCGAGCACCAGTACGGTCCGACCGGCGTCGCGCATGAGGGCGAGCGGCCGCGCCGCCCATGCCCCGTCGAGTTCATCTTTCAGCTCGTATTCGTGCGTGAGGCGATCGAGTCTCGCCCGGGCCGGGTGGTCGGCGGCAGGCGCAACAAGTAGCACGGCGAGCCGGTTGCCGTTGTCGTCCAGTCGCCAGCCGCGACTGAACACGCGCTCGCCGTCCTCCCACAACACCTCAGAGCCGCCGTCCGAGTACGTGACGTTCAGCGACTGCTGCACCATCCGTCAAACTCCGCCGTGGGGGCTTCGGCTTGAAGTCGGCTGATCAAGCTCTTCGCGCGCGACACGCGCGGCCTCTCTCCGCCTCGAGAAATCGTACTCCATCACCAGAGAAATGCCAGCCTTCCCTTTGTCTTGCCGGGTAGGGCGGACGCAGATCCTTGTTCGTTTAGCACGATAACGAGCGATTTGCCCGGCGCGAGCTGGAACTCGGCGACCCGTTGCTGTACCGCGAGCGCCAGCTGACGCAGCTCACCGACCTTGGAAAGGAAGTCCTTCCGACCCGGCGTGCGCACTGGCCTCAGCAGAGGCGAGTGCGTCGCAGGGCCCCAGGAGTTCCAACGCAGCTGATCTCAGCCGCCTTCCTGATGGCTTGCGTCGTGAACTTTGGCGTGGCGATGTCAACGAATACGTCGGCATTGAGCGACTTCATCTTGACCGCGTGCGAGTCGATGGTCGGCTCGGCCACCTCATAGGCGTCTTCGGCAACGATCATCGACGCAGCCTTGGCGCCGAGGCCATCCTTCAGGCGCTTGAGGTAATCCTTGCCGTGGTCGTCGTTCTGGTAGAGAACGGCGACTTGGCGTTCGGCTTCTCCTTCAAAATATACCTCGCCTAGATCCGCGCCTCGTTTTGATAGTTGGGCGACTAACCTATAGTGCACGGGAAGTTCTGCGGATCGCTCCATTTGGTCGCGCCGGTCTGCACGAACAGTTGCGGCACCTTTTTCGCGTTCACGTATTCCTGTGTGGCGGTGTTGGACGGCGTGCCAAGCGAACCGAAGATGAGGAAAACCTCTTCGCTCTCAACCAGTCTGCGCGCCCGCTCGACCGCTTTTAGTGGACTGTAACCGTCGTCATAGGAAATGAAGTTGATTTTGCGGCCGTTGATGCCGCCTTCGCAGTTGATCTCGCGAAAGTAGGCGGCCTCGGTCTTGCCTGTAGTACCGTAAGCCGACGCCGCTGTAGAGGTGATGTTGCCGATCTTGATTTCGGTGTCGGTTGCGCCGGCATCGTATTTCTTCTGGCAAATACGCTGCCTCCGTTGGCAGCAAGCATTATAATGGCGGTCGAAAACGCCGCCAATCGTCGTGCGACGAAGGACGTCTCGCTTCTCCCTATGAACCAATGAATGTGTCTATGGTTATTGTGGAGCCAGCGCTTCCAAAAGCCGACCCTGACCCTCGTTATCCAGTGGTTTCCAATGTGCTAGTTTGAAACTCGCGACCGGTTATTTCTAGGCTTGGCGCGGGGCGCGGAACATTAGAACACGCCGCGTTCATTGTGCCACTCTGCGGCGCGGCCTGGCGGGTGAATTTGTTGAGTGAAAGCAAGGTGGAAAGCGCATGAGAGACTTGGCTGGACAGACCGCATTCGTGACAGGCGCTGCCTCGGGGATCGGACTGGGGATCGCGACCGCGCTGTCACAGGCCGGGGTGAAGGTTATGCTCTGCGATATCGAACAAGAGGCGTTGAAAAAAGCGGTCGCGGACCTGAAGACACGGACCGACGTCGATGTCGACGGCGTGAACGCCGACGTCTCGCTCAAAGGCGAACTTCAGGCGGCAGCGGACGCGACCGTCGCGCGGTACGGCAGAATCCACATATTGGTCAACAATGCGGGCGTGGGCGGCGGCGGCACCTATGGTGAGTGGACTGATGCAGGCTGGAACTGGGTCCTCGGCGTCAACCTGATGTCGGTGATCTGGGGCTTCGAGATTTTCGCTCCGCTGATCGAAGCGCACGGCGAAGGAGGACAGGTTGTTTCCACGGCCTCCGTCGCCGGGCTGATTGCGGGACCAAGTTTGGCGTACGATGTGAGCAAATATGGAGTGGTGGCGCTGTCCGAGGGGATGCGTGACGTGCTCGCGCCGAGGAAGATTGGGGTCTCCGTTCTGTGTCCGGGCGTCATCCGCACGCAGATCATGAACTCTCGGCGCAACGTGCCGCAGCGATTTGCTTTGGCTGTCGGCCCCCCTCCGCCAACAGAAGGACCCCGCGCCAACTTCATCAAGGCATTACAGGAACGGATCAACCACGGCATTGATCCGCTGTATGTGGGCGAACTGGTTCGCGAGGCCATCGAAAATGACTGGCCCTACATTTTCACGGATACCGAGCACGAATCGTTCATCGACGACCGCTTCGCAGCGATCAAGCAGGGCTTCGACCGTATACGCGGACGAACGCCGCGACACTAGCTCTCGCATCTGCTCACAGCCTGGTGGCCCCCTGCCGACCTGAGCGCGGAGCGCCGTGGAAGTCTGTTTCCGGAAGATGAGGCGACGAAGATCATGCTAGCTGTCGAGATCAACGGTGGATCCCGGGATTGTCTGACATGCCCACCCTAATGCTGCTTGATCCCGATCAAGTCAATCGAGCCGCGGCAGCGCCGATCTGTTGAAGGACGAATACTGCATTTAGGTCTCCTTGTGCTCGTGGCGGTGCCGCATGCGGGCGGCGGACGGTGGGACTTAGCGCCGATCGCCTGTTGATCCATGTCGGCGCCAATTAGATGGTCTGCCCATGCCGATGGCGCGTGCTACTACTTCGTGGATGGGCCAGCGGGGCTATCAGCCGCCTGCTTTGACTCGCCAGCGTTCCGTCGGCTCAAGGCGCTCCCTGAACTTGAGGTCCGCTGGGCTAATCTGAGCGCCGGACCCAAGGCGCTGACGAACCGAGAGGCGCACGAACTAGCCCTCGCTGAACGTGATCCTTGGCTGGATCAGTACAGCGATAACCCCAGTCAGCAGACCAGCTGGCACATCGGGCTCGGCGACCAGCTCTTCGGCGCCACGCCCGACCGGAGGGAGATCACGACCGCGACCCATTCCAAGGGGATTCTAGTCACGAACTGCTCAAGATTCGTCTGATACAATGGATTTCGGGCGAGTTAGCCGGCCACGGATCGCGCATTCCACGAGGAGAGACGGATGCGTTTCCCAGAACAGTTGGGAAAAATAGCCGCTCGGCAGACTGACGGTTGAGCGTAGTGTGACGGAATCGACAATCTGAGCGCCGCCCCCACGTTTATGATGCATGCGCCCTCGCGCGTTCACGGGCTTCTCAGCGACGCTGGCGACGTTCGCGTCGGCGCTTCGCTCGCTCTATCGGCTGCGGCAACGCAGGCACCGGCGCGCCAGCCGTTTCTGTTGGGTCCTCCTCAATCGCAGGGTCTTGGCTTCGGTGCGCCTCCATGCGTTCGAGCACGGCTCGCCCTTTGGCAGTGACCCTCTACGCGCCATTTTGACGCTCAACGAGGCCGTCCGAAAAGATGTTCAGTCCGGGCACGCGCGCGGCCAGTCGCTTGGTGCGCTCGGCCCACTCCGGCCGCTGGTGGCGAGGATCGCCACATGCGGTTGAGGTCCGCCACCACAGCGAACCTGTCCGGGTAGCTCACCAAGATCTTCAACACCGTCACCTGCAAGTTCAACCCGCACCTCGCCCGATCAAGGCCACGTGTGTCAGGGCTTTTCGGCCGGTCTCCCGCAGCTTGTCCGGTGTCGTTCGCCGGATCTTTGCGGCTTCGAGGATCTGGCAGACCAAACTGGGTGCCGCAGGGGATCCACAATCCCTGAAACGGAACTCTCCGCAGCCGCGAAGAGACGTTCACGTGCTCCCGGCCACTATAACGCGCGGCTATCGACTTCATGGCGTGACGTCATTTCCCATACGCCGCGCGCAATCTCATGCTGACGAGTGTGAGCGGCAACTTACGCCGCCACTCCGAGACCCGAGCAAAGGGTCCATAATCAGGAGGCTACAAATGGCAGTGAAGCAGCCGGTTCTTACGCCGTCCCACGGCGGTGAGACGGTGACGTCGAGCGGGGGCTCAACGCACGAGATCAAGGTGGAGAGCAGCCAGACTGGAGGCGAATATGGCACCGTCCTGTGGACGGTGCGGGCCGGGGAGGAGCCGCCGCTGCACACCCACTCGCACGAGGACGAGCTGCTCTTCGTTGTGGAGGGGCAGCTGATCGCGCGAGTCGGCGATGCCCGCATTGAGGTGGGGCAGGGCGCCTACGCGGCTCTTCCCCGCGGTGTGCCGCATACAATAGAGGTGGTCGGCGATCAGGCCATCCTGCTGCTCAGCTTCGTGCCGGGTGGGCTGGAGCGCTTCTTGGTCCCTCGCAAAGGCGAGCAGCTCGATCCGGCTGCTTTCGGCCTGACGTTCCCCTAGGGCGGGGACCGGCCGCGCGGAGCCCGCGGCCGTGCGCCCGCTCGGCCCGGCGACAGGCCGCGCGCGGCCCGCGCCGGCCGAGTGCGCCAGCGGTCTCCCGGTTCAAACCAACTAGCGCGCGGAGCTGTGAAATGCGCTAATGCGCCTGGTCGTCTGCAAGAATCTCGCTGGCCGAAGAGTACACACGGGGGACCGACAAGCCGGTCGCGCCGCTGGTGTCTTGCATATTCGTGGCAGCGTCGCCAAACACCTGAGAAAAAGCCGATAGCCGCCAATTGTCGGAATAGCAGAGGACGATGCAGTGGGACTGCGCCGGTTCGCATCGGCAACCGCGGAGCGGAGTTCAGGTGGCCTACCGGCATCATAACGCGGGGTTATCAACTTCATGGCGTGAGGTCATTTTTCATTCGTCGCGCGGAACTCCATGCTTGGCCGGAACCTTTCTTATCCATCGCACACCGGCTTAGCGTGTTGACACCCGGCTTTTGAAGCCATTCCAAATTAGCGGGACGGGAATCTCTTTGGATCGAGTGCTGTAATCCGCTAATCAATGCAGCCGAATAGGCTAGGGCCGACGGAATGCGCCAAACAATTGGACGTGTACGGCATTCGAGCGCGCTAATGGGCGCGTTCATTGTGCTGATTGGTCTCAGCGGATTTGCGCGCGCTGGCGGCCCCGCCAGCTCGGATGCAAGCTCATGGCGCGAGATCGAGACAAAATACATTTTCGGATTTACCACCGGCTCAGGTATCGGGATTGAAGGCGAAAAGGAGTTCACGACCGACACGATCGGCCGGTTTGGCAAGCGCGGCGGACGCTACAGTGCGACGGAGACGAAGTACGAGTTCGAGTTCACCCCGTCTCAATTCGTGCAAATCGAATTTGGGGCGCTTGGATCGACCCATGACATCCGGAATGCTACTGATCTCGACGACCGTCGCCAAGTTGCGTTCAGCGGCGGGTTTGGTGAATTCCGCTACCTTGCGCTTGAGCGGACGTCGAACAACCCGCTGTCGGTGACGCTTGCATTCGAACCGACGGTTCGGCTAGTCGATGAGACAAGTGGTGAGCGGGTTCACAACTACGAATTCGAGACCACTCTCAATGCCGACCTCGAGCTGGTCAGAAACCGGCTCTTCGCCGGCTTCAATCTCCTGTATGAGCCTGAATACACCCACACCCTGCTTGACGAGACCATCCGGGAAACGAAGCTCGGCGGCTCCGCCGCGCTGTCGTTCCGCCTCACGCCGAACGTCCTCATCGGAGCGGAAGTCTGGTATCTGCGTCATTATGACGACTTCGCGCTCTCGGCCTTTACGGGTGATGCCGTGATGCTCGGTCCGACGCTCTTCGTCCGGTTTACGCCAAAGATGTTCATGACAGCGGCGTGGAATACGCAAGTATGGGGTCGCGAAGTCAGCAGTCCATTCTCGCTCAATCTTGCCGAATTCCAGCGGAATCGCGCCAAACTCAAATTCGCGGTCGAGTTCTAATTCCCTCAAATCCAGGGCTCAGAATGTACGTTTTGACCATGAGCAAGAAGCTGCTCTTCGCAACGCTCTGTACGGCTATGCTGCCGTTCTCTACAGCATCGGCGCAGCAGGCGACCGAAATCCAGATCTCCTACTCCAACGGGCAATTTCAGCCCGGCGAGGTGCGTGCCCCAGCAGACAAGCCTGTCCTATTCCAGATCAGGAACCTCGAGGGCAAGGCGATGGAGTTTGAAAGCACCTCACTAAGAGTGGAAAAGGTCGTAGCCGCCAAAAGCCAAGGTGTTATCAACGTCCGCCCTCTGAAGCCAGGACGCTATGAGTTCTACGACGATTTTAACGAGAGCGCGCGTGGCGTTCTTGTCGTCGAATAGGCCAACGTCTCGTGCTCGCCGCGCTCATAATCGTTTTCCGCGAGGTTTTCGAGGCTGGCCTCATCGTCGGCATCGTGCTCGCGGTCACGCGTGATGTCGACCACCGCGGTCGCTGGATTGTCGGCGGCGTGCTAGCGGGAATCGGGGGAGCTTGTCTTGTCGCGGCATTTGCCGGCGGCTTATCGCAGCTGTTCGCAGGCATGGGACAGGAACTGTTCAACGCCGCCATCCTCGGAATCGCCGTCGTGATGCTGACCTGGCACAATGTGTGGATGGCGAGCCATGGCCGCGAGATGGCCCTCGAAATGCGCGCGGTCGGCCACGCGGTGGCCGAGGGCAGCAAGCCGCTAGGGGCACTGGCGGTTGTGGTCGGCGTCGCGGTGCTGCGCGAAGGCAGCGAGGTCGCGCTGTTTCTCTATGGGGTCGGGACCTCCGAAGGCGGCTCGGCCCTGGGCCTTACCTTCGGCGGCTGCCTCGGCCTGTTGCTCGGGGTCGCGGTTTGCCTGCTGACCTATTTCGGCCTGGTGCGGATTCCACCGCGCGCGTTGTTCGCAACGACGACTGTTTTGATCACCCTCCTGGCGGCGGGTATGGCGGCGCAGGCCGTCGCCTTCCTGGAGCGGGCGAACTGGCTAACGTCGCTCGACAGCGTCGTGTGGGACTCGGGCTGGTTCTTATCCGAAGCCAGCATTCCTGGCCGCGCCTTGCACACGCTGATCGGCTATAGTGATCAACCGACGCAAATGCAGCTCATCGTCTACCTTGTAGTTATCGCGGTTACTGGTCTTCTGATGCGGCTGACCGCGCGGGTGCGCGGTGAGAACGCTATCGCACCAGCCTAATAAACGTGAGATGGGTTCAGGGCCCGGCGCTCACAATGTAGCTTCGCGCGCGGATAACTGGAAGTTAACGTCTTTCTGGAGGCCGCAACGGCTACATAGGCGCGTGGATGACGTTTACCCAGCCACCCACGACATTCCATGAAGCGGGCGAGGGACGTTCTGGAAGGTCCAAGGAGTTACTCTTCAACGTGGCAAGCTGAGCCGAGTTGAAGCCCGGCATAGTCGCACCGCTGGTTCCCCTTTTCCGCTCGGGCCCTCGCCGGTGTATCAGGAACCTCAATCTGCAACAGGATGGTTCGTGCCCCAGTCTCCGACCAAGCCTTTCAGCGACGTGCTATCCGGCGAGCGACAGGTTATCCCGCCGGTCTGGATGATGCGGCAGGCCGGCCGTTACCTGCCGGAATATCGCGAGGTCCGCGCCAAGGCCGGCGGCTTCCTCGATCTCTGCTTCAATCCGGAGCTGGCCGCCGAAGTCACGCTGCAACCGATCCGCCGGTTCGGCTTCGATGCGGCGATCATCTTCTCCGACATTCTGGTGATCCCGTACACGCTCGGCCGCTCAGTGCGCTTCGAGGTCGGCGAAGGCCCGCGGCTCGAGCCGCTGGATGATCCGGCGAAGGTCGGAACGCTCGCCACGCAGGCCGATTTCGGCAAGCTCGCGCCGGTGTTCGAGGCGCTCAGCATCGTGCGCGGCGCGCTCGGGACAGAGATCGCGCTGATCGGCTTCTGCGGCGCCCCTTGGACGGTCGCGACCTATATGGTCGCGGGCCACGGCACGCCCGACCAGGCGCCGGCGCGGATGATGGCCTACCGGCATCCGGAGGCCTTTGCGAAAATCATCGACGTGCTGGTCGACAATTCGATCGAGTATCTGCTGGCGCAGCTAGCCGCAGGCGCCGATGTGTTGCAGATCTTCGACACCTGGGCCGGCGTGCTGCCAGCCGCCGAATTCGCGCGCTGGTCGGTCGAACCGACGCGGCGCATCATCGAAGGCGTGCGCGCCAAGGTGCCGGACGCAAAGATCATCGGCTTCCCGCGTGGCGCTGGCGCGCAATTGCCTGGTTACGTCGAAGCCACCGGCGTCAACGCCGTCAGCATCGACTGGACCGCGGAGCCGGCCTTCATCCGTGAGCGCGTGCAATCACGCGTCGCCGTGCAGGGCAATCTCGATCCGCTGGTGCTGATCACGGGCGGCACAGCGCTCGACCGCGCGGTCGACAATGTGATGGCGACTTTTGCGCAAGGCCGCTTCATCTTCAATCTCGGCCACGGCATCCAGCCGGAGACGCCGATCGCCCATGTGGAGCAGATGCTGAGGCGCGTGCGGGGCTGAAGAGAGATTCTTCCTTGCGGCGCATCCTTCGAGACGCCCGATTGAGGCGAGCTCCTCAGATGAGGACTTGTTTTGCGGAGAAAAGCCAAGGCGCAATCGGGAGCGAAGAAACCTCCTTCCGGCCGCCGCAGTTTTTCAGCGTGAATCGAGCAAAGTGGAGCCGTCGTCTCAAAGACGAACACCATAAACCTTCGTATTGTTCCGTGCCCCCTTATTGGTGTCCGATGATTACCTATGTCCGATTGAGCTGCTGGCCCCGATGGTCTTAGGCTGCATGTGTTCGAACGCACACGAGTTTATGAAGTGCGATGAGGAAAAACGAGGATCGAGGAAACAACTGTACTAAAACCAGAAGGAGACTGCGATGCCCTATTGCTCCGAAACTCCTAAGTCTGGCAGAGCCGCGCGATGCGCGGTTTGTGACGGCACGTTTGGTCTCGTCCGGCACTATTCGTGGCGAACCGGGCTATGTTCCAAGAAATGCGTCGATCGCTTCAGAGCTCGCAGGGAAAGTGACCGCGATTGGGTAAGCTGGCTCCCGATCGCCTTCAACCAACTGCCAGAGAAACGGCCGGGCCCATCATGACGCTCCGGAGCTCGCAACGCGGCACTGTGTATTTGGAAGCAGGGCGGACTTTGCTTCGCACGGCTCAAGCGGTGATTGACTCAGTGATTGCGGCCCGGCTCAAGTCCCTTGCCGACGACTACCAGTCGCAGGATGAGAACGTTCGCGTCTCGATCAACCCAACGGCATCGGCTCGATCGGTTGCCAACAACTGAGGTGAGTGGCGTGCATGACCTGACGGGCTGCTTCATCGCTCGTCTTCGGAAGAAATCGAGGCAATCTTTCGAACGTCCGGCGCGCGACCTGGTCACGAGCAGTTTTATTGAACCGCCCGCACGGCTTCACAGTTGGAGCTCAGATGGTAGATCTGAATGAAATGAGTATGGTCATATCATAGCGAAGCTGGTTCACGAGGCAGCTTTTCGGAGCGAATATGGGCGAAGTCATTGCGTTTGTCCCACAATCTGAGCGCGAGCGAGTTCGCCTAATTCGAGAGGCTCGCGCGATCCACGACAGTATCTTGCCGCCGGAGCAGCAGGACAAGACACTGACAAGTCACGAAGTTGGCGGCACCCCCGGTGACAAGGGCGAGTTCTCATGATCAAGATCATCGCCGTGCTCTGTAGTCTTTCCTCTCCGGCAAATTGCCACGAGCAAATTGTCACCACCTCAGACTTTGCCGAGGTCTCGATGCAGTCCTGCCTGATGGGCGCGCCGCAGCTCGCCGATTGGATGAACCAGCATCCGGCCGAGCGTTTGGCCACATGGCGCTGCGTAATTGGAAAACGGGATGGCAGGGGCGCTTAGATTAGAAGGCGGCGTTCGCTGGCCGTCCTCCGAGAATCCGGCGAACATGCTCTCCGCCAATGCAGGAGCGAAGACAACTACGCTGTGCGCTTATCACGCGAGTTGTGAGCACGACGGAACGAAGCTAATCGCCGGTTCTTTTTTACGACCTCCCCTCCAATCTCGGCGGCCCTAGCGATGATCATCTCCCGCTTGCAGTCTTGGTTAGATAGCACCGGAGGCTCAGCCGCCCCATTTTGGGTCCCTGGGCAATGGGTCGGAGGTAAAGTTGATCGCCGAGGCAACCGGCCAGCTTACCACCGCCCAACTTTCTGGCTAGACGCCGCGACAGTTCACCAACCGTGTGGCGGGATCGGAGCGAGATGATCGGCTTGCGCAGCAATTCCTCTCGCCACGGCGCCGGGGCCAAAGTCCTGCATTGGCTGACCGTCATGCTACTTCTCGCCGCTTATGTGCTGAGCACCGGCGACGGCTATTCGCTCTATTCCGCGGCCGCGGACGGGCTTCGCAGGGTTCATGAGGCGCTTGGGGTCGTCCTGTTCATTGTTGTCGTGCTGCGGCTGCTATTGCGCTTGATCGAGACTACGCCCGCGAAGCAGCCGATGCTGCCATGGATGGCTGCGGCCGCAAAGCTCATTCACCTCGCGCTTTATGCGCTCCTCATCGCGATTCCGGCAACCGCGGTGCTCGGCACTTGGCTGGAGGGGATTCCCGTCACCCTTCCCGGATTCGACATCGCCCCCCTGATCGCGAAGGCGCATGGACTGGGGCAGCTGATCATGGAAATACACGCTACCCTCGGCAACGCCATCCTCTGGATTGCCGCTGTGCATACAGCCGCGGCTCTCTTCCACCACTTCTATCTGCGCGACGACGTTCTTCAATCGATGACTCCGGGCGCATGAATGATTATCTTGCCGCTTAGATCAAGCCATGGCCGCGTAAGTAGAGAGATCATTTTGAAACCCCTACCGCCCGCAGCTAGATCGACAGCGAACACGTTTGACGGAACCTACCACGGTCGCATTCGAGCAGTGACGCGTGCTGCGGGTGTGGACGCGGTTAATAATGTCAAACGGTCGCGCGCTCTTTTCGGAGCGACAGGATCACTCTGGTCTTGAGGACTAAATCGGCTTCGAATTGTAAGGGCAGGGCTGTTGTCTACAGTCCTGGACGCTGGGTCAGAGCTCAGCGCTGGCGCGCATAACAGGCCGTCGTACAGGCGCTTCGATCGGGTACGGCACATTTTTTTGAGCCGGATCCGACAGCAGAGTCAACGTGATCTTCAATCGCGATCTGGTGATCGAACCCTAGCAGGGACGGAGAACAAAATGAACATCGGTGCCGAAGAGAGCTGAGCAGGTGACAATGAGAGTAAAACGCTTCGGCTGCCGTTTACTGTCGTCTAGAAAAAGTGCCGAACTGCCAAGCTGCGAGGGCCCTAATACCTTGATCTGAAACTCGCTCGTTGCTCCGATGCCGGCCCGATTTACGGCGGTTCATCGGTCGCTTTGACGAGCGCGAAGGCAGACTCGAAACGGAGACGCATAGCCTCCGACGTGAGGAAAATTCACAAAGAGCCGCAATCTGAACTCCTGGAACATCTACTGGGCGGGACGGCCGCGACCCACCACGACGATCGGCCACGCTTGAGCCGGCCGCCCTTGCGGAGGAGGCGCTCGGGCGACGGGGTTGTGGTCGATGCATGCCTTCACGTGGCTGAATAGCTCGACGCTTAGCAAGCCGGCGCTGATGCAGCCTCCCGGGACTTGCATTCAAACGCGGCGCAAGGTTTGCTACACGGCGCGGGGGGCCTCATGCCTAACCCGCTGTGCGCGTGTGCAATCCTGGACGTCTCACGACCGGCTCTTCAGGCGCGTCAAAGATTGACGTCGTGAGCAGGACAGCGGCAGCGAGGATCCAGTAATACGACGCGTCGAGCCAACCGAATTTGAGGGCAAAGGGTAGGATCACAAACACCACCCCAAGGGCGCGGTCGAGCCGAAGGTGCAGCCAGTAGGGGATGATACGGACGAGACCGGTGGGATGGTCGGTTGCAGCGGCCAAGAGCAGCGCGGCAACACCTACGACAACGGAAAGCCACATCGCGAGTGGTTCGGTCTGGCCCAGGTTCAGCACGAATGGCGCTGCGATCAGGACGATCGCGGCGGGATAGTCGATCAGGTAAGCGTGGACAGATTTGGTTATGAAGCGGAACGACATCAGTGACTCCTACGTGCTTTGCTGCTCGTGCCGCCGTATGCCAGCAAGCACTCTGCACAATTGTCAAGGGTCAGCCCGTTAGACACACAGGAACCCTATGACGGTACGCCAAGCATTAGAAGTGCCTGGTCGTTATGGTTTCCATTCCACTCGCTCGGGGCACGCCGTCGTTTCGCCTCATCGGCGCGATCCTGCTCGAACAAAACGAAGAATGGGCGGTTCACTGTGCCCGTTATGACAATGGAAGCAGTCGCGCCGTTGCGCGATGATTCGAGCGTCAGCCTCACGGCTCTCGCCAGCTGACCTGCCCGGCTCTCGACGGAAACGCGGTGATCCGCCGCCAGCTAAACCACACCACGGGACGCAATGGGCACATTGCGGTGCGCGGCATCGTAGCGGATCGTATTTCCACTTCGAAGGGCTCGCGTGCTCGATCGGGATGCCGGGACCGAACGAATCGATTTGCAGCATGGGTTTCGATCAACATTAAAGAAGGTGTGTGGGCCCCCAACGGGGGTTATTGCTTCCAATCTGCTGCGCATCGCCGAATAACCTCTCAAATAGCGGCCACAGTGCCGGATGTTGAGCAGCGAATCATTGACCTCGAACGCAAGCATCTACGGCACCACAGCGACACTCTTGCTATCTTGAGCGCCTGCTTGGTGTAGCCCGCGTGACAGGCTGTCATCCCGCCGATCGCGGCAGTTCTGAGCTCCGCAAGTAGCTTGCCCCCCAGCACAGAACATCGAGCATCGTCGGTCATTACCCGCTAAGACGAACCGATCCCCGCCTGCGGGTCCGCATGTTGAGGTTCGCTCTCCGGGCGGCGCTCACCTCGGGCGCGTTGAGAGCTGAGGTCGTCAGCAAGACTGCTGCGGCGAAAAGCCAGGAATAGCCGGCGTCTGGCCCAGTGACATGAAAAGCGGAGGGGGCAGTGATGGAGATCACACCCAATGCGCGGTCCACCCATTGTAGCGAGGCACGGATGATTCCGACGAGCGCCGTCGAGTGGTCCGTGAATGCCGACAGCAGCAGTGAGACGCGGGTCACCACCGAAAGCCACAGCGCGACCGGACTGCTTTTGCCTAGCTTGAGCAGGAATGGCGCAACAATTAAAACGACGGCGACAGGACGGTCGATTAGGTACGTGCGGATAGATTTTGTGATGAAGCGGAATGACATGGCGGAACTCCTGCATGCTTGGGCTGCTAGATCGAGTTGTCGGGACATCGAAAATAGGGGCTTGTGATCTGGGCGACCCGTGCTGCCACCAAATATCGATAAGGCGTATAAAGAACCTATTCCCGTCCGCGCGAGGTTAGAAATGTCGGATCGTTATCGTTTTCATTATCTCCAGCCGCTCGGTCTAAAGCTTTCAGACGCCAAGGCCCCCCGCGCGGGCGGTTAGACCAGCGCTCGAGTAGAAATCTCTTCCACTCGAACGCTCCCGTTTGCCACGCTAAGTCGTGCGAACCTAGCAACGGCGGGGCAAGGGCCTTGCATCCCATCGATTTTGAGCAAATCTCGTTCTGAACGCGTGTTCACAGTTGATCCAAAGTCGCACTCTTTTTGTCACCGGCCAACTCCGGGCGCCGCCATGGTCGATCTGAAAATGCCGCGTGAACTGCAACTTGCTCGAGGCAACCAGCGGGTCAGCCGCATGCCACACGGGCCACCGCGGGCGCAACGCCGCTAGCGACAGCCGTGGCGCCGGACCAGATGCTTACCGCACGGACTCTCTTGTCAGTGGGCAATCGCTGCTCGTGCACCGAAAGGCCGTCAGGCAGGACCAAGCCTTCGCCCAAACTTTGCAGTGACCGGCCGACGATGAGCCGGCGCGGAGCCAACCACGGTGGCGCCGAGGCATGGACATCGGCCCCGCGAGGAAGGTCCGCAGTTCGGCGTTCATCAGCCAGTGCAGTTGGAACGGCGACAGGGCCATGTCCGCCAATCGCCGCGAGGGGACCATGATGACGGCGCTGCTGACGAACATAAGATAGTTGCCCACGCTGCATACGGAGAGCACGTTTGTGCTGTGCCCGACGGCCTAGGCTTTTAGAGCCGCAGGCGGTGGTCGGCCGGCATCAGGGACGCGCTGCTCACGACTTAATCCTTCAGGCTTAAGTCGAGCGCTTCGCGGGCGCGAGTTCATTGGCCAACAGCTTGAAGCCGGGCCGCCGCATCCGTTGACAAATCACTCTCTCGGCATCAATGCAACCTCAAGCGGACTCTTCCTAAGCCGCTATCGCTTCCGGCCCGCGCTGCAATGCTAACGCTGGACGAACATTGCCAATTGCAGATGCGTATAGCACGGAAACTGGGAATGGCACGGTGCCGTTCCTCAATCCATTCTAGGTCGAGGCGAGTTGCGCAGTCCGCTACTGCAGCACGCTGCCCTCAGAACCGCAATAACCATGGTCTATCAACTCTATGCCGCGAGATGATTTCCCTCACCGCTGGGCGACTGCCATCGTGTGAGACCGCATTTGTGGCAGAGGCGGTGGAGGATCATCCGGCGCATTGATCGCCAGATATCGGAGTGAGGGAGTGCAATATTGAGGCTGCAGACCAGCGACGTCTCTCATGGTTTTGCATGCGCCTGTGGCGGCGGACTCCATTCCTTAGCGGTCAGGCGGGCGGGTCGGCGCCATCCTGTGTAACCGCCTGCAGCTTTTTGCGACGGTGGACAATGCGGCCGAGGGTAAATCGAAGCAGTATCGGTAAATCGCCAATGACGATCCGTCTATCTCCAGGCAACCAGCTTTGTTCTCAATCCCCAGAGCCGGATCGTGACTCCGTCTATTCGGCCGTCTGGGTCTGGCCCGCGACCTCAAGCCGTCGGCAAAACTAGTGAGGAGCAGTGGCAAACTATGGGGAAGGCGGATGAATGGCGCAAAAAATGTAGAGTGCCGCAGCTGCGGCGTTATCGATCCAGACCCCTGCCCTCGAGAGCTCGGGCGGAAAGCGCCGGCTCGGTGCCGACTCATGGTGCTCACGGCCTGTGTGCTCGCATCGTCGATGGCGTTCATCGATGGGACAGCGCTGCCCGTCGTCCTGCCGATATTGCGCGCCGATTTCGGTGCTGACCTCGCCTCGGTCCAATGGGTTCTCAACGGGTATATGCTGGCGCTCGCCTCCCTGATATTGATCGGCGGAGCGCTCGCTGATGTTTATGGCAAGGCGCGCATGCTCGTCGTCGGTTGCGTCCTGTTCGGTCTGGCGTCCGCGGCTTGCGCGTTGGCGCCTTCGCCCGCCTGGCTGATCACTGCCCGGGTGGTGCAGGGAGCGGCCGCAGCGATTGTTACACCTGCAAGTCTCGCCCTGGTTGGGGCAACCTATCCGCGAGCGGAGCGGAACCGGGCGATCGGCGTATGGGCAGCGGCATCTGCTCTCACCACCGCCGGGGGCCCTGTCCTGGGCGGCTGGCTGACCGAGACTTTTGGCTGGCCATCCGTGTTCTGGATCAACCCGCCGCTCGCGCTCGTAGCAGTGGGAGTTCTGCTGGTCTTTGCAGGCAGAGATGACCTCATCCAGCGCCGGTTCGACGGGATTGGCGCCGCGATCCTTGCTTTAGCGCTCGGGACGCTCACCTGGGCGCTGAGCCAGATCGGACCGAGTCAAACTCGGGCCGCTGCGAACGCACCAGCCCAATCGGTGACGGTGCTCACGATGGTCGCCGGGTTCGGCATTCTCGGGTTCGCCGCCTACGCCTTCTGGGAGCGCAGAAGCGAACATCCGATGACGCCACCCCGCCTGTTGGAGAACCGCACCTTTCTGGGGCTGAACGTTGCGACCCTGATGATCTATACGGGGATTTCGATCGTATTCTTCCTTCTACCTTTTGACCTCGTTGACCGCCGCGCCCTTTCGTCGACCGATGCCGGGTTGGCATTCCTGCCTTTCACGCTCGGCGTGGGGCTCTTGTCGAGTGTCTTCGGCGGGTTGGCCGACAAGATTGGCACGCGGACCATGCTTATCGCAGGACCGGCAGGTGCCGCGCTCGCCTATGTCTGGTTGGCGCTCGGTCATAAAGAATCTTTGATGCTCGGCGTGATCGTACCCATGACGCTGCTTGGCCTTTCCTTCGCGGTGCTCGTGACACCGCTCACCGCATCCGTCATGTCGAGCGTTGACCAGACGGATGAAGGGCTCGCCTCCGGCATCAACAATGCCGCAAGCCGGGTTGCGCAGCTTGCCGGTGCAGCACTAGCCGCCGGTGCCGCGTCTTTCGACTCCGGCTACGAGGTCGGTCTCGCCGTAGCCGCCGCGACCTCGATCTGCGGAGCTTTTACAGCCGCAATAATCGCCATGCCCGCCGACACGAAAGCGGGCGGCTCGGGAGGCGTCTAGACCCATGGAATTCAACTAGATTCGATATTGGCTTGCCAGATGCCCTCAAGTTCACCGAAGCAGCCATTCGGAGCGGAGTGTCTCGATCCAGGCTCAGACGCACCAGGCGCTGGAACACAAGTTGCCCGGAAGCTGGACTATCGCGATGTTCGCGACGCCGCGAGCCTCTCACGCTGGCGCCGTGAACGCCATCCTCGGACCTGATTACCGGATTCGTTAGCCGCAGGCCTCGGCCGGAAGGTCTTGCCTGATTTCATGAAGATCGGTCCGTTGACGGGCGGATGCACTCACGCCATCGCATCCTCAGGGGGAATGCTGAACGATCATAGAGGGGTGGTAGTCGCCTTCCTAGTTAGTCATCTGGAACGCAACGCCGTACATTATGGCGCGCGTTGTTTGCTGCGCTCGATAATCACCGCAGAGTTCGTTACCGCATGCCGCCAACGCACCTGGCAGTCGAGTTCTTGGAGTTATTGAAAGCGATTGATCGAGCTGATCCAGACGTAGCTCGATCCCAATCCCGACGCCATGCGGACATGACGCGAGGGGTGGAGCATCCCTTCGGCACTATCAAAGATTGTATGGGTGCGACCCAATTCCTGACGAAGGGCCTTGAAGGTCGCCGCTGAGATGGGGTTGGATGTCCTCGCCTATAACTTCGCAGGGGTGATTGAACATCCTCGGCACCTGAGGCTCATTGAAGCCAGATCCGCGCCGCTCAAAGCCGGAAGTGCGTCAAAAGCGCAATCTCGCGTCACCCAGATTTGTTGATAGATGATCTCACGCGAGAGCATCGGTTGGCCCGGAAGAATTGACGACCCCGGCCGCGCGTCGACTGACCGGTTTGACACCACCAACATCCAGAAGTGCCGTACGCATCACCGAGGGACGCTAAACTCTTTCAAATACATGTTGGCCAGCGGCGGCGTGAGGAGCCGCACGCCGCCAAGCTTTGGGGTCACGACGAGCGTGGCCAGCCGGACCCTAAGAGAAGCTCGGACAATAATCGTCGGATAGCTCCAATATCATCGTCAATCCTTGGGGTGTCATCGACGGCGGTGATCTGATCGTGGATCGTCCGGAGGTCGGCGCCGACTTCCTACATGCAGGCGCAAACCCTCGGGAGCGCAGAGGACTTTGTCAATACGGCGGACAGGTGGGCAAGTTGGCCCAGGGGGCTGTCGCAAAGGCGCCGACGCGCGGTCCGGGCGCACAACCTGACCTGTAATATCCGTAGCCGTCGGCTCGATAGTATGAATTATAGATCGGATCGCCCCAATACGAACTATAGGCGGGATAACCCCAGTTGGTATCATCGGTGGGATAGCTCGAGTACGAAGGATCAGGATGACCCCGCCGCGCCTGATAGCGCACGTCCATCGTCAGGGCCGGTCCCGCCGCTCCAATCGACGTACCATTAATTGGCGCAGCAGACGACTGGGCGGTGGCTGTCACTGCAAGAGGTACAGCAATCGCGAGGGCAATCGCGAGGCTGCGGACTTGAATCTTCATGAGTAGCTCCTGTTCGTTCTACCCCCCAGCAAGAATGACGTTGCTAGGCCGGCGAGGGAAATCACCTCTGGCCATAGAGTCGATAGACGATCATTATTGCCGCCGCGCCGCATGATGCCCGAACGAGGACTCTCAACGACTGCGTCTGCAAATACTTCCATTGCCGCGATCGGGCCCCCATTTTAACTCTGCACATTGCGGTGACGCGCGGTTAACAATGAAGCTGTTCTTTCATACCCAGGTCTAGCGGTAGCACGGAGCTAAGTCCCCGACCCACCACTCGATCCGAGCAGACCCGGACGTTGCGTCGCACTCGGCCCTTCGGCCATCTCCCGCGTTTTCCGCTTTTGTGCCGCTGTTGAGGGTTACGCCGAAGGCTTGGCATTTCGCTACGACGAGGCGACCGTCGTAACGGAGTAGGTTACAGGAACTGCCGGGATGAGGATTGTGGAGCGGCCCGAGCCGCAGGCATGGGGTCCGCGCCGCGGACTGGTCGGAACCGCTGGGCGCTGCCCGTTCGATCAGCCGGAACGCGGCAAGACACACTCGGCAAGGCTGCTGTCACCGTCCTTGATACCCATCGCGAGCTCGCTGACGACGTTCGTCAAACAAGCTCCTCGCTGCGCCAACCAAGACTCTAGTGGGATGACATGGGCCGCAAGTTTATCACGACCTCCGTTGGCCTTCTCACCGAAAGCGACAAACAGGCTTCGCGCCAAACAAGAGCATCAACCCTGTCGAAACGGTCGCTCGCCCGAGACGTTGTCGCCGAGCTATCCGGTGATGTGAAGAGATTGCCGAGCCTTTGGTTACACGCGGAGCGTAGATTTGCTGTATTTGAGGAAGGACAGTGAGTGCTATCTGATGCGAGGCGAAACGTTGTCATCGAGGACTACCGACTAGTACGTTGCTCCATGGGTCGGCTAGTCATCTTGCTCGGCCTAAGATACTGCCTATTGAGGGAGGCGGACGCGACGTACTGTTTCACATCAACGGTCTTCTCCGATTCCGCCATCGTTGCTCAGCTTCATGTCGCGAGTGCCAGTTTGCCGTTTTGCTATGACTTCGCGCTGATAACAATTCCGTTCCTATGAGCGAGCCCGGCCTCTTCTCGGCATCGCGCCGATCCTGTGTTCCTTCGCACTTGCCAAGCTGTCCCTCATAGTGACAATCGCCGTTCTGGCTTTTCGTAAACTCCTCGTCGGCACGTACCAAAACGCCCGGAGGCGCTCCCACCATTTTTTCCTGGGCGCATCCGGGCAGTGGTGTTGCGCTCGCATCACATGAACGCTCCGAGCACTCGCGGAGGTGTTCGATACGATCGGATGGAGTTTAGACCGAGCCAGCCGGCGCAACGGCGGGAAAGTCCTTCTCGGGATCGAACACATTGTTGAAAAAATTCGTCAGGGAGTACATGGCCACGAGCGCGACGATCTCAATGACATTCGCATCCGTGTAGCCGGCATTGCGGACGGTCTTTAGATCGGCGTCGCTGATCTTGCCGCGGGTCTCGGCGACTTTGCGCGCGAACTGGATCCCGGCGTCCCGCTTCGGGTCGCTGGCGTGGCCCATCCGAGCGAGAATTATTTCATTGGCCGGCAGCTTGGCCATATGATCGGCCGTAAAACTATGAACCGTCAGGCAATAGTCGCAGCCATTCGCTTCGGACACAGCGAGACCGATGCTATCACGCGTCTTCACGTCGAGCGACTTGCTCAAGGAGCCGAGCAGGGCGGCCCATGCGTTGAACGCGATCGGGCTTGCCGCGAAAGTCGCCATCATGTTCGGCGTAAACCCGATGTTCTTGGTGAACATGTCGAGGGTCGCTTTCGATTCGGGTGGCACTTGTTCCGGCTTTAGAGCTGCAATCCTGGGCATCATGTTCTCTGTATTTTGATGGCTTCACTAATAATCAGACCAGATTCAACACTTCAGCCACCGGCCGCCGCGGCTTCTGTGGCCAGTTTCCCGGACGCTCGGCCCCTACGGACAACAGCATGACCGGTACTTCATCCTTCGTAAGCGCGAACTCGCGGTGCACTGCTTCAGCATCGAAACCGATCATCGGGGTCGAACCCAGGCCTAGCGAGCGGGCCGCATAAATCATCGCCGCCGCGCCGAAGGTGCCGGTGCGTACGGCCTCGTCGCGCTGGCGCTGCGGGTATTCCATGTACAGGTCCCGTGCGGGGATCTCCCATTCCGGCACCATCTTTGCCGGCATGATACCCTCTTTTACCAGTGGTGCCAGACGGTCGGGTACCACGCTAGCGTCGGCCAACTGGCCGCAGATGATGAAAGTAACAGCCGCCTCGGTGATCGCGGGCTGGCTCCAAGCGATCGGACTGAGGCGAGCCTTGGCTTCCGGCGTGCGCACCGCGATGAAGCGCCAGTTCTGCAAGTGGAAGGATGTCGGCGCGGTGGTCCCGATTCGAACCAACTCGCGGATTTGGTCGTCGCTCAACGTGGCGGCAGGGTCGTAGTACTTCGTGGCCCGGCGGCTCAGGATGCATTCGATGACCTCATTGGTCATAGTTCTTCTGCTGGTCATAGTGATTCCGTTGGTCAAGTTGTTGTTCTGCGTGAGGGAATAGGCTGCGATAATGAGGGCTTTTGCTCCTTTTACTGGAAATGCTAACGAGCCCGCTCGGTAGTTTCCCACGTTGCTCCGGCTCTTCCGATAGGACGCGCCCGGCCACGTGCATCGAAGGCGCACGTCGTTCAGGGACGAGCGCGGATGATCGTCTTCCCGTCGATGCGCTCGGTCGGATTGAAAGCGGCGACGGCGTCATCGAGGATCGAGACGGTGCCGATGTTCGTCCGCAGTCGCCCGTCCCGCACCCGCTGGACGATTTCAGTCAATTGGGCACGATCGGATTCGACGACGAAGTCGACCGCCAAGGCGTCGGCAGCGCGCGCCTCGCTCGGCCCGACGATGGACACCAGCGTTCCTCCGGCTCGGATGAGGCGGGCGGAACGCTTCCCGATGTCGCCGCCGATTAGGTCGAACACCAGATCGACTCCGCCGACGTCTTCTAGGACGTCGTTGTCAAGGCTAACGAACTCGTTCGCGCCGAACTCGAGCGCCTTCTGACGATGAGCGCCACGCCCGGTGCCTATGACGTAAGCGCCGGCCTCTCGTGCGAGCTGTGTCACGATTGATCCGACTGCGCCGGCCGCGCCGTGCACGAGAACGCTCTGCCCTGCCTGAAGGCGGCCGTGCACAAATAGCCCCTGCCACGCCGTGAGGCCCGAAATTGGCAGACTCGCGCCCACTATGAAGTCGACGTCACCCGGGAGCGGGGCGAGGTTGCGCGCCTCCATTGCTACATACTCCGCCAGGGTGCCGTCGCGATACCAGTCGGCGAGGCCGAACACCCGCTGTCCCACCGACAACCCCGTTGTGCCATAGCCGAGGGCGGCGACCACTCCGGCCAACTCGTGTCCGGGAATCGACGGTGTTCGGTCACGATCGAGGCGGTCGGTCCATGTAGAGGGCCACTCCAGCTCAGTCGGGACGAATCCCGACGCATGAACTTGAACGACGACGTCGTTGATCGCCGCTTGCGGCTGGGGCCGATCCACGAGCCTCATACCCGCAGTTCCCGCCGCCTGGTCCGTTACGACAATTGCCTTCATCATCGGCCTCCCTGTGTGTGGTGTGTCGTCATTTTCAAGTTCCCTTGCAGACGAGCAAAAGTACGGTCGTGAAAATTGATGGTCTAATGACGGGTGGCTATGTAATCGATGCCAGGGACGCGAAAGCACAGAGCGCGTCGGCCGAGCGAATACTCCGCCGGGCATCGCGCGTCGCGAATTGAAGACCCTGCGGGTATGATAGACTGCGATGCCCCGGTGCTGTGATAGACGGCACGAGAGACGGTCAATCCGGAGTAATATTCGGAACCGGGAGCAGAGCCACGTCATCCTCGTAGCTGGCCTGAGGGCTTTCTTGGTGGCCGGAGGTTGTAACGTCCAGACGTGTGGTAATATCCGCACCAGTACCGAGAATTTGGCCTACGGGACACAAGTTTGCTGCTTCCATCAAGAATGTGCGCTGCTGGGCGTCGAGGTCTCCTTCAAGCACCACGGTGCGCTCGAACGAATCCTTTTCGCCTCGGGAGCCGTGATGGAAGCTGACGCCCACCTTCACGCGCTCCAGCGGTAGTTTCTGGCGCTGAGCCTGGAAACGAACGCTCATAGCACTGCATGCGGCAAGAGACGCGCTGAGAAGGTCGTAAGGATTGGGTCCAGAAGAATTGTGGCCGATGCCATCTGGGCCGCCGACAGCAAACCGAGATTCGCCGACATGGCAAATCAGCGCGCCATGATTGGTGGGGTCGGTTGCGACAACAACTTCGCGAATCTTGGTCACGATTAGGTCCCGATCCTTCGAATGATTGATCCATCGACTTCGACGAGCTTGTCCGCCAGTGACAGCAGGAAATAGATGTTAGCCGTGGTGGGAGATCCCAGCCTTGCGTCCACGCAAGCGAGCGCGTTCAGCAGGTAAGTCCGAAGGCCGTTCAGGTAAAGTTATCATTTCCATAATCGCCAGGAATGCTCCGTAGAGCGTATCGTCGTCCGGGTGAACACCTCCGTCAATGCGTGTGACGGGCCTACTGTCCGTCCGGTCACGAAGAATGCATTAAGTCCCAGTCAGCCGAAGTCCCAGAGCGTGGACGAGCACACCGCTTTCCACACGCGGTCCTCAAACGATGCGTGACCTTCTTCAGTGATCGTTGCGCCAGTTAAGTCCCAGGAGGACGCAACGAAGCCCGTCGTACGAGCTTTCCTCGGAGCCCTTGACGCGACTTCGCGGCGGCATCGATAGCCGGTGACTGCACGCGGCCTAGAAGCCTCTGCAGGGTAACGCGGCGCCCTCGAGTGCGGTGCGGCGTCTGAGGTCCCTCGCTAGGCGTCGTGCTCGCGGGTCGAGCGGCAATAACGACCGTTTATCGACTCCATAGCAAGAGGTGATTTCAGTCACAGACATTGCAAGGTCACTCTCCAAAGTATCGTCGAGGGATATTTACGGCTTCGCGGTCGGCACGCGGACCAACATGGGAATCTTTGAGAGTGGATGGACATGCTAAGCAACGATGTATTCGAAATCCTCGCTCCATGGGCGCGCTGACACTGCGACCTCCGTCCTTAGGGGCGGCGGAACCTCCCGCGTGTAGTTCGTTTCGTCGCCTTCGGTGCAGCGGCGCGCCGATCGTTCTGCTGCTTGCGTTGGCGCTCGTTGGCTGCCAAGACAAGGCGCAATCGCAGGCGGCCGCGCCTCCGCCACCGTCCGTGACAGTTGCGCAACCGGTGAAACGAACAGTCACCGACTGGGATGAGTTCACCGGCCGGTTCGAGGCGATCGAGGAGGTTCAGGTCCGCGCTCGCGTCGGCGGCTTCATCGACAGGGTCGCGTTCACGGATGGTGCGATCGTTCATGCAGGCGATCTGCTTTACATCATCGATCCACGCCCGTTTGAGGCGGTCGCGTTGCAAGCCCAGGGTCAACTCGACGACGCGCGGGCCAAGGAAGAGCTTGCGAAGCGTGAACTCGACCGTGGCCTGACCCTGGTTCAAACTAGCGCGGTCTCGCAGCAGGTCGTCGACCAGCGCCGTCAGGCGTTGCAGGCGGCTCATGCGGCTGAGACGCAGGCCGAGGGTACATTGAAGGCCGCCCAGCTCAACCTCGAATTCACCCATGTGCTGGCGCCGATCACCGGCCGCGTCAGCCGTCATCTAGTGACCCCCGGCAATCTGGTGCAGGGCAGCGAAAGCGGCGCGACCCTGCTGACCTCGATCGTGTCGCTCGATCCGATCTACATCTATTTCGATGTCGACGAGCCGACCTATCAACGCAACAGCAAGCTGTGGTTTCAAGGCAGGCGGCCGAGTTCGCGCGACACCGCGAACCCGGTGCAGGTGTCGTTGACCGGCGAAACGAAATCCTCACATGAGGGCAAGATGGACTTCCTGGACAATCGGCTCGACGTCTCCACCGCGACGCTGCGCAGCCGCGCCATCATCCCCAACAAAGATCTCTCGATCCTACCCGGCCAGTTCGGCCGCGTTCGCCTGATCGGCAGCGCGCCCTATGAGGCGCTGCTGATTCCGGACGTCGCGGTCGCAACCGACCAGTCGCGGAAGATCGTGTTCGTGGTCAAGGACGACAATAGGGTGGAGGCAAGGCCGGTGGTGCTCGGGCCTCTAGATGACGGCCTGCGGGTGATTCGCGAGGGCCTGAACCCGGAGGACCACGTCATCATCAACGGCATTCAGCGCGCCCGCGTCGGCGCCAAGGTGACGCCAATCATGTCGCAAACGCTGGGGGGCGACAAGACTCCGCCACGTGCCACGCCATGAATCTCGGAAGACTTTCCATCAACCAGCCTATCCTCGCGATGGTGCTGTCGATCGTGCTTCTGATCGTCGGCACGATCGCCTATCAGACGCTGCCGGTGTCGGAATATCCGCAAGCAGTGCCGCCGACCGTCACTGTGACCACGCAATATCCTGGCGCCTCGGCGCAGACCGTTTCCGACACCGTTGCTGCTCCAATCGAGCAGGAGATCAACGGGGTCGAGGACATGCTCTATCTCTACAGCCAGGCGACCTCTAATGGTCAGCTCACGATTACCGTCACCTTCAAGCTCGGCATCGATCTCGACAAGGCCCAGGTGCTGGTGCAGAACCGGGTCGCAATCGCGCAGCCCCGTTTGCCGGAGGAAGTCCAGCGCAACGGCGTCGTCACCCGCAAGAACTCGCCTGACATCCTGATGGTCGTGTTCATGCTGTCCCCCGACGAGAGTTTCGACCAGCTCTACATCTCCAATTACACGCTGCTGCAGGTCCGCGACCAGCTGTTGCGGCTCGACGGCGTCGGTGACATTCAGATGTTCGGTGCGCGCGACTACTCGATGCGGCTGTGGCTCGACTCGGAGAGGATCGCCAATCTCGGCCTGACCTCGACCGAAGTAATGGCGGCGATTCGGGCGCAGAACCTGCAGATCGCTGGCGGCCAGATCGCGGAGCCGCCGATCGCCGATCGCGCGTTCCAGCCGAATCTCGTCTTCACCGGCCGCCTCAAGGACATCAGGCAGTTCGAGGAGATCGTGGTGAAGGCCGGCTCGGACGGCCGCACGGTGCGGCTGCGCGACGTTGCCCGCGTCGAACTCGGTGCGCTCTCCTATGCCACCAGCAGCCGCATCCTGCGCAAGCCGGCGGTTGCAATGGTAGTGACCCAACGGCCCGGATCGAACGCGCTTGCCACAGCGAAGGCAATCTCTACGACAATGGTAAAGCTGAAGGACAGATTCCCGAAGGGGCTCGACTACAATATTGGCTACAACCCCACCGAATTCATCGCCCAGTCGGTCCACGAGCTGATCAAGACGGTCTACGAGGCGATGGCGCTCGTCGTCATCGTGGTGTTGGTATTCCTGCAGGGCTGGCGACCTGCGATCATCCCGATCATCGCGATCCCGGTGTCGCTGGTAGGTACCTTCGCGGTAATGGCCGCGCTCGGATTCTCAATCAACAATCTGACGCTGTTCGGGCTTGTACTCGCCGTTGGCATTGTGGTCGATGACGCGATCGTGGTGGTCGAGAATGTCGAGCGACATCTCCGGAATGGTATGAGCCGGCGCGAGGCGGCGCTTAAGACCATGGGGGAGGTCGGCGGCGCACTGGTTTCGATCGCACTGGTGCTCTGCGCGGTGTTCGTGCCGACAGCTTTCCTCGGTGGCATCTCCGGGCAGTTCTTCCAGCAGTTCGCTGTCACCATCGCGGTCGCAACCGCGATCTCCTGCTTCTGCTCCCTGACGCTCTCACCCGCGCTAGCCTCGCAGATCCTGGTCCCGCATGAGGAGAAGCGGTCCGCTGCGCGTTGGAACCTAATCGCGCGCGGCTGGTCGGCCTTCACTGGTGTCTTCAACCGTGTGTTCGATTGGCTGTCGAATGGCTATGCGGCTGTGGCATTCCTGGGGATCCGGCATTCCGCGCCGATGCTGTTGCTCTATGTCGCGTTGATCGGCAGCGCCGGCTGGCTGCTCGCGACCACCTCGCAGGGCTTTATCCCTGCGCAGGATCGCGGTTACCTCATCATCTCGGTGCAGTTGCCGGGCGCCGCGTCGCTTGCGCGAACCGCTGCGATCGTGCGCGAGATCGAGCGGATTGCACTGGATACGCCGGGTGTCGTCCGGGTCGCGGCGTTCAGCGGCTTTTCCGGCGCAACTCGCACGCAGGCCGGCAACGCCGCGGCGTTGTTCCCGGTGTTCGACGAGCCGGAGGCACGGCAGAAGAAGGGGTTGACGGCGATTGCAATCACGGCCGATCTGCGCAAGCGGCTGTCGACGCTGCAGGGCGCTTTCATCATCGTCATTCCACCGCCCGCGGTGCCGGGCATTGGCACCGGCGGCGGCTTCGCTATCCGCATCCAGGATCGACAAGGGCGCGGTCCCGAACTGCTCGCGGCTGCGACCAACGAACTCGTCAGAGCCGCGCAGAAGTCGCCAAAGCTGACCTCCGTGTTCTCGCCTTATTCGGCGAACACACCGCAGCTGTTCGTCGATGTCGATCGCGTAAAGGCGCAGAAGCTCGGCGTGCCCATCGCTAGCATCACCGACACGATTGAAACGTACTTTGGCTCGACCTATGTCAACGACTTTAACCTGTTCGGGCGGACCTACCACGTCACGGCGCAGGCCGACCTGCCGTTCCGGAAGGAGACCAGCGATCTTGCGCGGCTGCGCACCCGCAACGCTGTCGGCGACATGGTGATGCTCGGTAGCATCGTGGACTTCAAGGACATTTCCGGGCCCGACCGTGTCGCGCGGTACAATCTATACTCAGCGTCCGAGGTACAAGGTGAGCCCGCGCCAGGTGTGAGCTCGACGACCGCGCTCGACACCATCCAGAAGGTCGCCGACGAAACGTTGCCGAGCGGTTTTTCCCTCGAATGGACCGATCTATCCTATCAACAAGTGACGGGCGGCAATGCCGGTCTCTATGTGTTCCCGATCTGCGTGCTGTTCGTCTATCTCGTGCTCGCCGCACAATATGGCAGCTGGACGTTGCCGTTTGCGGTGATCCTGATCGTGCCGATGTGCCTGTTTGCCGCGACGATCGGTGTGCGTATCCTGGGCCAGGACGTCAACATACTGACACAGATCGGCTTTGTGGTGCTGGTGGGCCTGGCCGCCAAGAACGCGATCCTGATCGTCGAGTTCGCGCGTGATATCGAGCTCGAGGGCAGGTCGCGGCTGGAGGCGGTGATCGAGGCCTGCCGGCTCCGCCTGCGGCCGATCCTGATGACCTCGTTCGCCTTCATCCTAGGCGTGCTGCCGCTCGTGGTGTCAACCGGTTCCGGCTCGGAGATGCGCCAGGCGGTCGGGGTTGCGGTCTTTTTCGGCATGCTAGGTGTTACGCTGTTCGGCCTGATCTTCACACCCATCTTCTATGTGGTGGTCCGCAACCTCGCGGAAGGAAAGAACGAAGGCAAACCGACTCAGATAACCGCGGCTGGGGCAGGGTGACAGGCAGTGGCGCCAATCCGCGATGAAGCTGCAACTTTTCAGCGCATGCGAGGAGCGGATGCGTTCACTACTGCCGACCAACCCGCTTCTATTGCACCAGGCGAGTGGAATGAAAAGGATAACGACCCGGCATTTCTAATGGTTGGCGTGCTGGCTTACCGTTCCTCAGCTGAGCTGTCCCGTGACTGTTTTAGCGAGCGCTCGCCAGCTTAGGACCGCCGAGTCGTCCGCTTGGGTCGATGCACTCTCCGCGTCGCAAGGACCCACTGTAGCAACGAAACACGTAGGAGACACCGATGTCATTCCGCTTCATCACCAAGTCTATCCACGCCTACCTCATCGATTATCCCGTCGCGATCGTCTTAATTGCAATGCCGTTCGTGCTGAACCTCGGCCAGAGCGGACCGCTCGCAATGTGGCTTTCGGCTGTCGTCGGTGTGGCCGCGCTGCTCTTGGCCGGCCTGACCGACCATCCCACCGGGTTCGTCCGCATCATTCCCTACTGGCTGCACCTTTGGGTGGATCGCGCAGTCGGGGTGGTGTTTGTCATCGCACCCTTTGCCTGCAAATTCGATGGGATCGACGCCTGGTATTATTGGATCCTCGCTGCCGCTGTCCTGTTCACGACGTCGGTCTTGAACGCACCTGAGGATCCGGTCACGGTCCGTTCGAGATTGGGCAGGCGTACAGCGGCGTGAAAGGCGGCGGCTCCGTGGTTGAGAGTCGAAATGTTGCCGGTGTTGGTCTGCGGCAGTCCGTCACGAACCCGCGTGGAGCGTGGTATTCACAGCCGCCCTAGCGATTCTCCCGAGAGCGATACGCTTGGAACCTGGGCTGGGATCATTCTTCATAACGTCGATGGTGGGGGCTTGCACTTTGCAAGCCTTCGGGCGGTTCGGCCGCATCGCGCGCTTGATATTCAGGAGACTCAAGATGGCGTTTGCTCAGCCGCCGGACCGAAGCGACGCGTTCGGGCCACGCCTTGACTATTTGGCGCTGACTCCCGCAGCGGCTGCCGTCTGCTACCCTTTTCTACTCCGGGCCTTTCATGCCGTCGTCGTCACGCAGGCCGCAACGCCCTCGCCATTCGCAATTGCCGGCGCGACCTTGATTCTGGCTATGGCGTTCGTCGTGCCGTTCCTCGCGTTCGCGCTCGCTTGCCGGCCCGACGCCGATCCCGTGACGCGGCGGCTCGCCTATGCCGGCGTGGCGACCCCAACGCTCTTCGTCTTTCTTGGCGTCGTTCAGGTCCTGATTCATAGCCCATTCCCTGACGAACTCGTGTGGTGCGCGCTTTGGCTTACGATCGCGATTTGGCCACAGACCGCCGGCAATCGCGCCGCGGCAACGGGGCCAACCGTGGGGCGCTGGCGCATTGTCCACGGAATAACGGCGGGGGTCTTGTGCCTATACGTGGCTTTCCATCTAGCCAATCATCTGTTTGGCTTGATAGGCCCCGACGCACATGCGGCCGTCATGAAGATCGGCCGCGTTGTCTACCGCTCTGGCGTGGGTGAACCGCTGTTGGTCGTGGCGATGCTTTTCCAGATTGGCACCGGGCTGTTTCTGGCATGGCATTGGAGTGCCGTCCCGCAGGGCTTCCATCGGACATTTCAGGTCGCCTCGGGGGCCTACCTCTCGGTGTATATCCTTGGGCACATGAACTCGGTTTTCATCTACGCAAGAAGGTTTCTCGGCATACCCACAGATTGGAATTTCGCGATCGGCGCCCCGAGCGGGCTGATCCACGACGCATGGAACATCCGCCTTTTGCCTCACTACGCGCTGGGCGTGTTTTTTGTCCTAAGTCACCTTGCGTCGGGATTACGGATGGTACTGATCGCGCATGGCGTCGATCGGTTCGCTGCAAATCGTCTTTGGGGCGCGGGCATCGCAATAAGCGCCTTGATCTCGGCAGCGATCCTCGCGGGTATGTGCGGCATTCGAATCAGCTAGGCGACAGCGGCAGGCTAAGGAGCCGAAATATTACCCTGAATGGACCGTTCCGTACTTCCGTTGCTGGCCTACTAGGAAGCCGACGCGACGGCTTGAACCGGATCGAATTTGCAGCCCGACGGGCTCCTTCTGAGAGGTGATTTTCTCCGAGCGGAGAAGGCGGCCACTCTCATGGTCGTTACGCGCAAGAGCCTTAACCTTCACCCGTCCACGCTGCGACGCGCGCGGGATGATGGGGCAAGGACTAAGACGACGATTTCAGCAAATTTGTATCAACCGGCAGGCTGCGCAGACGCTTGCCGGTCGCGGCGAAGATCGCATTGGTCACCGCAGCACTGACAATGGCTGTCGGAGCTTCACCGACACCACCTGGAGCTTCCGCGTTTTTAACCAAGTGCGTGTCCACGACCGGCACCTCGTCGATACGCATTGGCAAATAGCTGTCGAAGTTGCTTTGCTCGACCCGACCATCCTTGAACGTGATTGACCCATGGAGAGCGGCGGTCAGACCGAAAAGCGTTCCACCTTGAATCTGTGCTTCGATCGTGTCTGGATTGACGTACATGCCGCAGTCAATCGCGCAGACGATCCGCTTGACTTTGACGGAGCCATTCGCGGCCACTTCGACCTCGGCGACCTGCGACGTATAACTTCCGTATGCGAATTGCACCGAAATCCCGCGGCCATGCCGCGCGGGGAGGGGTGCCCCCCATCCCGCTTTTTCCGCGGCAAGCGACAGAACAGCAAGTGCTCGCGGATTGTGGCCAAGCAATCCCTTGCGATAAGCGACCGGATCCTGCTTCGCGGCATGCGCAAGTTCATCTATGAAGCTTTCGACCACAAAGACGTTGTGAGTTGGACCGACTCCGCGCCACCAAGACGTCCGGACACCTGTTGGCTCGACCCGGACAAAGTCGACGTGGACATTTGGCAGCGCATAGGGCGGCTCGGCGGCGGCTTCTATCGCATCGGGATCCAATCCGTCCTTGAAGTACGGAGGATAGTAGCGAGCCATGACTGAGGATCCGGCGATTCGATGCATCCAGGCAACCGGCTTGCCGGCGGCATCAAGTCCAGCTGACAACCGATCGAGATAATACGGCCGATACATATCGTGCTGGATGTCTTCCTCGCGGCTCCAGATCACCTTAACCGGCCCGTCGACGTGCTTGGCGATCTTGACGGCGAGGATCGTCCCATCGGCCTCCAGCCTTCGGCCAAACCCACCGCCAATCAGATGATTGTGAATTTTGATCGCATCCATCGGCAGGCGGGTGAGCTCGGCCACCTGAGCCTGGGTGATCGTAGGCGCCTGTGTACCGACCCAAATATCGCAACGATCCTTCTGCAGATGAACAGTACAGTTCATCGGCTCCATCGCCGCATGCGCCAGGAAAGGCACCTGATAGATGGCGTCAACCCGTTGCGCTGCCTCCGCAATTGCCTTCCCTACATCACCCACCTTACGAGCAACCGCGCCTGGATTTTTGGATTCCTCCTCCAATTGCTTGACGATATCGGCGCTGCTGACCTTGCCGTTCGGCCCGTCTTCCCAGGCGATGGCGGCGGCCTCGAGCCCCTTCTTCGCCGCACCCATGTGATCCGCCAGCACGGCAACGGCTTCATCTATATTGACCACCTGCCGGACGCCCTTTACCGCCAGCGCGGCCTTCTCATCCAATGCTTTCGCCTTGCCGCCGAGCACAGGCGCAATAGCAACCGCCGCAACCCTCATACCCGGCAGTCGCGCATCGATACCGTAGAGCGCGCGCCCATCGACTTTTATTGCCGAATCCAGACGCTTGGCACGCGTGCCGATCAAGGTGAACTCATTCGGATCCTTCAATTTCACTTTTGCTGCAGGCGGCACAGTCAATTTCGCCGCGGCGTTCGCAAGTTCGCCGTAGCTCAATTCCTTCGAGCCTGGTGCATCGAACACCACGCCCTCCTTAGCGCGGCAAGTTGCCGGATCGACATTCCAGCGCTTTGCCGCTGCCGCGATCAGCAGACCACGGCCCACTGCCCCTGCCTGACGAAGCGGTGTCCAGAAGGCACGGACAGACGCGGAGCCACCGGTATTTTGGATGCCTATGATCGAGTTGACGTAAAGAGCATCATTCGGCGGTGCATGCTGAACCTGAATCTGGTCAAGCTTCACTTCCAGTTCCTCAGCGAGAAGCATCGAGAGCGACGTGTAAACCCCCTGTCCCATTTCGATCATCGGAATAATCAGGGTGACGACGCCGGTTGGACTAATCCGTATAAATCCGTTCGGCGCGAAAGTGCCCATAACCTCATTTTCCGTTACCTGCGAAGTACGCGCTGCGAACACGGGCTCTGTGCGTGCACCGGTCATAGCAAAACCGAGCAGCAAACCTGCCCCCTGAAAAAAGGTGCGCCGGCACATGGCGCTTTCACCCTCGGTATAGTTCGTTCGAATTGGGCTAACCATGCTTCACACTCCCGCTGCTAGCTGTATCGCGGCGCGGATGCGCTGGTAGGTACCGCAACGGCAGACATTTCCCGACATCGCCGAGTCGATATCCGCATCGCTAGGTTTAGGAGTCTCTTTTAGCAATGCCGCCGCCGACATGATCTGCCCGGATTGGCAGTAGCCGCACTGCACTACTTCCAGATCCAGCCAGGCCTTCTGCAAGGCGGCGCCTTGCGGCGTGCGCCCAACCGCCTCGATGGTGGTAACCGCGCTGTCGCCGATACTATCGACCGACGTCTGACAGGAGCGGGTCGGTCGGCCGTCGATATGCACCGTGCAGGCGCCACACAATGCTTGGCCGCAACCAAACTTGGTCCCTGTCATGCCGAGCACATCGCGCAGCACCCATAGCAAGGGGATGTCGCCGTCGACATCGATCTCATGGGGTGAGCCGTTGATCTTTAATGTGAAAGCCATGAATGCCTCTTGATCCGCCTAGGGGGTCAGCCATGAGTCAATCAACCGCACTCATGAAATCCGCGAAAGCTCACACATTGATCGCAACAAGGGACGACGCTTTCCAATAGCCGGCATGTATAGTTTTCATACCAGCGGGGAATGCCGCCAAGGGATAGCTAAGAAGACGATTAACGCAGCCAGTGTTCGCTTCGGTGTCGCCGCGCGCCTAGACCTCTTGCCGGATGACAGCCTAAGGGAGAACGAGCGCTTCTCGCGTTCGCTCAGCGTGATGTCGTTTGGAGTCAGCATCTACTTGGTCGATCAACCTACGGAAGGCCTGATGCCAAAGAGCTGCGGATGTGATCGGGGAACAATGACTAGCCCCGCCGCCGGCGGCGCATGCGTCGCTCTGGTCGAGCAGAACCTACATCTTGTTCATAGAAACCGCGCGTTAGCGCTGACAGCACTGGTCATATAGGGCAGATCGTAACCACACTCCTGGCCGAGCATATTGACGGTAGTTGGTGTGCCCGAGCAACTCTTCACACGATAACGCATCTGCAACGACGTCGCGAGGTTCGTCGGCCGAATGGTCAATATCCGAAACTTGCTAGCGAGTTTCTTTACACCTATCCAGCGTCTTTCCTCGCTAGACTTAACACTTCCGCGACATTCAAGCGCGCGAGCGTGGAGGGCGCTTCATAGTCAAAAGCTCCGTCACATCATGCCGATCATCTGCGGATGAAATGGCAATTGTCAGGAATTTACCATCCGGGTATGTCTTGGCTTTATCGTAAAGCTTGATCAACTGCGAGCGCCAGGCATTACGGCGCTCCTCAAACCTATCTCGTTCTGCTCCCCCCAAGACCACCACGGCGGAAAACCGCCTGTATTCCGGCAGCAAGGTACAAAATGCCCTTGTTTTCTTGTAGCGTAGGGACCAGCCGCGCTTCTTGCCGCCATAGAGCCATTCCGGCGCGAAGACCCCGGGGTAAATTTTCTCAATCCAATTCTGCAGAGAGGCCCAATGCTTGAACGTGCCCGGTCCGATCCAGCCCCGAACGGTGCTATCATCGGGCGATGCTGATTTGTCAGTAATTCTGTCGCCGATTTGGGGGGACTTTTCCATGCCGGTGTCCTTCAATTTTTCACGACCGATTCGAAGCTTGGCGGCCCACCTTGACCTTGTACGAAGGGATGTGTGGGCCTTCTTTCCAGATTTCGCAACTTCTGTCGCGGACCTCTCCACCATTGGGGCTAGGCGATTTGCCTGTCAAAGCTGATATCGGGCGTGTGGACTTGCGGACACGGAAAACGGACGTCCGGTCCGTTCTTCGGGGACAGGATTCTACTGACATTTTGGGACCGGTCCGTTGCAGTGACGATCTTTCGCCGCAGAACATGATAAGCATGCGACCACGCTAACGATTCCGCACGCTTCCGGGCCAGCACCGTCACCAGCCCGCACGATTAGTGTGTGCGCACATCGCTGGCCGCAGCCTTTCGAGGGCGAGCGTGCGGTTCCGATATCGGGCGCCATCGCTGCGCAATGGGTTGCACACCGGTTTTTGGGTTGAAGTCGCAATCCTTAGCTAGCGCGCGCCTGCGTTCCTCGATGGCGCGCCCGGAGCACCTCGTAAGGCCATTCGTGGGACGGCTCGTCCTGCGCGTGTTCGTACCAGAGCAGCCGAGCTTGCAAGGACCTCGCGATCTAAGGCAGTTCATAGTTCGTGATCGCATGGGCTTGCCGGGCCCACGCGCCAGCGGTCGCGGAACGATAGCCGCCAATTCGGCGCCGACCAGCAGCTGAGCGTCGAGGAGTGGCGCGGCTGCTCGATGCCGCCCGGGGCCCAAATACAAGCCCGCCGCTGGCCCACGTGAACCGATCGTTCACCGGCGACTCGCGCATTTTGGCACCAACGGCCGGTCCATCAAGCGTGTCTGCGGCTTCGACCGCCTTCACATCGTGCATCACATCACAGGCAGCCTGCGCGGCTCTTGGATGAAGTGGGTGTGTTTGACGATATCGTGACGCCGTAAGGTGATCTTGAAGAAGAATCGTAAGGTCGAGATACTCTGGTCGATCGGGACGCCGATGAAGCCGATAGCGGCGCACCTCTTGGAAGGTTGCCGGAGCCGAAGACCATCTGACGAACGCTGCGACTCTCTGACCAGTTGAAGGTGGTCATGTTGGGTGTTTGGCGCGCACTTGCGTATCGATCTCATCGATCATGCGCACGCCGACGCAGCGGGCTCACTGCCTCGTTGGTCATGGGCGGCTCCTCTCTCTAAGGTGAAGGTTACGAATCCCTTCTCAAGAGAGCAGGCTTCGCTGCGCTATGCTCTTAGGCGCCCCGCTGGCTCTCATGCTCTACCACTCGAGCGTTTACTTTGAGGCATTGCGGAACTGGTCGGCTTTAAGGGCGAACGCAATGAACCTTCGTATCGTTCCATGGCGACTTTGGATACTCGACGATTTCCTAGGTCTAATTGAATCGCTGATCGCGACTATCTAGGCTGCACGCGTTAAAGGGTGCGGCGCTCAAAACAGCTCGCTCCCGCCTTCCGGTGGAATACGCCCCCTCCCGCGGAAGGTCTAAGGGCGGTGAAGTCCCCCAACTTCACCGCCCGCTTTTTCCACTCGATCGAAAGTACCAGAAGGAAGGCACAATGCCCCACTGCTCTCCGAGCCTTAGATCTGGCAGAGCCGCGCGATGCGCAGTTTGTGACGGCAAGTTTGGTCTCGTCCGGCACTACTCGTGGCGAACCCCCCTTTGCTCCAAGAACTGCGTTGACCGATTCAGAACTCGGAGTGATCGCAATTGGATGGCCTGGCTCCAAATCGCTCTCGACCAGCTGCCGGAGAATGGCGCCAGGGGCGGCTCACGGTCAGACTGACGCGAATGACCCAACCCGGAAATTTGCCTCTGGGATGATGCGGTACTGCTGTGATTTCCAGCCCGTTCGTAGAATTTCTGCAGCTATCACAGGAGCACACCTTGAATATCGCTTTAATGTCTCAGTTGGTAGCGGGCGTCATCGTCGCGTCCTTTGTGGCATATAACTTGTTTCATTACCTACTGTTCCTTTTGGTGACCCGACCGAAGGACGCGAGTAAAATCGGCCACCAGCTGAATGAGTTCGAGCAGCGCCAACTGATCGAGTGGACACCAAAGCCGAGCGATTTTCTGAAACATGACGACGAAACGCGCACATACGATGACGTGTTCGGCAGGTATCGCGACGAACAATCAAATTACAGCACGTGTGTGTTCCCCCGTTTGGCATTTTCGCACCCTTACGAAGCCGAATATGCGCTTTTGAAGCCGAGAGACGGGATGCGATTCCTCGATCTCGGATGCGGCTCCGGCGCGGCAGCGGAATACCTCGCCAGACGGAGCAATATCGAAGTTGTGTGCGTGACCAATTCCTCTGTCCAGGCGGAGATCTGCCGGCGCAAATTTGCGAGGCTTGGGGGACGTGGACAGGTGATAGTCATCGACTTCGACAGCCTCGATCTCCCGAATGAACACTTTGACGGCATCTATGCGCTAGAATCGATTGGCTACACCAAAGATCTGGACGCGTGGCTAGCTAGGTGCTGGCGGATGCTCAAGCCGGAAGGACGGTTGCTGATCCATTCGCCGGGGTCGCTGGATCATTGTCGCCGTACCGAGGATTACCTGAGTGTCACCGCCTTCTTCGAGAATTGGCGTTACAATTTTGTCGGCGCCAATCTTCTGGTCTACAAGATGCGCCGACTTGGCTTCGGTCCAATCCACTATCGGCGCCTACCATTCTTGGCGTGGGGAGTAACCTGGAACTTCATTCAACACATGCTGTTGTGGAAATACCGGCTGAAGATGCGCACATTCGTGGAACTGGAGCGAATCATCTGGCGCACGTCGAAGGTATTTGTGTTCGGTAACCCGTACAACACGGTGCTGGCCACCAAACCCAGGCACCCTGATGCTCCCACACTCATATGTTCGGAAGGAGTGGCTGGGGTTTCCGACACTGACCACGAACTCCGCGCATCAATACCGGCTTCATGATAATCGCTGTCTTAGAGGGCGACGCCTCGCCGGTCTGACGATGGTCACCAGCGTTCCTCCGGCACGAGTACGCCTGCGGACCGCATCTGGATGTCGCCGCCGATGACATCAAACGCCGGATCGGGCCCGCCGACGCCCTCCAAGCCGTCCTTCTCGAGGTCAACGAACTCCTTCGCGCCGAAGTCGAATGCTATCTGACAGTCGGCGGGGGTCCGGTACCGATGACACAGGCGAACGGACTGCGCCTGCCGCGCCGTAGCAGTGAGCGGTGACCACTCCAGCCAGCGCGTGCCGCGGGATCGATGGTGTCGGCCCCAATCGCGGCGATCGGTCGGGGTCGAGGGGCGAGCCAACCCTCATGATGAGGATCGACCGCTGGTCACCCTTCGCTTTGAAATGACCACCACGGCGGACGTGTCTGTTCGACTTCGCCATTCGATCTCAGGAGATGCATATTGTCTCCAGGCGCGGAGATAATCGCTGGTGTGGTGCTAGGGTTCAGACTCAATTGATCCAATAAGCGACGAGAGCGGCGAGGTGGACGGCGGCCAAGAAGTT
>NZ_JADPJQ010000102.1:0-7458 GCF_023073515.1 Bradyrhizobium sp. 17 | reverse complement strand
ATCATTGAACAATTGATTCGGGAATCCTATAAATCGCGGCAAAATCAACAATCTGCCAAAGTAGTGCTAGTCCGCCGTGCCTCACTAAGCGGACCTCGACGAGGTGCGCCGTGACTTCGCTGACGGGCCATAAGTGGACTCATGCATTGAAGCAAACTGCGTCTTCGTCGATCACGTTGTTTGTCTGCGCGTGCTGGCTGCGCCGCAGGAAGCCGGGGCCGAGCATGCTAGCGGGCTTGTTGACTACCAGCTCGCATAGATCGGCGCTTGCAATGCGAGCACTTCAAACAGCCTTGAATGACTAACTTGTAAGCTGACTTTCCGGTGGCGAGACCTCCAAATATTCGGTCCAACCCGCATTGGACATTGGCGCGACCTGGGTCTGAACCACGATGCCGGATAGCGGCAGGGGTTGCACTAATTGATGCTTGGAAAGGCTTATCGTCTCACCGCAATTCAGCCACGGAGATCGAGTCATCGCCATGCGCCACGCCTCCCTCTTGCACGCTTTCACCACAGCCGGCCTGTTCATCGGTCCGTTCCTCGGATCCAGCCTCATCTCAGATGCATCCGCCGCGACCCCCGGCCAAGCCTTGGCCGTGTCGGTCGACGATTTCAATTATGTCGACACGTCGAACGAGCCCACCGACCAGACGGCCGTGCATCAAACGCGATTGCAGATTTTTATGACTGCGCTGCGGGACGACGTCACGGCAGACCCGCGCTTTGAGCTCGTGCCCTCCTCCTGCGCATCAAATTGTCCAACCGACGGACCGGCGTTGCGTGATCAGCTGCGCGCGACGTCACAGGCCGGCTCGCAGATCCTGATCATCGGAATCGTTCACAAGCTCAGCACGCTGGTGCAGGTGGTGCGGATTGCTGCCGTGGATACGACAGCCCAGCGCGTCGTGTTCAGAAAGTACTTCCAGTTCCGTGGCGACAATGACGAGGCATGGCTGCGGGCGGAGCGCTTTGTATCGGAGGAGGTCCGCCGCCGGCTGCTTGAAAGTAGATCGCAGCGATAGGCCGCGCGCGTCTGCAATGGGTCAAAATGCGAAGAAGTCAACCTGAGCAAATCTTGACCGCCGCCTCAATAAGCGGACCTCGTGGAGCGATGCCGCCACTTCGCCGAAGGGCCAACAGGAGACCTCAGCCAAAAGATCGAGTATTCTCCGGCCCATCCTTGAACGTTGTGCGTCCCAAGTTGGCCTGTTGGGAGCCGACCTATGGCGAAACACCCAGACGGAATCGAAACTGACTTGGTTGGGACTTACAAGCTTCTCGATACGAGATTGACCTTTCTGGACACAGGACAAACCATCCCTAAGGACGACACTGGCTTCGTCATGTATGGGCGGGACGGTCGAATGATGGCCATGATCCAACGCGTGGACAGACCGAAGCCGGCGAGTATCGATAAGGCCACCGACCAAGAATGCCTTGAACTGTTCCGGTCAATGATTGCCTATGGGGGCACCTACACGTTCGACGGAATGACAGTTGAACATCACATCAACATCTCACTGAACGAGACATGGACCGGGACGGCGCAAATTCGAGACGTCAAACGTGATGGAAGCAAGTTGATACTATCTACCCGTCCTGCTCCAAGCCCCTTCGATGGAAAGATGGTTTCGGCCACATTGACGTGGGAGAAGTTCCGCGAGGCATGAGGGCGGCTATGGGTTTTGGTCGTGTAAAAACACTGTTGCATGACGCGGACCAGCGCGGTTGAGCTCAGGCTACCGCAATCCGATCAATTTGGGCAAATTTTACGGCCACTCGACCAGAACTCATCCTGACGCAATGTCGGGCTCTTTCACGCGCCCGATGACTCGCAAGGCGCGCGCCAGCGCCCGTATCACGCCCTCACCGCCGCCAGCAGCGGTTTCATCCCGACGATGTTCAGCACGCGTGTCAGATTGTAGCCGAGCACGCACAGCGCCATCTCGGTCGCTACTTTCGGCAGCGTCACGCACAAGAAGTGCGTCGCGCCCATGCGCGTCTTCAGTGTGCCGAACGGATGCTCGACGGTCTCGCGGCGTGTGCGCATGGCGTTTGGATTCTTGTCGAGCCGCGCCTGAGCGCGTTCGAGAACGTCCTCGTGCACCCATCGCTTGATACGGCGTTGTGGGCTCGGCGTGCACTTCGATTTGAGTGGACAGGTTTTGCAGGCGTTCGTCCAATAGTTGCGCAGCTTCTGGCCGTCTTCCTCGCTGGTATAATAATATTTGAGTTGCTTACCGGCCGGGCAGCGATAAATATCCTCATCTGGCAGATAAGCAAAGTCCTGTTTGCCGAAGCGCCCCGAAGCCTTCGCACCCGATGTCATCGGCTTAGGCGCAACGTCACCGTGATGCCAGATTGCTCGCACGCCAGGATTTCTTCGCCCTTGAAGTAGCCGCGATCGGCGACAACATCGAGCGTGTCGGCCTCAAGAATGGCTTTGGCCTGCTGTGCTATGTTTGCAAGTTGTGACCGGTCTGAGCCACTTGTTGTCACCTCGTGCGCGACGATCAGATGGTTTTCTGTATCGACCGCCGTCTGCACGTTGTAGCCAACGATGCCGGAACCACGGCCGCTCGTGGCCATCGAACGGCTGTTAGGATCCGTGAACGATATCTGCTGATCGGACAACGCCCGAACCTGTTTTTCAATGGCTGCGAGTTTCGCCATTTCAACGGTCAGATTTTCGAGCCGTTCTTTGATCCGCGTCTTTTTTAATTCCAGCGTTTCCGACGACTCCTGCCGGTCGGCGGTATCGAGCTGAGCGAGATAGCGCGCAACGCTCTCTTCCAATTGCGTGCGCCGCCGCTCGACTTTGCCGCGCGTGAAGTTCTTATCGCGATTATTGACTGCTTTGAATTTGCTGCCGTCGATGGCGACGCTGGCTGCCGCGAGCAACCCCATCTTGCGGCACACCTCGACGAAGCGCGCGCAGACTTTTTTGATGCCGGGACCATTGTCCTTGCGGAAATCGGCAATCGTTTTGTGATCGGGCGCAAGCCGGGCGAGCAGCCACATCACTTCGACGTTGCGGCCAGCTTCACGCTCGAGCCGGATGCACACGGTTGAGATAACCATAAATGTAGAGCTTCAAGAGCGCGGCCGGATGATACGACGGCCTACCTGTGCCGGCAGGCTCAACGCCACCAAACCCAAGTTCAGCCAGATCGAGGGCCGCAACGAAGGCGTCGATCACGCGAACCGGATTGTCATCTAAAACCCAGTCATCCTGGCATTCCGGCAACAAAGTCGATTGCCCGCGATCAGCCCCTTGAACGAAGCGACTCATGCCCAGCCCCCGCCGATTCAGTGCGGGAGGCCGGCGTTCAAGAAGCGCTTGTTTGAGCGCCATGAAGACTTCGCTGTGGCATCACTAAGTATCCGGAAGCGTCGGTTGCGACCGCGGCGGGGTCGGTAAGCTGCGAAGCCCAGGTTGAAGGTCGCAGCCCGCGTGATCCCTATGCGCTCCATCCGTGCACAACTCGGCCGGTTGACGAGGAAAAGCTCTCGTCCGCGAAGCGCGCTCCTGTCTCCGAAGCCGCATCCAGATCGGCGCGGACGATGGGTTCGATCCGAACTCCGCTGTCGCGCGGCCGCTCCCAGAAGACCTCCGCCACGCCGCGGCCGTCAAAATCCCTCCAGCTTGCCTTTCGCTGCCGGCACCTCGTTCAACCAGCAAGCGAAGCGCGCAGTAATAGGTATAATTTCTGGAAAGCTTTCACCAGGCGCGCAGCATCTGATCGACGATGACACCGAACTTCACGTCGATCAGATAGTTGTCGGAGCAAGCAAAGAATGCCGGCCCCTTGTCGCCCCGGGCCACTGCGCCGCGGACTGGACGGTGAGACGAACATCGCACAACCTCGCTGGCGACGCCCATGCCGTGTCGTGGAGGGTCCAGATCGAGAGCGGTGTCTTAGCTGGCATCGTGGCTGCATCACAATGGTGCAGCCACGCGTGCTCGCAAGCCACCGGCAATTTTCTGGAGGACGGTCAGATTTTATTTCTCTACCGCGCCTGTCCAATCCTTAAAGCCGCCAACGTTATATACCTTTTCATACCCCATATCCTTGAGCACCTTACCAGCGAGAGCTGATCGACCGCCCGAAGCGCAATAGAGAATAATGGTTTTGTTAGTGTCGAAGTTCTTGTCGTGGTACGGCGATTCCGGGTCTGCTCGAAACTCCAACATGCCTCGCGACACATTCACGGCACCAGCAATCTTCCCGCTAGCGGCCACTTCGGGTGCATCGCGAACGTCCAAGACGAGCGTATTGCCAGTCGCAATCATTTCAGTAGCTTGTTCCGGCGTAATCTTCGGAACTCCGGCGTTGGCAGCTTCGAGCATTTGCTTGACGCTTGTTGCCATCGATCTTCTCCGTTTCCGGCCCCTGTTAGAGAGTACCACTGCGCGATAGCGCCGTCTGCGACCGCGAGCAGGATGCGGCGCTGATAATTGGCGGTGGCTCAAGGATGCACAGGCGGACGTGGCACAGGCGCTGGGCGATCTTGCGCCCTTCCGTGTCAAGCCGCCGCAGGTTCAAGCAGCGTCGGCCCTTGGTACAACAGGGAGGCTCCCCGGATACGCACTGATTTGAAGTTCTACGAGGTCCTTGGACCGCTTCCGAAGGCTGTAAAATGTAAGCTCATGTTCCAGCATGGGGCAGTGGAAGCTAACGACTGCTGTATCCGGCAGTCGACAGAGTCCATCGATGAGCTCGCCAACTGTGATCACGGGGGGTCGGCGACTGCCTTGCGAAAAGCCTTACTCATGGCGTTACTCCCCCCTTCCCTAACCGAAGCCTCGATGGTTCTGTTCCATCTGCACGACGCAGGGTTCGGGCCAAAGGCCTGCGGCTACGACGGCGCAGGCGACCCCTGCCCGGCCTGCAACGATGCCGCGCCCGAGTTGATGCCGCTGCCGCCCGGATTTGAAAACAGCATCACTAGCATCGAAGTCATGCGCCCGCTGTTGAGGAACCCAGCGGGGAAGCGGCGACGGAAGCCGTGAAGCTACGACGTGTACTCGTAAACGTCGGCCTACCAACGCAAAGCGGAAGTCTCCCACCTTGGCCGTGGTCGGCGGCGCTTGTGACCCAAACCGGCCATTTCGCGCGACGGCCCGCCAAAGATAGCCCTCGGAAAACGCCCAGACCTCAATGAGCTTGGCGACACTGATCCTACGAGTCTCTCCACTTGGAGCTTTGTTTTTCGCTGCAAACGTTCTCAAATGCCTGCGACCGTCAATGCTCATACGTGAATGGACGATACCAGCGCCTCGTCCGTGCGACCAAACACAAAGGAGGAAACGCTATGAGCGCGATCTGGCCGGAAATCCCCTTCGAGGCGTGGCGCGAAACCTGTTCCGCGCTTCATTTGTACTGCCAAGTTGTCGGCAAGTATCGGCTCGCGAGGACGCCGTGGGTCAATCATTCATGGCACGCGACTTTCTACGTGAATGCTCGCGGGCTCACGACTTCACTGGTTCCAGACGCCTCAGGTATCGAGATCACCTTCGATCTCTCCCGCCATATCGTGATCGGAGAGGCCTCTGATGGCCGCGGGTTGAAATGGCGCTGGGGCCGATGTCCGTTGCCGACTTTCACGCCCGGTTCTGTGAGTTGGTGGGACGTCTCGGCGGTACACCGGAATTCGACTGCCGGCCCAATGAAGTTCCCGATCCGATCCCCTTCCAGGACGACCGTCAGATCCGACCCTATGATGCAGGCGCCGTGACACGGTTTTTCAGGGCCCTGGTTGCGATCGACGGTGTGTTTCATCGGTTTCGGACGGGCTTCACCGGAAAGGTCAGTCCGGTCCATCTCTTCTGGGGCAGCTTCGATCTCGCGGTGACGCGCTTCTCCGGACGTCCTGCTCCGCTTCACCCGGGGGGCGTACCGGGTTTACCGGACGAAGTGACGCGCGAGGCCTACAGTGATGAAGTCTCGTCTGCCGGCTCCTGGCCGGGCGGAGGCAGCACAGACTTTGCGGCTTTCTACTCTTATGCCTATCCCACTCCGAACGGTTTTGCCGACGAACAGATTTTGCCGACGGGCGCATATTTCGATCAGAAGCTTGGGGAATATCTCCTGGCGTACGAGGTTGTGAGGAAGTCGAGCAATCCGGAGGCGGCGCTCAAAAGCTGGTATGGCCCGGATAATGTTGGCTTCGCAGGGAGCATGGCCTCCATTACGTGCGGCCTGTCGCCGAACATCACCGTGTTAATCGCAAGCCGCGCAATCCAAGGGGTTGGCGCCGCGCTCCTCATCCCGGCAAGCCTCGCGCTATTGGGAGCGACTTTTGACGAGCACGAGCGCAACCATGCGATCGGAGTATGGGCTGGTGTCGGCGCGCTGACCGCTGCCGTCGGCCCGGTACTGGGCGGCTGGCCGCTGTTGGCGGTAAACCGGACATCAGCCGGCCAGCCGCTAATAGTACATGCCCTTCTGTAATGGGCCCGATGATGTCAAGCCACCCGGTGGAACGTCGCGCCGCCGAGCTCATGCTTCTGTCCGTGGTCAACGCCTGGCCGCCACAACATTCCGGCAACAAAGTAGATTGCCCGCGATCAGCTCCTTGAATGAAACGAGCCATGCCAGCCCCCACCGATTCAGTGCGGGAATCATAGCAGGCACGGCGTTTTCACACATGGGGTAATTCCGGGCTCGGAGCCATACTCAGGCTCTGCGAATCAGCTCTCCAGGACTCGACGAGGCCTACCCAGGGCCTTGCAATGATGGAGAGAGGCAATGGAGCACTATGTCGGATTAGACGTGTCCCTGAAACTGACTTCGATCTGCATCGTCGATCGGACCGGAAAGGTCGAGCGCGAAGGGGTGGTTACGTCTGACCCGGAGGCGATCGCGACGTTCATCAAATTGCACGCGTCACACGTCGTTCGGATTGGACTCGAGACCGGAGCAACGTCGACATGGCTGTGGACCGAACTGAATAAGATCGGGTTACCCGTTATCTGCATTGACGCCAGGCATGCGAAGGCGGTTCTGAAGATGCAGATCAATAAGAGCGACCGAAATGACGCTGCTGGCATAGCGCGCATCATGCAATGTGGTTGGTACAAGGAGGTTTGCGTCAAGGATCTCGACAGTCATGCGACCAAAGCCCTTCTTGTCAGTCGAGCTCTGCTCGTCAAGATCAAGCGGGATATCGAAAATCAAATCCGGGGGCTCCTCAAGAATCTTGGGCTCGTCATCGGACGAGCAAAGATGAATGTGTTTGCTGTGCGCGCTGCGCAGTTGGCCGAGCAACGGTCAGAGCTTTTTGCCGCGGTCGATCCATTGCTGAAGGCACGCGAGGCCGTCGAGCAACAGATTGAGGACCTTGACCGCAAGGTGCTGCGGCTGGCTCGCAACAATGCTCACGTGCGACGGTTCATGACGGCTCCTGGCGTCGGCCCGGTCACGGCCCTTTGCTTCCTTGCGACGATCGATG
>NZ_JADPJQ010000014.1:0-2115 GCF_023073515.1 Bradyrhizobium sp. 17 | reverse complement strand
CGGATCTCGCCAGTGAAGCTATCGACGGCAGCCTCGACGAAGTGGGCACCGAAGGTCGACTGCTGGTAGCTCTTGTCGAGGCCGCCCCATTCCATCTTGTCCTCGCCGAGCAGATCTCCTTGGCGGACGGCGTCCGCAAGCTTCGCAGAACGATTGCCGCTAAGCACATGCCCATCCGAGAACGTAGCGTCCGCCGAGTTGAAGCCGAGCCGCTGCGCAACGGCTTCCCGAAGCTTTACGCATGCCGCGTAAACGCCCGAAGTCGAACAGTTCGCGCCGAACTGTCCTCCGGATCCGGACGAAACAGGGAAAGAGGAATCGCCAAGCCGAACCACGACCTTGTCGAGGTCGACCCCCATCATCTCGGCGGCCGTCTGCGCGATGATCGTATAGCTGCCGGTGCCGATGTCGGTCATGTCCGTTTCGACGACAACCACCCCGTCCGTTCCCAGACGAACGCGCGCCCCCGAAGGAATCAGCAAATTGTTGCGGAACGCGGCTGCTGTGCCCATGCCCACCAGCCATTGTCCGTCCCGCACCGCGCCCGGAGACGCGCTTCGGCGCTGCCAGCCGAACCGCTCGGCGCCCTCGCGCAGGCAGCGCACCAGATTGCGCTGAGAAAACGGAGGGTCCGGCTTCTCGGGGTCGACCCGGGTGTCGTTCCGCACGCGTAGCTCGACCGGGTCCAGACCAAGCTTCTCGGCCAATTCGTCCATTGCGATCTCGAGCGCCATCATGCCTGGCGCCTCGCCAGGAGCGCGCATCGCGTTCCCTTCCGGCAGATCCAAGACGGCGAGGCGCATCGCTGTCAGGCGATTGGCGCCGGCATATAGCAATCTCGTCTGATTGGTTGCCGTCTCCGGTTGACCGTCAGGAAGATCTCCGGAGCCGCTCTCGTGCGCCATGGCGACGATGCGTCCATCAGGGCCCGCCCCGATCCTGATACGCTGCCGGGTGGCGGGGCGGTGTGTGGTGTTATTGGGAATGAGCGCCCGCTGCAATGCGACTTTCACCGGACGGCCGGCGGCCTTCGCTGCCAGCGCGGCCATCACCGCATCCGAGCGCAGGAACAGCTTGCCGCCGAAGCCGCCTCCTATGTACGGCGACACGAAGCGGACGTTCTCTTTGGGGATGCCGATGGTGGTCGCGAGATCCGTCCTGCCCCAGTCGATCATCTGGTTCGACGTCCACACCGTGAGCTTGTCGCCGTTCCAGGCCGCGATCGAGGCGTGAGGCTCCATCATCGAATGGCTCTGGTCGGGGGTCGTGTAGAACTCGTCCAGCTTCACCGGCGCCTGAGCAAAGGCCGGCTCGAAGTCGCCGACGCGACCTTCGGGCGGCCCCTGTTTCTCGGGACTGTTCGGGTCCTTCGCAAGGGGTGCGGCCTTCAGCGCCTCTTCGAGATCGAAGCTGCCTTCAGAGGGCGTGTATTCGATCCATAGCAGCCCGGCTGCCGCCGTCGCCTGTTCGAACGTTTCCGCGACAACCACCGCGACCGCCTGATGGTAGTGGTCGATCTCGGGACCGCCGAGCAGCTTTGCCGTGTTGAATTTTCCCTTGCCGAGCTTGCCGGCGCTCTCGGCCGTGACGATGGCGATGACGCCAGGCTCGCGCTGCGCCTCCGCCAGGTTCATGCTCTTGATGCGTCCCTTGGCGATCGCCGACCCCACGATGACACCGTAGGCCGGATTGGTCACGACGTCGTGGTGCTCATATGCGTAGGTCGCTTTCCCGGTGGTCTTCAAGGGGCCATCGATGCGGGGATGGGCGCGACCGACGACACGCAAGCGGTCGATGGGGTTGGTTTCGGCGGGTCTGTCGAACTTCATCGCTGCCTCATTTCGTTCATGGCGGCGGCCACGGTCCGCTCGACCAACGGTAATTTGAACGCGCTGGCGTTGGTGGGTTTTGCATCGGCGAGCAACCCTGCGGAGAAGGGCTTTGCACCTTTAGGAAGCTCGGCTTCGGCGGCTTCGACCCGCCACGGCTTGTGGGCGATGCCGCCGACGGCTACCCGCCCGGTCCCGTCGCGCTGCAGGATTGCAGCGACGGAGACCAGCGCGAAGGCGTAGGACGCGCGGTCGCGCACCTTCCTGTAGATGTGCGTTCCGCCGA
>NZ_JADPJQ010000035.1:202159-345132 GCF_023073515.1 Bradyrhizobium sp. 17 | reverse complement strand
ATGAATCATTGAACAATTGATTCGGGAATCCTATAAATCGCGGCAAAATCAACAATCTGCCAAAGTAGTGTTAGGACATGTACTCATAAACTCGCGCTGCACTTCGTCTGAGGTCCACTCTGCCTCCGATACCGGCCGCGTTGGCGCACCTCACCCTAGGTCCGAGTTGGGCCATGTGTGGAAATCGCGTGGGGCCCGCTCAGCTGGCGTTAGTGCTTCATTGGCGCGTGTCCGACCGATGATCCGCAGGCTCGGCAAATCGCACGATGGGACCCCGCCTGCTCAATCGCTCAAGAACTTCTTTCTTACTTTCAGCAAGCCGATCAACATTATTGACCACAAACGTGTGATTACCTCCGCACTACTGGTCGCACCCGCTCCACTGGGACATGGTCGCCGTTTTTGCTGACGACCTTCAGAAACACTTCTTCCCGAGTCGCTTTGTCGATCATGCGGGCAGATCCTTTGCCGAGATGCTCATCTCCCCATTGGCTCAATGCCATCAGCACAGGCAATAGCTTGATGCCGGCTTTGGTGGGTTCGTATTGATAGCGCTTTCGCGCCCCCGGCTCCTTGTAAGGAGTTTTTTCAAAGATTCCGTACTCAACAAGTTTTTCCAGGCGCTCAGACAGCACCGCTCTTGGTATGCCCAAAAACGTTTGAAAGTCCTGGAAGCGGCGAACCCCCCATGAGGCCTCGCGCAAGATCAACAAGGTCCAGGTTTCACCAACAATCTCGAGCGTTCGCTTGATGGAGCAGTTGTTTTTTAGCTCCAACATCAAGCGAAGATCCAGCTCGGGCGAATGCGCTTTTTCTGAGTTCATTTTTCATACACAGGTTGACGTTAATGACAGTTCGTTATATGAACTTAGCATGGTTTGGCGTCGAGCGGTCAGGGAACCGTAAGATTACTTGGCGGAATGAGCCATACAGCTCTCGCGGAGGGGACAATGAAGTTTCTGCAAATGTCTAAGTTTGGCAAACCCACCGAGGTGGTTGAAGTTGTCGAAAGCGATCCACCCCCACCGCCGGCAGCAAATGAAGCCACGGTCGCGGTCGAATACTCAGCGATCGGACTTGCTGAACTTCTGATGATCCGTGGCATGTATGCGATCAGGCCGCAGCCGCCCGCGCCGCTCGGGAACGAAGCTATTGGCCGCGTTGTCGCCGTAGGAGCCTCGGTTAAAAATGTAAGGACTGGCGATCGTGTGGCCATTCCGATCGGGCTTCCCGTGTGGAGACAGGCCATCACGGTGCCGGCCACCGATCTCATCGTCTTGTCTGAGCAAGCCGATCCCCAACAGATGTCAATGCTTCGGATCAATCCGCTCACAGCGGCATTGCTCCTAACCGAGTATGTCGAACTCGGCAAGGACGACTGGGTCATCCAGAACGCCGGCAATTCCGGTGTGGGACGCAGCGTCATTGCGTTTGCAAAGGAGTTCGGACTGCGCTCGGTAAGCCTCGTGCGCAGACCCGAGCTGGTGGATGAGCTGAAGTCAGCCGGAGCTGACGTCGTCCTTGTCGATGGACCCGACGTTGTGAAGCAGGTCGCAGCGGCGACCGGCAAGGCTAAAATCAAGCTGGGCATCGACGGCGTGGGTGGCGAGTCCTCGCACTCGGTAGCGTCTTGCCTCGCGTCGAACACCAAGATGGTCGTCTATGGCGGCGTCAGCGGAAAGCCCGCGGCCATGAGTCCTCTGAACATCATTTTCAAGCAGATGACCCTGGAAGGGTTTTGGCTGGGATTTCCGCGCTTTCGAGATGCACACGAAAAGCTTGCGGCTCATACGCGGACAGCCGAGCGACTGATCGCCGAAGGCAAACTGCACGTTCCGGTCGCCGGCGTTTATTCGCTCGAGCAGGCAACTCAGGCCATGGCGCATGCGCAAAAAGGCGGGAAAGTCCTTCTGAAACCCAACTAATGGATGATCAACGGTCAGGCGCCCTGAATTCTAAGCGCCTGAAACCGCAGCTAGTGCGATATCGAAAGCGATGGCCCTAATTCCAATAGGGCGAACCGGAGGACACATGACTGCTCTTTTAGATCTGGTGCTTGAGTCTCACGGAACTCTTGAACGATGGCGAAAATTCAACGCGATCGACGTGAACCTCTCGATGCATGGTTCGCACTGGACTAGAAAGGGATGGGATGGTGTCTTCGAAAATGTTCAATTGAAGGCGCAAACGAAAGAACAGCGAACTTGCTTTACGCACTTTACCGAAGAAGGCGTGCAAAGCATCTACGAACCGGATCGTGTTCGGCTAGAGACAATCGACGGGAAGCTTATCGAGGAGCGCGTACATCCAAGAAATGCGTTTGAAGGACATACTCTTCAGACGACGTGGGATAGGCTGCATCTGGCTTACTTTACCGGGTATGCACTTTGGAATTATCTGAATACTCCATTTATGTTTGTCACTGAGAGTGCCAAAGCGGAAGAGATAGACCCGGCGACCGACCAAGGCACGGTACGCCGGCGGCTCAAGATCACTTTTCCCGAGAAGGTTGGAACTCACTGTCCGGACCAGATATTCCACGTCGATGAAAACGGGCTCATCGCTCGTTTGGATTATACCACACTCGTGGCAGGTGGTGCTCCAGCCGCGCACTACATGTCCGAGTACAAGAACATTCAAGGGATTATGATGCCAACCAAACGGCGCGCGTTCAGGAGAAACCCGGACGGAAGTATAAATACCGAATCTGTCCTCGTCGGTATCGATATCTCTGCAATTGCTTTGACTTAAAAAAGCATTCAGACGGCAGGAAGCACGCAAGCAAATGGGTACCCCCCGACTGCCCCATGGCGCGCGCCGTGGGTGTCATCGGCGATTGGGGTAGACACAATCGACTTGAGGAGCGCGTACATCCAAGAAAAACGTTTGAAGGACACGCGCGAGTACGTTCATGGCGTGGACACAAACGAACTTAAGGGCAAGGCGGGGCCAAAAGGCGCCACCTCCTCTGTTCTGAGTTATCGTTGGCATGCCGACTTCCGGTTTGGATCACGAGCCGCCGATCACACGTAAGGTCGGACACTTCCGCTTTCGATTGGCAAGCCGACGTTTATGGACAGACTCTCTAGCCGACCGCTCGCCTTGGCGTCAGATGAGCGGCGCCATCAGCCGGCGGCGCGATGTGCATCAGGATGGTCTGGGTGGCGGATGCGACCTCGATGCCGTTGTGCTGGAAACGCTGCTTCATGCGGCGGTTGAATTCGCGCTGCACCGGCCAGCGGCCGGCCTCGGTGCAGCGGATCTGGCCGACGATCGACACCATGGCGCCGTCGACCTTGTCGATGCCCCAGAGCTCGAGATCGCCGCGGATCAGACTGCGGAATTCCACCTCGCGGCGCATCTCGTCGACGATGTCCTTGAGGATCTGGCCGGCGCGGTCGGTATCCTCCTTGTAGGCGACGTTGACGCTGACGGACGCATTGCCGGCGCCGCGGCTGGCATTGGTGATAGTCGTGACCGCGCTGAACGGCACGATGTGCACGGCACCGTCGCCGGCACGAAGCCTGATCGTGCGGATCGAGACGTTCTCGACCACGCCCGATAGCCCGGACACGCTGACGCTGTCGCCGACCTGGACGGTGTTCTCCAGCAGCAGGAACAGGCCGGTGATGAGATCCTGCACCAGCTTCTGCGAGCCGAAGCCGATGGCGATGCCGACGATGCCGGCGCCCGCCAGCAGCGGCGCGACGTTGACGCCGATCTCGCTGAGCGCCGTGAGCCCGACGACAGTGGCGATCACGCACAGCAAGGCCGTGCGCAGCATCGGCTGAAAGGTCCGCAGCCGCGCGGCCCGGGCATAGTGCCCATCGCGCGACAGCGTATTGATCTGGCGGTCCAGCAGCGCGTTGCTGGCTTCCCAGATCGCAGCTGCGATGAACACGGCAAGTCCGATCGTCACCACCGCCGAGATCAGCCGGCTGCCGATCTGGCCCCCATAAAACCATACGATGGCGTCGACGCCCCAGACTTCGAGCACGGCCACCAGGCCGATGAAGGCGATCACGCCGGATACGATCTTGCGCAGCAGCGGCAGGTAGCGGTTGGCGCGGATCTCGAGGCCCGGAAAGCGCTGGAGGATCTCGGGCTTGATGCGGAAGCCGCGGTCGATCAGGCCCAGCGTCAGCATGATGGCGACACGCGTGATCAGCGCCACCGCGATGGTGCCGACGAAATATTGCAGCAGCAACGAATAGCCGTTGCGAATGTTCAGCGCCCACACGGCCCACAGCGCAAGGTCGAGCGCGATGGCGAGATAGTGCCAGCCGCCCGCGATGCGGTTGCGCAGTCGCGCCGCGATCCCCTGCCGGTCGGCCGGCGCGCGGATCGCTTCGGCGACCTGGCGGCGGCATTGCAGGATGATGACGACGATGAAGAGATGCACGACCAGCATCACCATGCGCAGGAGCGCGGCGTAGCCGCCGCGATGCAGGCCGAGCAGCAGCGCCACATTCGCAAAGGCGATGCCGGAGACGCCGACACCGACGATACGGCGCGCCCAGATCTCGATATAGGCGGCGGTTTCGGCCTTGACCGGAAACAAGCCGAACGGTCCCGCCAGCACACGGACCACACAGAAGAGCCCGCGCGAGAACGCATAGGCGTTGACGACGGCGAGGATCACGAGACGGACGGTGGTGGGCCCGCCGATCTCGGTGCCGAGCAGCGCCGTGGCGACGCCGACAAAGACCAACACGGGTAGCAGCTCGAGCAGGAAGCGTCCCAGCACGAGCGGCAGCCGCAGCATGATTTGCCAGGCCCGCGCCAGGCTGTGGCGGCGCATGTGCAGTTCGGGCGCCGGGGTGACATCGGCCACGGATGACGGCGGATCGGCAATGGGCAACACCTGCACCGGCAGACGCGCCGTTTGCGGCATGCGCCCTTCCAGGAACACGACGGGGCGGCGGATCAGACGGAAGATCACCCATTCGGCGCAGAAGGCGCAGCCGAACACCAGCGCAAGCTTCCAGGCGATCTCGATCAGGAGATTGTAGGCCGCGGGATCGTTCGCGGTCCGCACGATCCAGTAATAGAACGCCGGGAAGTGCGTGAGCGTCCTGGCCATATCGGCGACGTCTCGCGAAATCTCGCCGATTTCCTCGGACACGGTGAGCATGAGCTGCGCACCGAGGCCGTCGGCCGCGAGCGGGATCGGCGATTTTGGCTCGGGCGCGGGCTGCTGTGCACCGGACGCATTGGCGATCGCGCGCAGCGTGTCGATCATCTGCGCGCGCTTCTTGTCGTCCTGCAGCGTTTCCAGCGCGCGCTTGGCCTCATCGGGCGACAACGCGGCAGCGCTACTCGTCGGCGGCGCGGCGCGGGCGCAGGAGAGAGATGAGATCGCGATCAAGAGCGCGGCGAGAAGCGCGGAGGCAAGCTTATGCGACACGAGGGATCCCTGGGAAAATGAATGCGACGGCGACGTCGGGCCCGTCACCGCCGAAGCACATGCATCATGTCGGATCGACGCTATTCGCCCGGGCGCTGTGTCGGAAGTTGGCCAATGAGGCGACATTCTCTTGGCATTTGCCGCGGTGCAGTAAACGGGAACCGCGGTCTCAAGGCAGGACGTGCAGCGATCGGAATGCAGGCACGCGGCTGGAAGCTCAACCGCGGCCATTCTTCGAGACGCCCGCCTGCGGCGAGCCCTCAGGATGAGGGATGAACATGCGGCAACATTTCAACGCAGATGGATGCAGCTGAGCCTCATCCTGAGGAGCCGCAGAACGCGGCGTCTCGAAGGACGAGGCGCTCGCTCAGGCGCCGCTGAGACGTCATATGCGACAGCCCTGATATGCGACAGCCCTCCGTCATTCCGGGAGTCGGCCCGGAATGACGGCCGTGAGGAGGAGGAAGAGAGAAGCACGATGTCAAAAGCACGGCGGCCGCGTCACGGCCCTCCGACGTGGATCGGTGTGCAATCGATGTGATGCACAATACAGCGCCGGGCAGGTAGGGGCTATGCCACACTGATGCAGCCCTCTAAACCTTGGCCCGGCGTGCCGTTCGCGGTTTTCTGCCGCTATGCGATAGTCCGAACGAGCTCCATCGCACTTAACGCGGCTGGATCTGCGGAGGTGGTGTCATAGACCTCCCCTTGCTCTTGATGTGGACGTTGCGCGTCGCTTGTTTGCGACCATTGAGATGGTCCTCCCGTGACGAAGAACTGTCAAGCAAGATCAACGGCGCGCAAATCACATTTGAGGGCGCGTTCCATCTGACTGCGACGGATTCGCTTGCAGCGAAATGCGAGAAGTGGGCGAATTGCGAGGCCGCCCTTCCCGCCAATGTAGAACGCTTCTGCTACCGGTGGACGCGAGTACTGAGGAATTTGGGGATGATCACATCATGCCCCTGTTTTGCCCGACGAGTCAAACGATTTCGTTAAATCCGCAAGCGCTCGCGCTGACCTTCAAGTCATTGATTTCGTTATCCCCGGCTACTGTGCATGGGGTTGTTTTCGCGTTTTTGTTTCTTGCCCGCCTTCTCCTCCTTCTCCAGCGCCTTGCGCACCTCGTCGAATTCACCCGCCGAGGCCTTGTCGGCGCGAGGGAAGCGCAGATCGAGCTTTTCGAGCGCCGCGACGATGGCCGACCCGATCACGACGCGCGCGAACCATTTGTGGTCGGCCGGCACGACATACCACGGCGCATGAGGCGTTGCCGTATGCCGGACGATGTCCTGATAGACCGCCTGGTAGCGCGGCCACAGCGCGCGCTCCTTAATGTCGTCCATGGAGAACTTCCACTGCTTGGACGGATCCTCCAGCCGGTCGAGGAAGCGCTCGCGCTGCTCGTCTTTGGACAGGTTGAGGAAGAACTTCAGCACCACGGTGCCGTTGCGCGCGAGATAGCGCTCCCACGCACAGATGTCCTCGAACCGCTCCTTCCAGATGTTCTTGGTGACGAGCATTGACGGCAGCTTCTCCTTGGCGAGGACCTCCGGATGCACGCGCGTCACCAGGCATTCCTCGTAATGGGAGCGGTTGAAGATGCCGATATGCCCGCGCTCCGGCAGCGCGACCACGTGGCGCCAGAGGAAATCGTGATCGAGCTCCTTGCTGCTCGGCGCCTTGAAGGCACTGACCTCGCAGCCCTGCGGATTGATCCCCTCGAAGATCGCCTTGATCGCGGAATCCTTGCCGCCGGCGTCCATCGCCTGGAACACGATCAGTACCGACCAGCGGTCCTGGGCGTAGAGCTTCTCCTGAAACGCGATCAGCCGCTTCATGTTGGCATCGAGAATCTCCTGGGCCTTCTCCTTGTCGAGGTCGCCCTTCTCGTTGGTCTTGTGATCCTTGAGATGAAACTTGCCCGAACCATCGTAGCGGAACGGCGTGATGTAGCGGTCAAGTTCCTGGGCGAGCGATTTGGACGACTTCTTGCTCATGAGCGCGGGACACCTTGCGTTGCGGCTTCAATCGGTCGAGCAAGCTACCAAGGATACCCTTGGGAAGGAATATGATGAAAAGCACGAGCAACACGCCGTAGACGAGATTGTCCCAGCCGACCGCCTTGGTGCCGAAGCCGATGCGCAGGGTCTCGGCCAGCATAATCGTGATGATAGCGCCGAAGGTCGGGCCGAGCGAGACGAACAGGCCGCCGACGATGGCCGCGAACACCATCTGGAGCGACACCGCGATGCCGCTGACGGTATCAGGCGTGATGAACATCTGGTACTGGCAGTAGAGCGCGCCGGCCAATGCCGTCATCAGCGCGCTGAGCAGCGTGATCTTCAGCTTCTCCGCGGTGACGTCGACGCCGGCGGCGGCCGCGGCGTCCTCGTCCTCCGAGATCGCCTCCAGCGCATAGCGGGCCATGCTGCGGTCGACCCAGTGCCAGACCACGATGCCGAAAAGCCAGACCCCGAGCGCGATCAGGTACCAGGTGATCTTGTCGTCGAATTGCAGCGACCAGAGCTTGTTGCCCGCGGCCCGGTTCGGCGTGTAGCCGAGCGAGCCGCCGGTGTAGTCGCGCGTCGCCGTAATGACCTGGAGCACGATGCCGGAGAGCGCGAGCGTCACCAGCACGAAATAGTGCCCGGTGATGCGGAAGCGGAAACAGGGATAGCCGACGATCAGCGCCAGCGCGCCGGCCGCGACCATGCCGATGGGGATGCCGATCCAGGGCGACCAGCCCAGGTGATTCCAGAGTAGCGCGGTGACATACGCGCCGATTCCCATGAAACCGCCGTGGCCGAGCGAGACGAGGCCGAACCGCCCCATCATCGACCAGGACGTATAGGCGAACGACCAGATCAGGATCAGCACCAGGATGTGCAGATGATAGGGATCGCGATAGACGAAAGGCAGCGCGACCAGCGCCGCCAATCCGATCCCCCAGGCTGCAAGCCGTCCCCGCCCCATCATCGGCGCCTCGCGAGCAGGCCCGCGGGCCGGATGAACATCATGACGATGAAGAACGCGAAGGCAAGCACATAGCCCCATTCGAGATCGGAGAACAGGCCGCCGAGCGAGATGATCTCGGCGAACACGAAGGCGGCGATGAAGCCGCCGATGAAATTGCCGAGGCCCCCGAGCACGCAGATCAGGAAGGTGATCGGGCCGAACGACAGGCCGACGAAGGGATGCACGTCATATTGCAGAACCAGCAGGCATGCTGCGAGCCCGGCCAGCCCCCCGCCGATCGCAGAGGTAATGAGATAGATCCGCTTCGTGTCGACGCCCATCAGCGCCATGATCTGCCGGTCCTGCGAGATCGCCCGGATCGCGGTCCCTGTGAAGGTCCGCGTCATGAACAGATAGACCGCGACCATGCCGACCAGCGCGGCCAGGAAGGACAGCAGTCGCGCGTAGCTGAAATTCATGTCGCCGAAGGCGAGCACCGGCAGGCGGATGCCGAGGTTACGGAAGTCGATGCCGAAGGCGACCGTGGCAAAGCTCTGCAGCACGAACAGCACCCCGCCGGTCGCCAGCAACTGGTTGATTGGCGGCGCCGTGAGCAGCGGCGCGATCACGAGGTAATGCAGCGCCGCGCCGAGCACCGCGACCAGCAGGATGGTGAGCGGCGCGGCGACGAAATAGCTGATGCCGTAATACTGCACCAGGAAGTACATGGCGTACATGCCGATCATCACCAGCTCTGCGTAGCAGATCCAGGTCACGTCGATGACGCCGAAGATCAAATTGAGCCCGAGCGCGAGCAACGCCAGCACGCCGCCGAGCAGGATGCCGTTGATCACGGCCTCCAGCAGGTAGATGTCGAAAATGTCCAGAAATGCTTGCATGCCTGCATGAACCTCACACCCCGAGATACGCTTCCTTGACCGTGTCGCTCGCCAGCATCTCGGCCGAGGTGCCTGAGGACCTGATCGTACCCGCCTCGATCAGATAGGCGCGATCGACCACTTTCAGCACCTGCTGCACATTCTGCTCGACGATCAGCACGGTCAGCCCGCTGGCGCGGATCCGCTTCACCAGCTCGAACACCTGCTGCACCACGACCGGCGCGAGCCCCGCCGACGGCTCGTCGAGCAGCAGCAGCTTTGGATTCGACATCAGCGCGCGGCCGATCGCGCACATCTGCTGCTCGCCGCCGGACATGGTGCCCGCCATCTGGTGGCGGCGCTCCTTCAGGCGCGGAAACAGCTCGAACACCACGTCCAGCCGCTCGGCATAGTGGCCGCGCGCCTCCTGCATGAAGGCGCCCATCTTGAGATTGTCGTCGACCGAGAGCTGCGGAAACAGCCGCCGGTTCTCCGGCACATGCGCGATCCCGAGGCTGACGATCTTGTGCGGCGGCGTGGCCACGACGTCGACGGCTTCCATTCTGATCGCCCCACGCGAGGGGCGGATCAGGCCGGAGATGACGCGCATCAGGGTGGTCTTGCCGGCCCCGTTGGGACCGATGACGCCGACGGCCTCACCCGCCCTCACGTCGAGATCGACGTCGAACAGTGCCTGGAAGGTACCATAGCCGGCATTGACGCCGCGGAGCTCCAACATCACTGCACCCCCGCGCGGCGGCGCGCTGCGGCGGCCGCAGCCTGCGTGGTCTCGGCATCGGTGCCGAGATAGACCTCGATGACACGGGGATCGCCGGCAACGGCACTCGGCAAACCTTCCGAGATCTTCTCGCCGTGATCGAGCACCATGACGCGATCGACGACGCGCATCAGCACGCCCATGATGTGCTCGACCCAGATGATGGTAATGCCGAGCTCGTCGCGGATGTTGCGGAGCATGTTAGCCGCCTGCCCCATCTCGGCCTCGTCGAGGCCGCCGAGGCTCTCATCGGCCAGCAGAAGTTTGGGCGCGGTGGCGAGTGCTTTCGCCAGTTCGAGCTTTTTCAGGCCGGCTGCGCCGAGGCCGTCGACGCTGGCATGGCGATCGGTCGGCAAGCCGACCATCGCCAGCGAGCGCTCGGCCGCCTCCTCGGCCCTGGCACGGCTGTGGCGGCCCTGGCCATAGAATCCGGCGAGCGCGACGTTCTCGAAGATCGTCAGGCGGCGGAATGGTCGCGGGATCTGGAAGGTGCGGCCGATGCCGCTGTTGATGATCCGGTGCGGCGGAAGGCCCGCGATCTCGGAGCCGTCGAACAGGATCGAACCGGACGTCGGCGCCAGTGTACCCGAGAGCATATTGAAGATCGTGCTCTTGCCCGAGCCGTTGGGGCCGATCAGGCCGAGGATCTCGCCCTGATCGACTTTGAACGACACATTGTTGACGGCGGTGAAGCCACCAAACCGCTTCACCAGCCCGCTGACTTCCAGCACCGTCCCGCTCTCCTCTCTGCGCGCATTTGCGCTACTGATTGCTGTAGGTGGTGCCCTTCGGCAGCGGCAGCACAGCCTCGCGCTGCGCCTGACTCTTGGGCCACACCACGGAGGACTTGTCGTCGATGTACTGGATCACGACCGGGAACGAGCGCTCGTTCTGCCCGGCCATCGGCGCGCCCTCGCCGTAAAACTTCACGCCGAAGCCGAGCATGGTGCCCCCTTCGGGAATATCAGTATCGAGGGCAGCCTTGCGCAGCGCATCCGGATCGACCCCGCCATACTTCTTGATCGCGCGCGGCAGCACGTCATTCATGAACACATAGGTGTTGGACGCACCGATGCCGACATGCGCCGAGCGGATCGCGACGCCGGGCCGGATCTTGTCGAATTCCTCGCCAACCATCTTGATCACAGGCGGGAGCTTGGGATCCATGGTCTTCTGGTTGGCAAGCCAGATCGAGATCGGGTCTGTGTTGAAGATGTAGGTGGCATCGGCTCCCATGCCTTCCTTCAGTTTTTCATAGACGCCGTAACCCGCGCCGTGCCCCATCAGCGCGCCGAACTTCAGCCCCTGCTCGCGCGCCTGACGCAGCAACAGCGTGATATCAGGGTTGTAGCCAGTGTGGAAAATGACATCAGGCTTGGCGCGCTTCAGCTTGGTCACCAGCGCGGAGAGGTCAGGCGCGGTGGCTGAATAACCCTCCTTCATCACGACGTTGAATCCCGCCTTCTTCGCGCCGGCCTCGTTGCCCCTGGACACGTCGACGCCATAGGCGCCGTCTTCGTGAATGATGGCGACGCGCAGATCCTTCGGCTCCTTGTCGAACTTCGCCTTGGCATTCTGCGCGATGAAATCCATGGTCATCATGCCGAACTGGTCGCCGCTCGCCTGCGGGCGGAAGACGTATTTGTAACCCTTCTCGTTGAACACGGCCGACGAGATGCAAGTCGTCATCCACATGAACTTCTTGAGCTGCTCGACGCGGGCCGCGACCGGCACACATTGCGCCGAGGAGAAGAAGCCGAGCACCATGTCGACCTTTTCCTGCTCGAGCAGGCGGACGGATTCGTTGATCGCGATGTCGGGCTTGCTTTGCGCATCGGCATAGACCGCTTCGATCTTGTAACCCTCGACGCCGGTCTTGGCGAAATGGTCGAGAATGATCTTTGCGCCGATATAGCCGAGTTCAGAGCCACCGCCGGCGAGAGGCCCGGTCAGATCGAAAACGACGCCGATCTTGATCTTCTTCTCTTTGCCTTGATCCTGGGCCTGGGCGGACAGCGCCAAGCCTGTCGCCGATACCGCGACCAACAGCCCACGTACCAAACGGGCAGCCATGCGCACGCGCATCAAAACCTCCCTGGACGATTGTGCATTGCATTCTTTTTGGTTTTATATTTTCGCCCATCACATGGGCTGAGCGCAGCGATGTCAAGCCTCGCGCATCAGCGCAACGCGAACTGCTGCTCGACGAAGGCCGTGACAAATCGCGGCATGGACGGCGTGAGATCGCTCACCCCGCGCACGAGATGAATGGCCGAGAGCTCTGGCTCGGCCTCGTCCGCCAGATTGGCTTCGATCCGCGCACGCGCCACATCACCCGGCATGTCCAGGTTGACGATTTGCAACATCGCAATCGTCGGGCCGGTGACGACGCAGTGCCAGTCCGGCTCGACCCGATAGTCGGCGGCGGTCAGGCCGGTCTCTTCCTCGAGTTCGCGGATCACGCTGCCGGGAATGTCCAGCGTGTGGCCCCTGACGTCTTCGAGATCGGGCGTACCGGACGGGAAATAAATCCGGCCCGCATTGGCGGTGTGCTGCGCCATCTCACCCATGACGAAGGCGCCGTCGGAGGCGCGCAACGCGCCCATGCCAAAACCGTTGAACACGGCCTTGTCGGGAAAACCCCAATCGCGCCAGGCGAGGAAGCTCGCGAAATCGGTCTCGAAATAGGTCGCAGAAAGATGCCCGTCGGCGAACGTTGCATCACGCCCGAGCAGGACGCGACCGTTCCAGATCTTTGGCCGCTCGCGCTGCTTCTCGGCGAAATGCGTGGCGATCTCGGCGCGCCGCTCCTCCGCGAACGCCCAGACGATCGGCCGCACGGCAAGTTCAAGCGTCGTGACCCGATGAATGATTGGTGACGTCATGACGCCTGATGACCACACCTTCGCGTCAGTTATTTGACGCTTCCCGTGGTCTTCTTGGCCTGCTCGACATACTTGTTGGTGAAGGTCTTGCTGACGTCGATCTTGGCGTTGGCGACCTCGGGCGATCCAACGCTGAACACCGCGAGCACGGCGTCGGCGCCCTTCGGGTCCATCTTGCCGGTCTCGGAGAACATTGGGATCGTGTTCTTCAGTGCCGCGAGATAGAGGTCCTTGTTCTTGCCAACCGTCTCCTCCGGCATCTTCGCCATGATCTCCTCGGGCGAGTGCGAGTGGATCCAGGCGAGCGTGCCCAGGATCGCGTTGGTCAGCGCCTGCGTCTCCTTCTCGTGGCCGGCGACCCAGGCCGCGGTCGAGTACAGCGCGCCGCCCGGATATTCGCCGCCGAACGTCTCAAGTGTATCCTTTTGCGTGCGGGTGTCCGAGAGGATGCGCAGATCCTTGTGGCTGCCCTGGAGCACGGTCACGGAGGGATCGAGCATCACGGCCGCATCGATCTGGCCCTGCTCCATGGCGGCGACCGCAGTGGCGCCGAGGCCAACGCCGATCACGGCGGTGCTGGCGGGATCGACGCCATTCTTCTTCAGCATATACTTCAGGAAGAAGTCAGTGGAGGAGCCGGGCGCGCTGACGCCGACCTTCTTGCCGGCGAGGTCCTTGATCGACTTGATCTCGTTGGTGTGCGACGGCGAAACCACCAGCACGAGGCCGGGATAACGGTCATAGACCACGAAGGCCTGAAGCTCCTGCTTCTTGGCCGCGAGGTTGACGCAATGGTCGAAATAGCCGGAGACCACGTCGGCGCTGCCGCCGAGCACGGCCTTGAGCGCGTCCGAGCCGCCCTTGAGGTCCACGAGCTCAACGTCGAGACCCGCCTTGTCGTATTCGCCGAGCTGCTTTGCCAGCACCGTCGGCAAATAGCACAAACAGGAGCCGCCGCCGATCGCGATCGTGACCTTGCTTTGCGCCGCGGCAAGACCGGTGGTGAGCGTCAGCGCGAGCAGCGCGCCCGCGAGCCTGGCTATCGTGTTCTTCATTGGTTTCCTCCGTTCGGCTGGCGGCACCATAAAGCAGCCGGGCTGGCTTGAGAAGCAGGACCGAAGGCGCTGGCCATCGGCCTTTCGGCGCAATAGCATGAAGCCCACAAGAACAATTCTTGATGGGGAGGATCATCCATGAATCGCCTTGCAATCGGACTGTCGATCGCCACCGCTTTTGCCGCCGGATGCGGCGCAACCCACCTGCTGCGGCCGGCGCTGGCCGCGGAGAACATCCCTCCGCAGATCATCCACACCGGCGAGATGGAGGGCGACGCGCTCGGGAATGCCAACGCCGTCGGCTACCGCTCCAAGACGTTCGCAAGCGCCGATGGCGCCACCATCTCGATCCAGGTCGGCAATGTGCCCAAGCACATGCATCCCAACACCAACGAGATCCAGTACATCTTAGAGGGCACCGGCACGATCTGGTTCGGCGACAAGGAGGTCACGGTGAAGCCGGGCGACCTCGTCATCATCCCGAAGGGGACGCCGCATGGCGGCACCAAGCCGATCAGCGGACAGGTCAAGGCGATCGCGATCAAGACGCCGCCGCAGGCCCCCGATGACACCAAGCTGCTGGATTGAGCTTTCGCGATCCGGGGCTCGCGCGGTGCGCGGGCCCCTCGCGGCTTAGCCACGCCCGTCCACGGTCGGGCGCCAGACCAGCAGTCTCCGCTCCACCAATGTCACGCCAAAATCGATCAGGATGACGAAGGCCGACAGCACGAACATGCCGGCGAAGACGCCGGCGACGTCGAATATGCCCTCGGCCTGCTGAATGAGGTAGCCGAGCCCCGCCGCCGATCCCAGATACTCGCCGACGACGGCACCGACCACGGCAAAACCGACCGACGTGTGCAGCGAGGAGAACATCCACGACAGCGCCGAAGGCCAATAGACGTGCTGCATCAGCTGCCGCTCGCTCATGCCGAGCATGCGGCCGTTGTCCAGCACGGTGCGGCTGACCTCCTTGACGCCCTGATAGACGTTGAAGAACACGATGAAGAACACCAGCGTCACGCCGAGCGCGACCTTGGACCAGATGCCCAGCCCAAGCCACAGCGCGAAGATCGGCGCCAGCACCACACGCGGCAGAGCGTTGACCATCTTGACGTAGGGATCGAACACCGCGGCGACCAGCGGCTGGCGCGCGAACCAGAAGCCGATCAGCACACCGCCGGCCGATCCGATCACGAAGGCCAGGATCGATTCCGTCAGCGTGATGCCGAGATGCTTCCAGATCACACCGGACGAGAACCATTTGACGATCTGGGCGAAGACATCGACCGGATTGGAGAAGAAGAACGGCGGCAGCAGGATCTTGCCGAACACGGGCACGGTCGACAGCAATTGCCACAGCGCGAGGCAGACCACCGCGACCAGCACTTGCAGCGTAAGCAGCGTGACGCGCGACATCAGACCGCCTCCGCCGCTTGCGTGGACTGCGCATAGCCCTTCATGACCTCGTCCTTGAGCACGCTCCAGATCTCGCGATGAAGCGCATGGAATTCCTTGTCCAGCCGCACTTCGAAAATGTCGCGCGGGCGCGGCAGGCTCACGCGCCAGTCGCCGATGATGCGGGAGGACGGCCCCGCCGACATGATCACGACGCGGTCGGCGAGCGCGATCGCCTCTTCCAGATCATGGGTGACGAACAGCACGGCCTTGCGGTCAGCGTTCCAGAGGTCGAGCAACAGGTTGCCCATCACCTGCCGGGTCTGTGCATCCAGCGGTCCGAACGGCTCATCCATCAGCAGGATCTTTGGATCGCGGATCAGCACCTGCGCCAGCGCCACGCGCTTGCGCTGGCCGCCCGAGAGCATGTGCGGATAGCGGTTGGCGAAGGCACCCAAGCCGACCGAGGTCAGCCATTTCTGCGCCCGCGGCAGTGCCTCGCTGCGCGGCGTGCCGCTGACTTCGAGCCCGATCGCGACGTTGTCGAGCGCGGTCTTCCAGGGGAACAGCGCATCGGCCTGGAACAGGTAGCCGGCGTCCCGGTTCAGCCCGGCAAGTGGCTGGTCGAATATCCTGACGCTCCCCGCAGCCGGCTTCAGCAGCCCGGCCGCGACGTTGAGCAGTGTTGATTTCCCGCAGCCGGTCGGGCCGACGATGGCGACGAACTCGCCCTGCGCCACCGTCAGATGCGCCTTCTCCACCGCCGTATAGACCCGCCCGTCCCCCAACTGGAACGCGACCTTGGCATCTTCCAGCGCCACTGCCGTAGGCGTTATCATATGCTTCCTCCGAACTTGGCCCGATGCCTTAGCCGCTCGCGCGACCAAGTTCAATCAAGCCGCCAAGCGTGCTACGCATGGGCCTTGTCATCCCCTCCCTTCCCCCTCCCTTCCCTGGGGCGGGTCAGCGCAGTGAGCCCCGCCCGATGCCGTCCAGGCCGATGATTGGCTATGCCCACGTCACCAAGAGCTTCGGCGCGCTCAAGGCCGTGGACGATGTGTCACTCGACATCGCCGAAGGCGAATTTGTAGCCGTCGTCGGCGGCTCGGGTTCGGGCAAGACGACGCTGCTGCGGCTCGCCAACCGCCTGATCGAGGCGGATGGGGGCACGATCACGGTCGAGGGCGACGACGTGCAATCCGTCGATCCGGTCGCGCTGCGGCGCCGCATCGGCTACGTTTTCCAGAGCGGCGGACTGTTCCCGCATCTGAGCGTCGCCGACAATATCGGGATCACGCCGAAGCTGCTCGGCGTCTCGGCAGCGGATATCGCAACACGGGTCGATGAGTTGCTCGAGCTCGTGCAGCTCGACCGGGCCGCCCATCGCGGGCGGTTGCCGGATGCGCTCTCGGGCGGCCAGCGCCAGCGTGTCGGCGTGGCGCGGGCGCTTGCGGCAAGGCCCCGCATCGTGCTGATGGATGAGCCATTCGGCGCGCTCGATCCCCTTACCCGCGATGCGCTCGGCGACGATTTTCGCGAGCTGCACCGCAAGCTCGGCCTGACCACCGTGATGATCACCCACGACATGACGGAAGCGATCCTGCTCGCCGACCGCATCGCGGTGATGCGCAGCGGGAAGCTGCTGGCGCAGGGCACGCCAGTGGAGCTCTCGAAAAGCAGCGACGCCTACGTGCTGGAGCTGCTGCGGACGCCGCGACGCCAGGTCGAGCGATTGAACGCGCTGCTGCTAAAGGGCGGGGCGGCATGAGCCTTTTCACGGATCCGCGTTGGGGCGAAGCGCTGGCGCATTTGCCCGACTATCTCGGCAACCACGTGCGGGTGAGTCTCGCCGCGCTTGCGCTCGGCCTGATCGTCAGCCTGCCGCTGGCGATTCTGACGCGCAACCGTCCCACGCCGCGCGCTGTGCTGCTCGCGCTCGCCAGCATCGTGCAGACGGTGCCCGGGCTGGCGCTGCTCGCGCTGTTCTATCCGCTCCTGCTGCTCGCGGCCTCCGTGGCGCTGGCCTGGTTCGGCGTCTCCTTCTCCGCTTTCGGCTTCCTGCCGGCGATGCTGGCGCTGGCGCTCTATTCGATGCTGCCGGTGCTGCGCAATGGCATCACCGGCCTCAACGGCATCGATCCCGCGCTGATAGAGGCTGCCAAAGGCGTCGGAATGACCGCGCGGCAGTCGCTGGTGATGGTCGAACTGCCGCTGGCGCTGCCGGTCATGATGGCGGGGATCCGCACCGCCGCGGTGTGGGTGATCGGCACCGCGACGCTGTCGACCCCGATCGGGCAGACCAGCCTCGGCAATTACATCTTTGCCGGGCTCCAGACCCAGAACTGGGTGTTCGTGCTGTTCGGCTGCTTTGCCTCGGCCCTGCTGGCGCTCGCCGTCGATCAACTGCTCGGCCTGGTCGAGAGCGGCCTGCGCTGGCGCAGCCGCGTGCGTGCGGCGCTTGGCGCGGCCGGGATCGCGGCACTGGTCGCCGCAACATTGGTGCCGACGATGGGGCGCTCGTCACAGAACTATGTCGTCGGCGCCAAGACGTTCGCCGAGCAGTATGTGCTGTCGGCGCTGATGCGGGACCGGCTTCAGGCCGCCGGTCTCGCCGCCGTCGCACGCTCCGGTCTCGGCTCAAGCGTGATCTTCGAGGCGTTGAAAGCCGGCGATATCGATCTCTACGTCGATTATTCCGGCACGCTCTGGGCCAATCAGCTTCACCGCACGGACATCAAGCCGCGCGCGGAGCTGTTGGCGGAGCTGCAGACAACGCTTGCGAAGGAGAACATCACCCTGCTCGGCGAGCTCGGTTTCGAGAACGCCTATGCGCTGGTGATCCCGAAGAAGCGCGCCGAGGCGCTTGGCATCCGCACCATCGCCGATCTCGCCGCGCATGCTTCGACCCTGTCGATCGCCGGCGACTATGAGTTTTTCTCGCGACCCGAATGGGCGGCGCTGCAAAAGGCCTATGGCCTCTCGTTCCGCGCCCAGCGCCAGATGCAGCCGGACTTCATGTATGCGGCCGTCGCCAGCGGCGAGGTCGATGTCATCGCCGGCTACACCAGCGACGGGTTGATCGCAAAATACGATCTCGTTGCGCTCGACGATCCCAGGCACGCGATCCCGCCCTACGATGCGATCCTGCTGCTGGCCCCAAAGCGCGCCGGCGACGAACGGCTGCGGGCCGCGGTGAAGCCGCTGCTCGGCAAGATCGACATCGCGACCATGCGCGAAGCTAATTTGCGCGCCGCCGGCAATGACGCGAATTCGTCGCCGGATGCAGTGGCGAAATGGCTGTGGGAGAAGGTGGGTGGGCGGTAGCCGCGCCATTCGTTCGATGTCGTCCTGGCCTTCGCCAGGACGACGTTGGAGAGACGCTACAGCCCCCTGATCATCCCCGCATCGATCAGCAGCCGGTTAAGCCGGCGCGCTTCGGCCCCGTCCTTGCATCCGTAGAATATGCCCTTGCAGCGGAGCATGATCTCCTTCTGCTCGGCGAAGGACGGATCGAGCGGGATGCCGGCGGCTTCCTGGATAACCAGCGGCAGATACGGGCCGTCGACCGTGTCCATCACGGCCTCGCTTTTCACCGGCTCGAAATTGACGGCGTCGATCGCGTAGTAAGTCGCGTAGAGACGTGCGTCGTAGGCGTCGAGCTTCTTGCCGAGAGCGCCCTCGTCGAGCCCGGGCTCGAGGATACCGGGCGCGAATTCCGGCTGATGATCGCCGTAGCGCACGATCAGGAAGGGTTCGCCGGGAAATTTCTTCTTCAAGCCCGCGAGGAAAGCGTTGTACTGCTCGGCGCTCATCGCCTGCCGCCGCAGGTACTCGTCGATGGACGGCACATTGCCCGGTGCGCGCCAGTTCGGCAGCAGATCCGGGCGGAAGCGCGTCTCCCAGGGGAAATGATTGGCGCCGAGATAGATGAAGGTGAACAGCGGCTTGTTCGGCGTCCGCTCGCCCATCAGCCGGAGCGCCTTGTCGTAGAAGAAGCTATCCGGCTCGACATCCTTGGCGCCGAGATCCTTGGAGTCGAGAAAGCGTTCGATGCCGGTCGTCACCTGAAAGCTGCGCGCGGCCATGAAGCCGCCATAGGCGGGGTACAGCGACATCGTGTCGTAGCCGCAGCGGCGCAGCGCCAGCGGCAGGCCGCGCTCGACACGGCCTGTTGCAATGCGCGTCACGAAATAGGCGAAGCGGCCGAACGAGCGCGACGACAACCCCGCGAGCACGTTGTATTCGGTGAACCAGCTCGGCCCGCCATTGCTCTCGGCCAGGAACGCGCGCTCCTTGCCGTCCCAGGATTTGAAATGGCTGCCGTAGCCGGCCGGCACCTTGATGCCCTGCGCGGCGCGGATGTCGAAGCTCGATTCATCATGGACCATGATGATGTTCGGCCGCCGGCCGGCAGGATGGCAGGCATCGACCAGCGGCATGTTGAGCCGTTCGTTGGTCGAAGCGGCCGACTCCATGAAGCCGTATTGCGCGAAGTCGGAGACCGCGCTGACGCCGGAGCGGAAGAACTTCGAGAGATAGCCGTCGTCGTAATAGCCGCGCCAAGCCTCGTCCGGATGGTGGAGCGAATAGCCGACCAGCGCGGCGAGGCAGGCGAGCATCGAGGCGAGCGCCGGTAGCCTACGGATGCGGAATGGGTCGAGCCACCACAGCGCATACATCAGCGGCAGCGTGACCAGGCCGGCCCCGATCACCGACCAGCGCAAATTCGGGAAGATCGTGAACAGGAACGCCACCGTGTCGCGGTCGATCATCATCAGGTCGATGAAGTTGGCCGTCATCTGCACGACGTCGTGCTTCAGCCGTGACAGCAGCACCAGCACCACGACCATAGTCAGCGACAGCGCACCCGAGAGCGCCGGCCGCCGCAGCAGCGCGATCCAGAAGAAGTTGAGGATGCCCCAGGCCAGCACGAAGGAGAGCCGTGCGCCGAAATCCGTCTCGGTCTCGTACATCAGGACGAGCGCCGCGAGATGCGGCGCTGCAACCGCGAGCAGCCGCCAGATGCCGAGCGCAGCGACGCTTGCCAGCACGGCGGTCGTGGCAGAAGGACCTGGATTGGGCGCGGACGCCATCGACGACACGCAACTGCTGGTCCGGCACGGTGATGCCGAGCCGGCTGACCGGGCCTGCGGCGTTCGGCGCAGCCGGAAGGCCTGCACCGTGTCATAAAACTGTAATTGAACGGTCACGGACAAGCAACGCGTGTCGCGGTCCGACCTTCGCTTAATGTTAGCGGAAGCCGATCGGTCTCCGGGCCCAATTCGTCCCTAGGGCAAATCCCGCAGTGCAGAACCGACTTGCCGTCTAGTCGAGGCCTTCGACGCTGACCAGGCGGGCAGAACTGCAAGCGTCCCGGACCGCTTTGAGACCCTGGTAGGTCGCGCCTGTGTAAAATGCCTCCCAGGCTGCGACGGATGGGAATTCCAGCAGAACGATCCTGCGGGGCTGCCAGTCTCCCTCGTAGACCTTGTGGGCGCCCCCTCGCGCCAGATATCGAGCTCCAGCGGCCTCCAGGGCGGGCTTCACGCCCAACATGAAGCTTTGGTACTGCTGCAAATCCCTGATCTCGACGTCGAAAATCACATAAGCCGGCATCTCAAGACGCTCCCACGATCGGAAATTGATCACCTGTCCGGCAATGGTCTCACCTCGGAGGCTCAGCCCTGCGGCAGCAGCCCGAGCCGCTTGGCGATGATGCGGTCGACCACACGCTTGGGCAGCGTGGCCGTCATCAAATGCCGCATCCGGTCCGGCGTGATCTGGTAGCGAACCTTGGGCCTCTCGGCGGTGAGCGCCTCGAAAACGACCTCGGCAATCCGCTCGGCCGGCAGCCCGGTCTCGCCGAGCTTCATCATGAACGCCATGACCTTGTTCAGCGCCGGCAGATAAGGCGAGTTCTGGTAGACCGAAAGATCGATCTGCTCGGCCTTGCTCCAGATCGGCGTCTTGACGGCGCCGGGTGCGACGATAATGACGTCGATGCCAAACAGCATCAATTCGCGGCGCAAGCTCTCCGACAGACCTTCGATGGCATGCTTGGAGGTGCAGTAAGGCGCCGACAACGGATTGCCGTTCTTGCCCGCGACCGAGCTGATCATCACGATCCGGCCCTTCGGTCCCTCCAGCGACGGGTCGGCGCCCAGCAGCGGCCCAAAGGCCTGCGTCGCGATGACCGGGCCGATGACGTTGATCTCCATCTGCCGGCGAAAGTCGTCGACCGACAATTCGAGCACGGGACCGGCGACCGCGACGCCGGCGTTGTTGACGAGACCGGCCAGCGTCTCGCCGCCCAGCGCCTCGCGGACTTTTCGCGCAGCCGCGAGGACCGCCGCCTCGTCGGTGACGTCGAACAGCAGCGCCGTGAAGTTCGTACCGAATTCACCCATGAGCCGATCCGCATCGGCCTGCTTGCGGACACTACCGAAAACACGATAGCCGCGCCCGATCAGAAACTTCGCAATGGCCCAGCCGATGCCGGTGGACGCGCCGGTGACGACGACGGATCGCATGATCTTCCTCCCCAAGAGCTCCCGCGATCATGCAGGCGAAAGGTGCCGGGGCGCAATGCCGTCCACCGCTCAAGGAGACGCCGCGGGTGTCAGTTCTTAAGTTGAAGGCGAGGTGCGAACCTCGCGACGTGCGATTGATTGCATCCTGAAGGTATGGATGAAGAGCCGAATCCTTGACCCTGAAGACGCTGGGCTTTTGAGGATCGGGAGCTTCTGAGAAATTCCGAAAACAACGCGAGACCAAGAATGTGGTTTAAGCGTCAGTTCTTCATGCTCAGGGAGCACTTCAGCTCGCGAAGAATTTGAATGAAGCAGCAATGCTTCGCGCGAGACGAAAAGAGCGAGACCGCTGGTTGCGATCTCGCTCGAATATAATCGCGAAGATTTAAGAATTGGTTTGGCGAGCGAAGCTTGTGTTTTCGCTCGCGTGTCCGGATGCGGCGCAACCGATACGCCGCATCCGAACGGCCGCTTAGTTCTTCGACTTGTCGACCAGCGCGCCCTTCTTGATCCAGGGCATCATGTCGCGCAGCTTGGCGCCGACTTCCTCGATCGGGTGCTCGGCGAGCTTGGCGCGGGTCGCCTTGAACGAGGTCTGGTTGACCTTGTTCTCGAGCATCCAGTCGCGGGCGAACTTGCCGGACTGGATGTCGTTCAGAACCCGCTTCATCTCCTTCTTGGTCTCGTCGGTGACGATGCGCGGGCCGGTGACGTACTCACCGTACTCCGCGGTGTTGGAGATCGAGTAGTTCATGTTGGCGATGCCGCCTTCATAGATCAGGTCGACGATCAGCTTCACTTCGTGCAGGCACTCGAAATAGGCCATCTCCGGGGCGTAGCCGGCTTCGACCAGCGTCTCGTAGCCGCCCTTGATCAGCTCGACCAGGCCGCCGCAGAGCACGACCTGCTCGCCGAACAGGTCGGTCTCGCATTCTTCCTTGAAAGTGGTCTCGATGATGCCAGCACGGCCGCCGCCGACGGCGGAGGCGTAGGACAGGCCGAGGTCGTGGGCGTTACCCGAGACGTCCTTGGCGATCGCGATCAGGCAGGGCACGCCGCCGCCACGCTGGTATTCCGAACGCACCGTGTGGCCGGGGCCCTTCGGCGCGATCATCAGAACGTCGAGATCGGCGCGCGGGTCGAGCAGGTTGAAGTGGACGTTGAGACCGTGCGCGAAGACGAGGGCGGCGCCCTTCTTCATGTTGTCGTGCAGGTGCTCGCGGTAAATGTCGCCCTGGAGCTCGTCCGGGGTCAGCATCATGACCAGGTCGGCCCATTTGGCGGCCTCGGCGACTTCCATCACCTTGAAGCCGGCAGCTTCCGCCTTCTTGGCCGAGGCCGAACCCTTGCGGAGCGCAATCGCCACGTCCTTGACGCCGGAATCCTTCAGGTTCAGCGCATGGGCGTGGCCCTGGCTGCCATAGCCGACGATGACGACCTTCTTGCCCTTGATCAGGTTCAGGTCGGCGTCGCGATCGTAATAAACACGCATGGTCGTTTCCTCGTTCAGGGGCCGGAATCGGCCGTTGGTCAGGTCTTGTCGGTCAGGTCTCGGACGGTGAAATTTGCGGATTTCGGGGGCTGTCTAGAGCATTTTCGGCCCCCTGGGAAACCCGTTTCTGCATGGAAAGCTGAGGCATCATGCATCCATAACGACGGGGTAGAGAGACGCCAGCAGCAGGATCGCCATCAGGATGTTGAAGGCGCGGACCAGCCGCTCGGAGGTCAGCACCGGCCGTAGTGCAGTGCCGAACAGGACCCAGACCACGGTCGAGACCGCGCCGACGAGTAGGCTGACCAGGGTCTGGATCGCGATATTGATGGGGAATCGGGCAATCGCCGCGTAGGCGGTGATTGTGCCGATCACGATCACCCAGCCCTTGGCGTTGATCCACTGGAACATCGCCGCGCCCCAGAAGGTCATCGGGCCGCGGCCGGTCTCGCCGTCCGGCGTGGTCGGGCCGGACAAAGCAATCACGGCGGCAAGGTAAATCAGATAGACCGCGCCGGCGTATTTCAGGATGGTCTGAAGGATCGGATAGGCCAGAAACACTGTGCCGAGCCCGAGACCCACGGCGGCGATCATGAAAGCAAAGCCGATGACGATACCGGCGATGTGGGGGATGGTGCGCCGAAAGCCGTAGGTCAGGCCCGAGGCCAGCAGCATGATGTTGTTCGGCCCGGGCGTGAAATACATCACGACCATAAAGGCGAGGAAGGCATAGAAGAGCGAATAGGCCATAGTCACCTCACGCGGTCTTCGGCAGGACTTGCGGACGCTTCGCGAGCACCATCACCGCGATACCGCCGATCACGGTGAGCATGCCGGCGAGACGCAGCGGGCCGAACCGCTCGCCGAACACGATGCTGGACGCAGCCGAGCCGACGAACGGCACCAGCAGCGCGAACGGCACCACTTGCGCAGGGGGATAGTCACGTAGCAGCCGGCCCCACAGCCAATAGGCGATGCTGGTGGAGATGCCGCCGATCAACAGCAGGCAAATGAGGCCGGTGAGCGACATGTGGATCAGCGACTGCCAGGTCGGCGTTGGTCCGTTGACGACCAGCGTGAGCGCGAACAGCGGCACCGCGGTGGCGAGGCACAACCAGGCGAACAGATCGAACATCGGCACGCCGCGGGCGCCGCGCAGCAGGACATTGCCGACCGCAAAGCTGACCGGCGCGATCATCAGCACGGCGAAGGCACCGACGCTGAAATCATAGCCGACCGTGCCGCAGATCATCAAAAGGCCGATGGCTGCGATGACGATGCCCAGCGTCTGCACCGGCGTCGGCCGCTCACCGAATGCGATCGCGGCAAAGCCGATCGTGAACAGCGCCTGGCTCTGCACGACGACGCTGGTCAGCCCCACCGGCACGCCATGGGCGATGCCATAGGCCTGGCTCAGAAATTGGCCGAGAAAGAGCGTGAAGCTGATCGCGATCAGGAGCGACCAGGCGACTTTGGGCTTGCGGATGAATAGGCACGGCACCGCGGCAATGGTGAAGCGCATCGCCGTCATCAGCTCCGGCGAAAATTCGTCGAGCGCGATCCGGCTCGCCACGAAGGCAAGCCCCCAGATGACCGCCACCAGGATGGCGATGAGGATGTCGGCCGGCTTCATTGTCGTTCCCGGTTCTGCCCTGTCGTGCAGCCCTGTTTGTTGTTCTGGTCGAGCCTTGCTCGCCGGCCGTTACGTGGAGGAATTGGGTTTCCGCAGCAGATAGGTGCCGTGCATCGGGGCGTGGTAATCGGCCGAGACCAGCGTGAAGCCGACGTCGGTCAGCATCCGCTCCATGACCCAGCCGAAAGTGGAATACTCGTCGCGCATGTGGGTGACGACGCTTTCACGCGGGACATCGTGGTTCTTGATCTCAAAGTCGGCCCATTGGTCAACGTCGCGCTCGACGGCATCGGGCATCGAGGCGTAGACGATGTCGCGCAAATAGAAAGTGGCACCGGGCTTGAGCGCGCGATAGATCCGCGACATGGCTACCGCCTTCCAGAAATCCGGCAGATGGTGCAGCGTGAACTCGCTGACGATCAGGTCATAGGATTCCGGCCGGTAGGCGAAGCTGAGCAGGCCGGCGGACTGCGTGCGCACGGGCACCTTGCGGTCGCGCGCGTAGATCTCGGCGAGCGCCAGCATCGCGGGCGAGATGTCGATGGCATCGACCTCGGCGCCCATCAGCGCCGCCTCGGTCGCGAGCACGCCGTTGCCGCAACCGATATCGGCAATGCGCCAGCCGCGCTGGACGCCGAGCATTTTCAGCGCGGCGCGCGCCCGTAGATCGGCATCGTCATGACTGTCGTAGATCGAGGCCACTGCAGGCCCGATCCCCATCCGGTTCCGCTCGTTGTAATACCAGTCGCGCGCCAGCATGGCTCACATTCCCTCAGGCCCGCGACCAATCGCGGCAACACCGGTGCGCGACACTTCGACAAGGCCAAGCGGACGCATCAGGTCGATAAACTGATTGATCTTGTCTGTATTGCCTGTGATCTCGAACACGAAGCTCTCGGTGGTGGCATCGATCACGCGGGCGCGGAACGCGTCCGCCAGCCGCAGCGCCTCGACGCGATGCTCGCCCTGCCCGCGTACCTTGACCATCGCCAGCTCGCGCTCGATCGAGCGCTTGGTCAGCGTCATGTCGACGACGCGATAGACCGGGATCATGCGGTCGAGCTGATGCTTTATCTGCTCGATCACCATGGGCGTACCCGTGGTGACGATAGTGATGCGCGAGAGATGCTTCTGGCTCTCGGTCTCCGAGACCGTGAGGCTCTCGATGTTGTAGCCGCGCCCCGAGAACAGGCCGATGACGCGCGCGAGCACGCCGGGCTCGTTCTGCACGAGCACCGAAAGCGTATGCGTCTCGTTCGGGTCGTGGCGCTCCTCGATGAAATAGGCAGATGCGGGCTGGTTCATTGTCGTCCCCTTCATTCTCGTCGTTACGCCGTCGCCTGATGAGCGACCGGCGCATCCGTCCCGACCCAACCGCGGAACAGATCGAAATCGATATTGCCGCCGGACAGCACGAGACCGACGCGCTTGCCCGACAATCCTGTCTTGTCCTGAAGCGCCGCGGCGAGCGCGGCGGCGCCGGCGCCTTCGGCGAGATTGTGCGTGTCGGTCCAGAGCGCATGGATCGCGAGCGCGATTTCATCGTCCGTCACCTGGACGATACGCGAGGCGCCCTTGAGGATGACCGCGAGCGCTTCCGGATCGGGAATCCGCGTCGCCATGCCGTCCGCGAGCGTGTTGCTGGTCTCGGTGGTCACCACCTGACCCGCCGCGAACGACAGCGCGTAGGACGGCGCCTCGGTCGACTGCACGCCCACGATCTCGGTCTTCAGGCCGAGCAGATCGCGCGCCATGATACAGCCGCAGATCCCCGAGCCTTGCCCGATCGGCACATAGAGGATGTCGAGATCGGGCGCGGCCCGGAACAATTCGAGCGCATAGGTCGCCACGCCCAGCACCAGGTCCGTATGGAACGACGGCACCATGTGCAGCCCGGCGAACTGCGCGTGGCGTCCGGCTTCCTCGCGTGCGGCCTGAAAGTCCTCGCCGTGCTCAACGAGTTCGGCGCCGAACGCCTTCATCGCGCGGTTCTTCTCGACCGAATTGCCGCGCGGCACATAGATCACGGCAGTTACGCCATGGCGGCTCGCCGCAAAGGCGAGGCTCTGGCCATGATTGCCGCGCGTCGCCGAGATGATGCCCGGAATGTTCGGCCGTTCGCGCTTCAGCCGATCGAGATAGACCAACCCGCCGCGCACCTTGAAGGCGCCCGTCGGCGTGTGATTCTCGTGCTTGACCACGACCTGCGTGCCGAGCCGCTCGGCGAGCAGCGGCCAGGCGTGCGCCGGCGTTGCCGGCACCGCCTGCCCCACGATCGCATGTGCGCGTTCGAGCTCGTTCAGGTCGAACATCACGCTCACACCAGCGCCTTACCGCCGGCGAACGCCTTCGCGGTGGCTTCGTCGTTGGCCTGCTCCGGCAACAGCATCTCGTTGTGCGCCTTGCCGGAGGGGATCATCGGGAAACAGTTTTCCAGCGACGCGACGCGGCAGTCGAACAGCACCGGGCGCTTGACCGAGATCATCTCCTGGATGGCGCCGTCGAGATCACCGGGCTTGTGCACCTGGAGGCCGACGCCGCCGTAGGCTTCCGCGAGCTTGACGAAGTCCGGCATCGCCTCCGAATAGGAATGCGACAGGCGGTTGCCATGGAGCAGCTGCTGCCACTGCCGCACCATGCCCATGTACTGGTTGTTCAGGATGAAGATCTTGATCGGCAGCTCGTACTGCACAGCCGTCGACATCTCCTGCATCGTCATCTGCACCGAGGCATCACCCGCGATGTCGATGACGAGGCTGTCGGGATGGGCAACCTGCACGCCAACCGCGGCCGGCAGGCCGTAGCCCATGGTGCCGAGACCGCCCGAGGTCATCCAACGATGCGGCTCCTCGAAGCCGTAGAACTGCGCGGCCCACATCTGATGCTGACCGACCTCGGTGGTGATGTAGGTGTCCTTGCCGCGCGTCGCCTCGAACAGGCTCTGGATCGCATGCTGCGGCAGGATGACGTCGTTGCTCTTCCTGAAATAGAGCGAGTTGCGGGCGCGCCACTGCGCGATCTGCTGCCACCAGGCCTTGATGTCGGGCTTCTTCGCCTCCGCCTTGAACACCTGGAGAATGTCGCCGAGGATGTTGCCGCAGTCGCCGATGATCGGCACGTCGACGCGGATGTTCTTGTTGATCGAAGACGGGTCGATGTCGATGTGGATCTTCTTCGACCCCGGCGAGAACGCATCGACGCGGCCGGTGATGCGGTCGTCGAAGCGCGCGCCGACGCACAGCATGACGTCGCAATCATGCATGGTCATGTTGGCTTCATAGGTGCCGTGCATGCCGAGCATGCCGAGCCAGCTCTTGCCCGAGGCGGGATATGCGCCGAGGCCCATCAGGGTGGAGGTGATCGGAAAGCCGGTGACCTCGACCAGCTCGCGCAGCAGCCTGGTCGCCTCGGGACCGGAATTGATCACGCCGCCGCCGCTATAGATCACGGGGCGCTTGGCGCCTGCGAGCAGCGCGACGGCCTTGCGGATTTGCGTCGCATCGCCCTTCACGCGCGGCGCGTAGGAGCGATGCACGTCGGATTTGCGCGGCGGATGATAGGTGCCGGTCGCGAACTGCACGTCCTTGGGCACGTCGACGAGCACCGGGCCCGGCCGACCCGTGGTCGCAACGTAAAACGCCTCGTGCAGCACCTTTGCGAGATCGTTGACGTCGCGCACCAGCCAGTTGTGCTTGGTGCAGGGGCGCGTGATGCCGACGGTGTCGCATTCCTGGAACGCGTCGTTGCCGATCAGGTGCGTCGGCACCTGGCCGGAGATGCAGACCAGCGGGATCGAGTCCATCAGCGCGTCGGTGAGCGGCGTCACCATGTTGGTGGCGCCGGGGCCGGAGGTCACCAGTGCAACGCCCGGCCTGCCGGTCGAACGCGCATAGCCCTCGGCGGCGTGGCCCGCGCCCTGCTCATGCCGAACCAGGATGTGCTGGACCTCGCTTTGCTGGAAGATCTCGTCGTAGATCGGGAGCACCGCGCCGCCGGGGTAGCCGAAAATGTCGGTCACGCCATGATCGATGAGCGCGCGGACGATCATCGCGGCGCCGGTCATCTGGTTCGGATCGTGGCTCTTGTCGCTCATTGGCTTGCTCCGGATGCGCTGTTGTCAGCGGCTTCGTTCGTGTCGGGTTTTCGGAAATAAAAAAGGCCCCGAAGAGGGCCCATGCACACCGCCTGTCATGTGGATGGCAGCTAGCCACCCCCGGCGGTGTGCCTGGGTACGACGGCGATAAGGAGTTTGGTAATAATGTTACGCATGGCAGGTGCCCGGCTTCCCAAAGGTTGCGCGAAACATAGCGGCCAGCGCCCCGATGTCAAGGCAATGCGGCCGTTCCCGCGCGATTTTGGCAGTGTAGCGGTGTTCCCGGGGTTGGGCGAGAGGTAAATTCGGGAGCCGAGGCACAAAAGCGTGTCAGCCTTGGTCCCGCGCCGCGTTCACGATCGCCGCCAGCCAGCCCCGAATCTCCCCCGGCTTCACCCACTCGAATTCGGGCAATTGGTGCCGGAACCAGGTGAACTGCCGCTTGGCGTAGTGGCGGGTGTCGGCGCGGCCGATGGTCGCCGCCTGCTCCAGGCTGAGCTCATCGCGCAGATGCCGGATTAGCGCCGGCACGCCATGAGCCTTCATCGCCGGCAGCAGCGGATCGAGGTTTCGGGCGGCGAGACGCACCGCCTCCTCTAGCGCGCCGGCACCCAACATGGCGTCGAAGCGGGCGTCGATGCGCGCATAGAGCTCGTCGCGCTCGGGCGCGAGGAACACCGCCCGAAAACTGTCCTTGGGCAAGAGCGGCGGCTGGCCCTCATGATGCCAGTCCAGCAGCGAACGGCCGGTGGCTTCGACCACTTCGAGCGCGCGCGCAATGCGCGTGCGATCGCGACGGTTCAAGCGCTCGGCCGCCCGCGGATCGGAGGCTGCGAGTTCGTCGTGCAGCGCTTCGACGCCGTTCCGCTCCAGCCGCGCCCGGACGTCCTCGCGCACCTCGAGAGGGATCGGTGGCACCACGGAAAGGCCCGCCGTGAGCGCCTTGAAATAGAGCCCGGTGCCGCCGATGAAGATCGGCAGGCGCCCTTCGGCTTTCGCCGCTTCGAGCGCCTTGGCCGCGTCGCCCACCCAGGCACCGGCTGAAAAATTCACGGCCGCATCGACATGGCCGTACAGGCGATGAGGCACCTGCGCCTCGTCGCCAAGGGTGGGGCGCGCGGTGATGATGCGGAGGTCACGGTAGACCTGCATGGAATCGGCATTGATCACGACCCCGCCCGCAGCGAGCGCAAGCTCGAGCGCCAGCGCCGACTTGCCGCTGGCGGTCGGGCCTGCGATAAGCACCGCCTTGCCAACATGCCTTCTGCCGACTTGCCCCTCGCTCACGAAAACCTCAAATGTCCCTCGTTGCCACGCTGATCTGCAACCCGAATAATCCCGCGCTCGACTCGACCATCGTCGACGGCGCCCGCGCCGTGCTGCCTCAGGCAGCTCCCGCGCACTGGCTGTTCGACGGGGTTGCAGTCGACATCCCGTTCGGCGCCGACAGTAACCTCGAAGGCGACCGTCACGCCATCGAGCAGCGGCTCCGCGAGCTTCGCGGCGACCTGCCCATCGACATCGTGGTGCAGCCAGTCGGCTTCCGGCGCAAGAAGCTTTTTCTCGCCGACATGGATTCCACCATGATCGGTCAGGAATGCATCGACGAGCTCGCCGATTTCGTCGGGGTGAAGGCCCATGTGGCCGCCATCACCGAGCGCGCGATGCGCGGCGAGATCGAGTTCGAGCCGGCGCTGCGCGAGCGCGTCGCGCTGCTCAAGGACCTTCCCGCCAGTGCCGTCGACGAGGTGCTGGCCAAGCGCATTACGCTGACGCCGGGTGGCCGCGAACTGGTCGCGACCATGCGCGCCCATGGCGCCTATGCCTGCCTCGTCTCCGGCGGCTTCACGCTTTTCACCAGCGCGGTCGCCACCAGGATCGGTTTCCAGGAGAACCGCGCCAACGAGCTCGTCGTCCGCGACGGCAAGTTCACTGGCGAGGTGAAGGAGCCGATTTTGGGGCGCGCGGCAAAGCTCGCGACGCTGGTGGATCTGATGGAATCGTTCGATCTCGACGACATCGACTCGCTGGCGGTCGGCGACGGCGCCAATGATCTCGCGATGATCCAGGCGGCGGGGCTGGGCGTGGCGTATCACGCCAAGCCCGCGGTGGCCGCCGCTGCGGCGGCGCGGATCGATCATGGCGATCTCACCGCGCTGCTGTACGCGCAGGGGTATCGGCGCGAGGAGTTCGTGGAGGCGTAGCCTCCTCCTCTCCGCCGTCATGCCCGGGCTTGTCCCGGGCATCCACGTTACGCTCGTCCGCATGGCAAGGCGTGGACGGCCGGGTCAAGCCCGGCCATGACGAGAGGTGAAAGCGAGCGCTCTTACTGCACGCTCAGCGCGACAAAACGCAGCTCGCCGTCGGCGTTCGACACCAGCAGCAGCACCGATTTCTTGCCGTCCTTCTTGAGCTGGTCGACCCGTTTCTGGATGTCGGCGCCGCTGGAGACGGCCTCCTGCGCCACCTCGACAATGACGTCGCCGGCCGAGAGGCGCTTCTCGGCGGCATCCGAATTGGCGTCGACATTGGTGACGACCACGCCCTTGACGCTGTCCTTGATCTTGTAGCGCGCACGCAGGTCCTTGCTCAGCGCGGCGAGATCGAGGCCGAGCGCCTTCTGTGTCACGGTCTTTTCAGGCGGAGGCTCGTCGGTCTTCACCGCGGCCTGCACCTTGTCGGCATCCTGCAACCGGCCGAGCGTGACCTTCTTGGTTTCCTCCTGGCTCTTGCGGATGATGACGACGTCGACCTCCTTGCCGACCGCCGTGTCGGCGACCACGCGAGACAGATCCTTCGGGTCCTTGACGTCCTTGCCGTCGAACTTGACGACGACGTCGCCGGGCTCGATGCCGGCCGGTTTGGCCGGGCCCTTGTCGTCGACACCGGCAACCAGCGCGCCGCGCGGCGGCTTGATGTTGAGGCTCTCGGCGATCTCGTCGGTGACGCTCTGGATGCGCACGCCAAGCCAGCCGCGGCGCAATTCGCCGAACTGGCGGAGCTGGTCGACGACACCCGCCACCGTCTTCGACGGTACGGCGAAGCCGATGCCGATCGAGCCGCCGGACGGCGAGATGATCAGCGTGTTGACGCCGATGACGTCGCCATCGAGGTTGAACAGCGGACCGCCGGAATTTCCGCGGTTGATGGAGGCGTCGGTCTGAATGTAGCTGTCGTAGGGACCTGAGGAGATGTCACGGTTCTTCGCCGAAACGATACCGGCCGTCACGGTGCCGCCGAGGCTGAAAGGATTGCCGATCGCGACGACCCAGTCGCCGAGGCGCAGCTTGTCGGAATCACCGAACTTCACCGACACCAGCGGCTTCGACGGCTTGAACTTGAGCACGGCAAGGTCGGTCTTCTTGTCGACTCCGACCAGTTCGGCCTTGATCTTGGTCCCGTCGTTGAGAATGACGTTAATCTCATCGGCGTCCGCGATGACATGGTTGTTGGTGACGACGACGCCTGACGTGTCGATGATGAAGCCACTTCCGAGCGAGTTGGTCTTGCGCGGCGCCGGGCTGTTCTCGCCGCCCTTGCTGCCGCCGCCGGGACCCTTGCGGTTCTTGAAGAAGTCGTCGAAGAACTCCTCGAAGGGCGAACCGGGCGGCAGTTGCGGCATGGCATTGCTGCCGCCGCCCCCGCCCTTGGCTTCGACGGTCTGCGAGGTCGAGATGTTGACGACCGCGTCAATCACCTTCTCGGCGACGTCGGCGATGCCATCCGGTCCGCGCGCATGGGCCGGTGTGCCGAGTGCGCTGAAAGCGCCAACGGCGAGCGCGGCCAGCCCTAAGCGCAAACGGGTCGGGGCAATGGTGGCAGCGGTCATTGTGATCTCCAGGAAACAAGGATTCGACGTCAAGACTGCGCTCGAACGGGGGGACGGCGCAAGCGCGGACCTTAACGGGCCTCAAGACCCGGATAATAAGGCGAAAACCGGTCCCTCGCCTTCACTTTGGCGTTGGTGCGACGGCTAAATTGGACGTCGCATAACCCAGATCAGGACCAGGCCGGCCACGGCCGAACCAATGCCGACCGCCCGCAGGACGTTATCCGGCGTGGCCATCGCGCTTTTCATGGCCTTGCGCATCCAGGCCGGACTTGCCGCGAACATCAAGCCTTCCAGCACGAACAGGATGCCCAAACCGATGAGGAAGTCGGCGAACGCAATGGACCTCATCGGATTGGAACCTCCCGTTGTGCTGTTCTTGTCTGGACGAAGGGCGGCCAGACTTGCCGCCCTTGTCTCACTTACGGCTTCGCTGGCGTCGTGGTCGCCGTCTTGCCGGACGGGTTACCAAAGAACCGGAAGAAATCCGAGTCCGGGCGCAGCAGGAAGCGGGTGTCGTTCGCGCGCAGCCCGGTCTCATAGGCCGCCATCGAACGGTAGAAGGCGAAGAAATCCGCGTCCTGGCCGTAGGCTTCGGCGAACAGACGGTTGCGCTCGGCATCGCCGACGCCGCGCGTCTGCTCGGCCAGCGACCTTGCATCCGCCTCGATCACGGTCGCCTCGCGGTCGGCCTTGGAGCGGATCTCCTGGGCCTTCTGGCCGCCCTGCGCGCGGAACTCGGCGGCTTCGCGCTCGCGTTCCGTCTTCATGCGCTGATAGACCGCCTGGCTGTTCTGCTCCGGCAGATCGGCGCGGCGGATCCGGACGTCGACGACCTGGATGCCGTAGCCGTCGGCCTCGTGGTCGAGCTGATCGCGGATGCGCTGCATCAGCTTCTCGCGGTCGTCGCGGACCACGTTGATGAAGGTGACCTCGCCGAGCACGCGGCGCAGCGCAGCGTTCAAGAGCGTGGTGAGCTGGATGTTGGCGGCCTGGATCGAGCCGATGCTCTGATAGAAGCGGAGCGCGTCCTTGATGCGGTAACGCGCGAAGGCGTCGACCACGAGCCGCTTCTGGTCGGACGCGATCGCTTCCTGCGACGGGTTCTCCAGATCGAGGATGCGCTTGTCGATGTTGATCACCGAATTCCACGGCGCCTTGAAGTGCAGGCCGGGAGCGGTAACGACATCGACGGGCTTGCCGAACTGCAGCACGATGGTCTGCTCGGTCTGCGCCACCGTGAACAGGGACATGTAGCCCACGATCACGACGAGCAGGAGGCCGAGCAGCGTGACGATACCTGTGACCGGAGATCTCATCGGTTGCCTCCGGTCGTCTGCTGGCCGGTTGCAGGCGGCCGCTTGGCCGTCAACTCGCTGAGCGGCAGATAAGGCACGACGCCCTGGCCCGACTGGCCGCCGTCATAAATGAGCTTTTCCGAACCGCCGAGCACGCGCTCCATCGTCTCCAGATAAATCCGTTCACGCGTCACGTCGGGCGCCTTCTTGTATTCCTCGTAAACCTTCAGGAAGCGCGAGCTCTGGCCCTTGGCCTCGGCGACGGTCTGCTCCCTGTAGCCTTCGGCGGCCTGCATGATCTGCGCCGCACGCCCGCGTGCCTGCGGCACGACCTGGTTGGCATACGTCTGCGCCTCGTTCTGCAGCTGCTCGAGATTGGCGCGCGCCGCCTGGACGTCGCGGAAGGCGTCGATCACCTGCGCCGGCGGGTCGACCTTCTGCATCTGCACCTGGCTGATCTGAATGCCGGCGCCGTAGCTGTCCAGGGTCTTCTGGATTAGTTCCTGCACGCCTTGTTCGGTAACGTTGCGCGCGCCGGTCAGGATCGGCTGGATCTGCGAGCGGCCGATCACCTCGCGCATCGCGCTCTCGGCGACCGCCTTCACGGTGCCTTCGGGATTCTGGATGTTGAAGAGGAAATCGCCGACGCCGTTGGGCTTGATGCGCCAGAGCACGGTGAAGTCGACGTCGACGATGTTCTCGTCGCCGGTCAGCATCAGGCTCTCTTCCGGCACGTCACGAATGGAGCGGCCGCGCCGCGCCGGGTCGTCGATCAGCGTCATGCCGATGGAGATGGTGGAAACGCGCAAGGCCTTTGGCAGCAGCACGGTCTCGATTGGATAGGGCAGATGGTAGTTCAGGCCGGGCTCCACGGTGCGGACATGCTTGCCGAAGCGCAGCACGACGCCGAGCTCTTCGGACTGCACCCGGAAGAAGCCCGACAGCAGCCAGAACGCGACGATGAGCAGCACGATCAGCGTGATGCCGATGCCGGAGAAATAGCCACCCGGCATGATCTGCTGGAGGCGATCCTGGCCGCGCCGCAGAAGATCTTCCAGATCCGGCGGCCTTGGCCCGACCGGTTGCGGGCCGTTGCCCCATGGTCCCTTCGGACCCGAGCCCCATGGGCCACCGCCCTGATTCTTCCACGGCATTCGACGCTCTCCTCGGCAGGGTGAAATTGCCCCCGCCCGCTTTGTCCGGTCCGGCTTTATAGGGGACAGGCAGGTCCCTTACAACGCAGCCCTCGCCGCCCTCCGAGCTAAGCTTGGGGGCAGAAAAGTCAATGTTAACATTGGCAAATGCGGTTAATGGCCTGCCCGCCGACGATATGTCACATAGGAGTAGTCGGCGCTGTCGTGGGGTCCGGCAGGATGACGGATGCGTTCAACCTCATCCCACTCTGCCCTGTCGATGTCGAAATGCGTGTCGCCTTCGGGCCGGGCATGCACTTCGGTGATCTCGAGGCGATCGGCGCGATCGAGCCATTGCCGAAAGATTTCGGCGCCGCCAATCACGGCGATCTCGGCGACCGAACGCCGCAGGGCATCGCCGCGCGCGATGGCGTCTGCGGCGGCAGTCGATGTCGTCACGATGGCGCCGGCGGCGCGATAATCCGCATCGCGCGTGACGACGATGTTGGTGCGGCCGGGAAGCGGCCGGGGCAGGGATTCGAAGGTCCTGCGGCCCATGATCACGGGCTTGCCGATCGTGAGCGCCTTGAAGCGCGCCATGTCGGATTTCATTCGCCACGGCATTGCGTTGCCGGCCCCGATGACGCCGTTCTCCGCGATCGCGACGACGAAGACGATCTCCATCAGGTCGCGCTCCCGGCAAGCCGCGTCAGCGCCGGACCGGTGACGCGGCACAGCGTCCAGTCCTCCAGCATGATGGCACCGAGCGATTTGTAGAACGCGATCGACGGCGCGTTCCAGTCAAGCACCGCCCATTGCAGCCGGGACCAGCCGTTCTCGACGCATTCCCTGGCGAGGTGCACGAGCAGAGCCTTGCCGAGGCCCCTGCCCCGATGCGATGGCCGCACATACAAATCTTCGAGATAGATGCCGTGGCGGCCGCTGAACGTCGAAAAATTCGCAAACCACACCGCGAAGCCGACCGGCTCGCCGTTCCACTCGGCGAGAGCGCAATGGAGTTGCGGTCGTTCGCCGAACAGTGCGTCGGCGATGTCAGCCTCGGTCGCCTCGACCTCGTGCGAAAGTTTTTCGTACTCGGCGAGCTCGCGGATGAAAGCGAGAACCAGCCCGGCCTCACCGGGACGCACACGGCGGATGTTGAGCTGCATCGACTTCAGACCGCGACCGCGGCCTTGATGTGCGGATGCGGATCGTAGCCGACGAGCTCGAAGTCCTCGTAACGGAAGGAGAAGATGTCCTTCACGTCGGGGTTGATCCGCATCACCGGCAGCGCGCGCGGTGCGCGCGTGAGCTGGAGCTTCGCCTGCTCCAGATGGTTGGAATAGAGATGGGTGTCACCGAACGAATGCACGAAGTCGCCGGGCTTCAAGCCCGTGACCTGCGCCACCATCATGGTGAGCAGTGCGTAGGAGGCGATGTTGAAGGGGACGCCGAGGAACACGTCGGCCGAACGCTGATAGAGCTGGCACGACAGCTTGCCGTTGGCGACATAGAACTGGAACAGGCAGTGGCACGGCGGCAACGCCATCTTGTCGACCTCGGCCGGATTCCAGGCCGAGACGATCAGGCGGCGCGAGTCCGGGTTGCGCTTGATCATGTCGATCACATTCGCGATCTGATCGATGCTGCGTCCGTCCGGCGCGGGCCAGGAGCGCCACTGGTGGCCGTAGACGGGGCCAAGATCGCCGTTGGCGTCGGCCCACTCGTCCCAGATGGTGACGCCGTTGTCGCGCAGATATTTGATGTTGGTATCGCCTTTCAGGAACCACAACAGTTCGTGCACGATCGCCTTCAGCGGCAGGCGCTTTGTCGTCAGCATCGGAAAACCGGCGGACAGGTTGAAGCGCATCTGATGGCCGAACACCGACAGCGTGCCGGTGCCGGTCCGGTCGGTCTTTTCGGCGCCGTCTGAAAGAATCCGCTCGAGCAGGTCCTGATACTGGTGCATGTGCGTGAGCCTTTGGGGAGGCGGCGAACTTAGCGGCCGCCCCCGCGCTGCGACAGCGGCGATTCGCCATCCATGCGCATTATACCCGGAAAAGTGAGCGCTCCCGGTGCAAACGACAAGGGGCGGAACTCAGCGTCCCGCCCCTTGTCTATCAGATTGATCCTGCTGGCCAACTTGCCGGCTTGGGTTCGGGTCACGGCGCGCCGACGCTGGCGGCGCCCCTAGTTTTCGGATTCGGTGAACACCTCGTCGCGCTTGGCACGCAACGCCGGCAGCACCGTGAGCACCAGGAGGAAAGCGGCGATGCCGAGCAGCACGGCCGACAGCGGACGCGTCAGGAACACGCTCCAGTCGCCGCGCGAGATCAGCAGCGCGCGGCGCAGGTTCTCTTCCATCAGCGGTCCGAGCACCATGCCGAGCAGCAGCGGCGCCGGCTCGAAATCGTGCTTGATCAGCCAGTAGCCGACCAGACCGAACACGCCTGCCAGGATGACGTCGACCGGCGCGTTGTTCACCGAGTAGATGCCGATCGCGCAGAAGATCACGATCGAGGGGAACATCAGCCGGTAAGGGACGCGCAACAGCCGCACCCAGATTCCGACCAGCGGCAGGTTGATGATGATCAGCATCAGATTGCCAATCCACATCGAGGCGATCATGCCCCAAACCAGCTCCGGCTGCTTCTGCATCACCTGCGGACCGGGCACGATGCCGTGGATGGTCATCGCGCCCACCATCAGCGCCATCACGGCATTGGGCGGGATGCCGAGTGTCAGCAGCGGGATGAAGGAGGTCTGCGCCGCGGCATTGTTGGCGCTTTCCGGCGCCGCCACGCCTTCGATCGCACCGCGGCCGAACCGCGACGGGTTCTTGGCGATCTTCTTCTCGAGCGTGTAGGACGCAAAGGACGCGATGACCGCGCCGCCGCCCGGCAGGATACCGAGGATCGATCCGAGCACGGTGCCGCGCAGGATCGCAGGCGCCGAGTCGATCAGGTCTTTCCTGGTCGGCATCAGGCCGGTGATCTTCTGCTGCACGAGGTCGCGGTTCATCTCGGCGCCGGCGTCGAGGTTGCGGATGATCTCGGCGAAGCCGAACACGCCCATCGCCACCGTCGCAAAGCCGAGACCGTCGGCAAGCTCCGGAATGTTGAACGCCATGCGCGAGGCGCCGGTCTCGATGTCGGAGCCGACCATCGACAGCATCAGGCCGAACACGATCATCGCGATCGCTTTCAGGACCGAGCCCTTGGCCAGCACCACCGCAAAGATCAGGCCGAGCACCATCAGCGAGAAATATTCCGCCGGGCCGAACGCCAGAGCGAGCTTGGTCAGCGGCGCACCGAGCACGGCGATGAGCACGGTCGCAACGCATCCGGCGAAGAACGAGCCGATCGCCGCGATCGCCAGCGCCGGGCCGGCACGGCCTTGCTTCGCCATCTGGTGACCGTCGATGGCGGTAACGACCGACGTCGCCTCACCGGGAATATTGACCAGGATCGAGGTGGTGGAGCCGCCGTACTGGGCACCATAATAGATGCCGGCGAGCATGATCAGCGCGCCGACCGGCGGCAATCCGAACGTGATCGGCAGGAGCATCGCCACGGTTGCGACGGTGCCGATACCGGGCAGCACGCCGACCAGTGTGCCAACCAATGCGCCAATCAGGCACATGAGAATATTGATCGAGATCGGGAGCGACAGACCGTAGAGCCACCAGGGTGACCACCAGGAGATCTGAAACACCACACCGAAACCAAGGCCCAGATTGTGGAAGAGATCGAACATCACACCCTCACTGAACCAGGAAGCGCGGGAACATCGGCATCGGCAGGCCTAGCACGTAGGGGAAGAGCAGCGCGCAGCCGAGCGTCAGGCAGGCGCCGACAATGAGCGCTTCGACCCAGCGTGTCTCATGCGTACCCATCGCCGCGATCATGAAGCTTGCGAACGCCGTTACCACCACCCCAAGCGGACGAATCGCCAGCGCGAAGAAGACGATCGAGAACATCACGAAGAGCGGCCCACGCCAGGCATAGTGCGCCATGCTGGGCCCGTCGGTCAGCAGCCCCGTCAACGCGATGCCGGCGCCAAGTGCGACGAGGAGCCCGCCAAACATCCGCGGCGCCGTGCCGGCGCCAAAGGAGAAGCCCCGCATCCCCTGCAAATCGCTAGAGGCCCACAGTGCGAACAAGGCGAGCGCCATCAGCACGATTCCGCCGACATAGTCCTGCGCGGACCTGATCGTCATGAAGAACGTGAGAATCGCCACCGCAAAGATCGGATAGGAATAGATCAGCGCCAGCAGCACATCGGATGACGCCTTCTTGGTGTCACCGCCGACCGCCCCGAGCAACGCGCCGGGCGCCCCCGCGAGCAGCGCAGTCGCGTGGCTGATGACGACGGCGGCCGGCCCGCGTCCAGCGCCCCAGCCAAAGATCGTCCCGAACGACCAGATGAATTCGAAAATCTGCGGCGCTATGGCCAGCAGACAAAAGCTGATCACCACCGAGGTGTTTCGGTTGGCTGTCGCCGAGTGGCCCATCGTATCGGCCATGCATGTCTCCTCCGCGACCCGTAAGCCACGAGCACTGTTGTTCTAATCGGCTGGAAATCGATGCCCCCGCCCGGATCCCTGCCTAGCCATTTTCATTACACAATGCCAGCAAAACCCAACAAGCCCCCGACGAGCAAAATCCATAGTGGATTGATGCGCGAGACGGATGCGACCACTGCAACCGTCGCGGTCAGAAGCAGCGCAGCAAGCGTACGATCGGTCGACTCGGCGAGGATCAGGGCGCTCGCCGCCATCAGGCCGATCGAGAGCGGAACCAGTGCAGCCTGGATCAGCCCGGGCCAGCGCGATTGGTTCGGCCGGTTGAGGAGCCGGCTGACATAATAGGCAAGCAACGCGGTGGGCAGGCACATGGCCAAAGTCGCCGCCAGGGCGCCGGGGATGCCGGCGACAGCATAGCCGATCAACGTGACGATAAGCACATTCGGACCTGGTGAGAGCTGCGCGATCGCATAGGCATCGGCGAACTGCTTGTCGGTCATCCAGTGATGCACATCGACCGCGATGCGGTGCATCTCGGGCACCGCCGCCGCGGCACCGCCGACCGCGAACAGCGACATCAGACCGAAGGTCGAGATCAGCCCCCAGATCGGGTTCTCCGCGTTCATGCTGCTACCTTCCGCCGCATCAGGAAAGTGGCGCCGACGCTGACGGGGATCGCGACCAAAAGCACGGCCTGGAGCGGCAGGCGAAGGACGCCGATGGCGAGGAACACGCCCAGCATCAGGATGAGCGCCAAGGCGTCCAGCCGCTTGAGCAGCGGCGTCATCATCCGGAAGACCACCGCGATCAAGAGGCCGACGGCCGCACAGGAAATGCCCGCGAGGATGCGGCGCAGCACGTCCACATCGCCGAACCGGGCGTAGATGATCGCGAGCACCGTCATGATCAGCGTGGGCGGCAGCAACAGCCCTGCAAAGGCGGCAATGCCGCCGGCGATCCCGCGCAGCCGCGCGCCGAACACCATCGAGAGATTGACGATGTTGGGCCCGGGCAGGAAATGGCAGAGCGCAAAAGTCTCGTTGAACTCGTCCGCCGTCATCCAGCGGTGCTGCTCGACGATGGCCTGCCGGGCGAATACCAAAACCCCTCCGAAGCCCGCCAGCGACATCCTGGCGAAGGCGAGGAACAGCGCGAGCAAGCCCGGCGGAACGGCGCTGGTGGCTGGACCGTCCGGCTCTTGAACTGGTTGTTGCGCGACCGGTGCGGAATCCTCGGACATGTCAGGAGCTTAGAACGCCGGCCGGCAGGCGGCCAAGCCTGCCGGGAACCTATCCAGAGGGAACCTCGGAATGATCCCTCGAAACACCTGTTATTTGAAACGTTTGCCCCCTATATTGGGAGTGCCGGTTCGCCGGCTATGGAAATAAACGGTCGTCGCAATAAACCATTCGGACCCGGGGGCGGTACCCGGCGCCTCCACCAAAGCCCACCAGCGGGCTGGCCCTGAAAGCGGGCTTTGGCGGGGGCGAAATAGGATCGACGAGGGCGTAAAGGGCGTTCTTTTTCCCGGTATTGTTCCGCCGTTATCGGGCTATGCAATAGTTGCCAACGACAACTTTGCTCCGGTTGCTCAGGCTGCGTAACGCAGTTTGAAAGACCATTCTGAAGTCCTAACGGGTTAAGCTCCGTTAGGCGGGGTTCGGAGGCACCTGGCAACAGAAGCCTCCACTTACCTCTTATTTCCTACCCCGCGGGGACTCCTGCTGACCCGTCAGGCGCGGTACTATTGCGACTTGGCGAGTCGGGCCGGCAGGGCCCAGCTCCTGGAATGCAACAGGACCACCATGGCGACCGATCATATCCGATACGATGTGCTGGCCCGCGACGCGCTGCGCGGCGTGTTGCGCAAGGTGCTGACCGACGCCGCGTCCCAGGGACTACCCGGCGAGCATCATTTCTTCATCACCTTCGTGTCGAAGGCGGAGGGCGTGAAGCTGTCGTCGCGGCTGCTGGCCCAATATCCAGAAGAGATGACGATCATCCTGCAGCACCAGTTCTGGGATTTGACCGTGCTCGAGGACCGCTTCGAGGTCGGCCTGTCTTTCGGCGGCATTCCGGAGCGGCTGATCGTGCCGTTCAGCGCCATCAAGAGCTTCCTTGATCCGTCCGTGAAATTCGGCCTCCAGTTCGACACCTCCGATGTCGCCGACGTCTCGGCCGAGACCTTGCCGGCCGCTCCCGCCCCGTCCGCGGTCGCGGTGGCCCCTGCCACTGACCCTGCGGAAGGCACTGAGGAGCCGGCGGCTCCGAACCAGGGCGGCGCCGAAGTCGTGCGATTGGATCGTTTCCGCAAGAAATGATCTAGATCGGGTCGGCGCCCGTCGCAGGCGGCCAAACTCCCTATATAGAGGCACATGATGAGGCCGCGCGGCATTTCGCGCGGCGGAATGGATGTGCTCATGGCCAAAACTTCCCTCTCGAAGACTTCCCCCTCGAAGACCGACGGCTCCTCGCGCCCGGCGACCCGCACCGAGACCGACAGCTTCGGCCCGATCGAGGTCCTCGCCGATCGTTATTGGGGCGCGCAGACCGAACGCTCGCGCCAGAATTTTCGCATCGGCATCGATCGCATGCCGATCTCGCTCGTGCATGCGCTCGGCATCGTCAAGCTCGCCGCAGCGCAGTCCAACCAGGAGCTCGGTTTGCTCGACCAGCGCCGCGCCAACGCCATCATCCGCGCTGCGCGCGAGGTGATCGAGGGCAAGCTGGACGATCATTTTCCGCTGGTGGTGTGGCAGACCGGCTCGGGCACCCAGAGCAACATGAATCTCAACGAGGTCATCGCCAACCGCGCCAATGAGATCCTGGGCGGCGAGCTTGGCGCCAAGAAGCCGGTGCATCCCAACGATCACGTCAACATGAGCCAGTCGTCGAACGACTCGTTCCCGACCGCGATGCATATCGCGGCGGCAAGCCGCATTACCGCCGATCTGGTCCCTGCCCTTGGCGAATTGCTGCGTGCACTGCGCAAGAAGGAGAAGGAGTTCGCAAAGATCGTCAAGATCGGCCGCACCCACACCCAGGACGCGACGCCGTTGACGCTCGGCCAGGAATTTTCCGGCTATGCCGCACAGGTCGAAAGCGGCATCGCCCGGCTCAAGGTCGCGGTGAAGGAGCTCTATCCGCTGGCGCAGGGCGGCACCGCCGTCGGCACCGGCCTCAATTCGAAGCCGCGCTTTGCAAAACTGTTCGCAAAGCACGTTGCCGGGATTACCAAGCTGCCGTTCACCAGCGCGGCCAACAAATTTGAGGCGCTGGCTTCGAACGACGCCTATGTATCGGCGCACGGCGCCATCAATTCGGTCGCGACAGGCCTGTTCAAGATCGCCAACGACATCCGCCTGCTCGGATCGGGTCCGCGTTCGGGCCTCGGCGAACTCATGCTGCCGGAGAACGAGCCGGGCTCCTCGATCATGCCGGGCAAGGTCAATCCGACGCAGTGCGAGGCGATGACGATGGTGTGCTGCCAGGTGTTCGGCAATCACACCGCGATCACGGTCGCCGGCAGCCAGGGCCATTTCGAGCTCAACGTCTATAAGCCCGTACTGGCCTACAACATGCTGCACTCGATCCGGCTGATGGCGGACGCCGCGCGCTCCTTCACCGAGCATTGCGTCAGCGGCATCCGCGCCGACGAGAAGCGCATCAAGGAACTGATGCAGCGCTCGCTGATGCTGGTGACGGCGCTCGCCCCCAAGATCGGCTACGACAACGCGGCCAAGGTGGCCAAGACGGCGCATGCCAACGGCACCACCCTGAAGGAAGAGGCGCTGCGGCTTGGCTTCGTCTCAAGCGAGGAATTCGACCGCCTGGTGCGCCCCGAGAAGATGACCAGCCCGGGATAAATTCCGAATTCCGATAGCCATCCGTAATGATACGGAGCCCCTAGCTCCATTAAATGTAGGGCTTAAAGGACGGGATTTGATTACCGTCAATGTCGCGGCGGGATTGCGTGTTACGTAGCCCCTCCGCCCCCACGGGGCGGAATTCATCGTTTGATGGCCCAAGGGTCGATTGACGAGGACAAGCGAATGGCGATCAAGTCTCATCGGGCGCAATTCGGCGCACAGTTTCTGAATGTTTCATCCTGCCCACGGAGGATCGGATGATGGAGACGCGACATGGCGAACGTCATCAACCTGAATCGTTTCCGGAAGCGCGCCGAGCGGGAAGCCACGGCGAAGCAGGCGGACGCCAACCGAACGAAGTTCGGCCGCACGAAGGCGGAGCGGTCGGCGGAGGAGACGCGCGCGGATCAGGCGAAGACGCACCTGGACCAGCACCGGATCGATTGCGAGGAGCAGCCATGAAGTCGCCCGTCGTGAAACGGTCGATCGTCGTCGCCGGCCACAAGACCAGTGTCAGCCTGGAAGAGGCGTTCTGGAACGGCATGAAGGAGATCTCGGGCCTGCGCAACATGACGCTGTCCGAGCTGGTCGGCGAGATCGACAGCAACCGCCAGCAGGGCAATCTGTCCTCGGCGATCCGCCTGTTCGTGCTCGACTACTTCAAGAGCCGCGCCATGGCCGCCATCCAGGCGGAAAAGGTCCCGGCCCAGTAGCCGTCTTTGCGCCGATCCTTGATGCCGATCCTGGCGCCGATCGCTTCTGTCACGAAGCTGGTACTTTAAAATCACTCTAAGGTGCAGTTTCAGCGACCGAGCGCGCTTGACCTCGATGCCCTGCGTTGAAAATACAGGGCATGACCGACATCCATGATACGCGTCCGCAGATGCCGCTGGGCCTGGCCCAGCGCGGCTATACCGGCGTCATCCAGCACCTTTCCCCCAAGGACGCAGGCTCGGCACTCTCGGACATCGAACTCGAGAGTCGGCTGATCGAGCTCGGCTTCGTCGAGGGCGCGCGGGTCGAGATCCTGCACGAGGGGTTGGTCGGCCGCGACCCGATCGCCGTGCGGGTCGACAGCATCACCATCGCGGTCCGCCGTCGCGAAGCCATGGCCATTATCGTCGCCTGAAGCGACCGGACCCCAATTCCATGGAAGCACCCCTGCTGCATCTCGCCCTGGTCGGCACGCCAAACAGCGGCAAGACCTCGCTGTTCAATGCGCTGACCGGCAGCCGGCAGAAGGTCGCGAACTATCCCGGCGTCACCGTCGAGCGCAAGGAAGGCTTCTTCGTCACGCCCTTGGGACGCCAGGTCTCCGTGGTCGACCTGCCGGGCACCTATTCGCTGCGCGGACGGAGCCCGGACGAGGAGATCACCCGGGACTTCGTGCTCGGCAAGGCCACCGGCGAGATCGTGCCCGACCTCGTGCTGTGCGTGGCGGACTCGACCAATCTGCGCCTGACCATCCGCCTGCTGCTGGAGCTCAAGCGCACCGGCCGGCCGATGATCCTCGTGCTCAACATGTTCGACATCGCGACCCGCCGCGGCATCACTGTCGACGTCGAGCGGCTCGCCAAGGAGCTCGGCGTGCCCGTGGTCACCTCGATCGCGGTGCGCAAGGGCGGCACGGCCGACCTGCTGTCGCTGACCGACGAGATTTCGGCAAAGCTCGCCGCCGAGCCGGGAGAGAACAATTGGCGGGCGCTCAGCGTGGCCGACTTGCGCGCCACCCAGCGCGAAGCCGACCGCATCATCGCCGACTGCGTCAGCCTGCCCAGCCGGCCCGACACCTGGACGGCGCGGATCGACGCGGTCGTGCTGCATCCCGTCGGGGGGCTGATCGTGCTCGCGGCGATCCTGTTCGTGATGTTCCAGGCGGTGTTCGCCTGGGCGCAGCCGCTGATGGAGTTGCTCAATTCCGGCTTCGACTCCCTCGGCGAGTTCGTGCACGCGACCTTACCCGCCGGCCTGCTGCAGAGCTTCCTTCAGAACGGCGTGATCTCAGGCGTCGGCAGCGTCATCGTGTTCCTTCCGCAGATTATCATCATCTTCCTGTTTATCCTGCTGCTGGAAGATTTCGGCTACATGGCGCGCGCCGCGTTCCTGATGGACCGCATCATGGGCGGCGCCGGCCTGCACGGCCGCGCCTTCATTCCGCTGCTGTCGAGCTTCGCCTGCGCCATCCCCGGCATCATGGCGACGCGCGTGATCGACAACAAGCGCGACCGGCTGACCACGATCCTGATCGCGCCGCTGATGACCTGCTCGGCGCGCATTCCCGTCTACACGCTGATCATCTCCGCCTTCATTCCGGCCAAAGACGTCTGGGGCTTCATCAACCTCCAGGGCCTCGTGATGTTCGGCCTCTACGCTGCCGGCATCATCAGCGCGCTGCTGGTCTCGTTTCTCATCAAATTCTTCATGCTGCGCGACTATGCGCCGGCGCCGTTCATGCTGGAGCTGCCGGACTACAAGATGCCGCGGCTGAAATCGATCGCGATCGGCGTCTACACGCGGGCCAAGATGTTCCTGCACCGCGCCGGCACCACGATCTTCTCGATGATGGTGCTGATCTGGTTCCTGGCCTCGTTCCCGCAGCCGCCCGCAGGCGCCACCGAACCGGCGATCGATTTCAGCCTCGCTGCGATCATCGGCAAGGCACTCGAGCCGCTGCTGGCGCCGGTCGGCTTCAATTGGCAGATCGCGGTCGCGCTGATCCCCGGCATGGCGGCGCGCGAGGTCGCGGTCGCGGCGCTCGGCACCGTCTATGCGATCGAAGGCGGCAAGGAAGCGGCCGAGCAGATCGGCCAGGTGCTGGCGACGAAATGGTCGCTCGCGACCGCGCTGTCGATGCTTGCCTGGTACATCTTTGCCCCGCAATGCGCATCGACGCTGGCCGTGATCCGGCGCGAGACCGGAAGCTGGACCTGGATGGCCGTCACCTTCTTCTACATGCTGGTGCTGGCCTATGCCGCGAGCCTTCTGACCTACAATGTCGCGGTCGCGTTCGGGGCGGGGTAGGCCCCAAACAAAAACTGCGAAAACAACCCCATGCACAGTAGACGGGTGTTGTGAAATCAATGACTTACACTTGTGCGAAAATCGTCCGGCCGCAGGGCTGCGCCAGTTGCTCCGTCGGGCAAAACAGGAGCATGATGCCATCATCGCCACGACCGACCATATCTGGCGTCAAGCCGGTTTATGCGCCAGCACCGTTCCAATCCGCTCCTTCTTGAGCGCGAACTGCGCGGCCAATGCGAGGCCGAATGCCAGGCAGAACGTCGTCCCAGCCGCAATGAAGCGCAGCTTATTGGTTTCCCAGATTGCCCCCTCCTGTGCCATCAGCGACAGCAGTTGGGGCAGAAGCAAGAACACATTGGTTGCCGCAAAGCCGAAGCAATTGAACAGCCGCCACGCGACCGTTCGCATCGAATTGTCGATGTCCGGCAGATCGGAGCAGCTCTGCCTGTCGAGATAGTACGAAATATAGACTGTCACGAGCGCCGGCCCGAGGCCCCACCGCAACATCGCAAAGTAAAGGCTGGCAAGGGACATTTCCCGCAAATTGCCCTCGCCAAAGTTATGCACGGCCAACGTCAGACCAGCGGGCCCTACGGCGAGCGCGACCAGGAAGCTCCAGCAATAAGTGGTGAGGTGGGACTGATCTGAATCGCTTCCCAGAGATGACATCGCAAATCGAAGCAAGAGAACGACGACGATTGCCAATCCATAATTGCAAAGCGAATACATGACCCATGCAATCGAGCGATTGGGGTCCTGCGCCCAGACGACGCCTCTGCCTTGCAGCACGTCATAAATCACGGCCGAAATGGTCACGCCCAGATAAACGGAGCAGATCAAGGCAATGATATAGACGATCCAGTACCGTAGCGGATTGTCGTGAATGGGCGCATCGATTTCGATGCCGAATTTGCTGGCCTCATTGCGCAGGTCGATGCGGGAGCCGTTGCGATAGATCAGGTAACACGCGACAAGCCGGGCAAATCGGTTGTAGAGGTCCTTGATCAGTTGCGTGGCCTGGGGCGCAGCAAGGCCCGTCAACGTCCCAGCCTTCCACTGGCTCATCGTCGGCGCCCCCTGCTGGAAGTCTGCCATCAGCTTGTCGAAACCAAAGCTGTCCTCGGTGAAGAAGGTGGCGTCATCTCCGGTGTCGCGTCCCTGCGTCAGCCACCATTTCATGTAACAGATTTCCGCCCACATCCGATCCGGGGTGTTCGGATCCTTGCGGAAGTCCTGATCGACGACATCTGGAGAATTCGCGATGACTTTCGAGAGCACCTCCTGCGGCACACGCAGCGAAAAGCGGATTTGCGCCATGATCTGCTTCGCGAGCTGAGGCACGCTGATCCAGCTCTGGATCACATCGCGCACCATCAGCAGGACGTTCCATTGAGCCTCCTTCGTCAGGAGGAACAGATACACGATCCCCATTGCGGCGACGACGGTCAGGTACGGAGCAGACTGACTTTTCGCAGCCTCTATGAAGGCTACTGGAAATGCAGGAACCAGCGGCGCCAGGGCAATGACGTCGCGGTTCTCATGGATGAGAAGAAGGAAGAAGCCGCATGAGAATACGACAAAGATGAACCCGCCCAATCGATACTGCTGCCGGGTCGTCATGTATCGCGGGAAAGTCGGGACTTCGGCAATGTTGACCGCGCGGCCAAAAGCCTGCCAGGCCAACCGGCCTGCCACCACCAGGCCCAACAACGTGATGGACCAGCGCACCAGCGAAGGAACCAGGTCGGACGCGGCGTCACGGACCTGATCTGCGGAGGCTTGTGTCGATAGTAAAATGGAAATGACAATTCCCAACACGATGCTAGCCATAGCCTGAACTCCCTCTTGAGCGAGATAGTTCGAACGGGCCGCTCTACGCGGAATTAGGCGTACCGTAAATCCGGAGCGACCACGTGTGTGTGAACCAATTCACATCCTCTGGACGTTTTCGTGCAGCTCTCTCTCTGAAGAGGCACAATGCCTTGCCCGCAAGAAAATCGCCGGACCGCATCCGGAAAGAGCCTCGCACAATCAGCGCTATCAGCTGTTCGCCGGTTGCACCGTCGCGCAAAACAGGCGCATGATGGTATTGTCGGAGAATTGGCGCGACGCTTCGTGACGGCAAGCTAGGCCGGCGTAGCACGCCTTCTCAGCCGCGGGCCGGGCTCGCCGGAAACGTCGCGGTGAACACCGTTTCATCTCGCATCGACGACGCGACGATCAACCCGCCATGGGCGCGCGCGATCTCTTGGGCAATGTACAGTCCGAGCCCAAGCCCTTTCTGGTTCGGCAGAACGTCGCCGCGATCGAACGCAGTGAAAAGGCGCGGGATCGCATCAGCCGGAATTGGCGCGCCTTTGTTGGCAACGCTGAGATCAAAGCCAGCGCCGGTCGTCTGCGCCAGCACCCTGATCGGCTTGTCGGCGGCGCCATAGGAAATCGCGTTGCCGAGAAGATTGGACAGCATCTGACCTATGCGGTCGGCGTCGATTCTCACAGGTCCCGGAACGTTGACGACCGTTTCGATGACGCGATCCGGGTGCACGTTCTCGAACTCCGCGACGATTTGCCTGATGACAGGCTCGAGTGGCTGTTCTTTCAACTTGAGCTGCATCCCGGCGCCGAGCCGCGCGCGGGCGAAGTCCATGACATTGTCGATCAGGCCCGCCATCCGGCCCACGCTTCCCTGCAGGAGGTTGATCCAGTTCTTCCCCTCGTCATCGACCTTCTTGTTCAGAAGCCGCAGGCCGCCCTGGATCGAGGCAAGAGGGTTTCGGAGGTCGTGACCGAGCACGGCGATGAACTGCTCGCGCAGTTCCGCATTGCGTTGTTCCAGCGCGAGCCTGTTCTCGATCAGTTCGACGCGCTCGGCCGCGTCGAGATGAGACGCGATCAGCTCGGCAAAAAGCTTGAACATGCCGATGACTTCGGGAGTCCGAAGCTTGCGCGGCTTCGGATCGATCGCACAAAGAGTTCCGAAGAATGAACCGTCGGGCAGAATGATCGGCACGGAGATGTAGCTTTGGAAGCCATATTGTGCAGGCGTGTGATGCTTGCAGTAGCCGGCGTCTTTGCTGACATTCTCGATGACGACCGCCTCGCGGCTCTGCCGGATCTCATGGCAGATCGTGGTCTCGACCTTGAGCTCGTCACCGGGTTTCAGCCCGAACGCAAGTTCGTCACGCGAGGCACATGTGATCCACCTGTCCTCGGTGACGCGGGCAACGGCCGTAAACCCCATGCCGGTGGTCCGGCTGACCACGTCGAGGATGGTCGAGACCGCAGCGATCCCGCTGATCTTGGCTATGTCGCGCTCGAAATCCATTGCCACTCCGCTTGGGAACATTCGCCCCGGGCCGGCCGCCCAACTGAAAGCGCGTCCTTGCAACGGTGAAAAGCACTGCCAGCCAAGTCATTCCGCGTCAATGTTACTCGACGCCCCACCTCGGAAGCGGCTATCTGTTCCCAATGGAACATTTCAGAACGGCGAGGCTCAGCGCCGAAAGGCTTCGTGAAAATCATCTCGCCGACCTCGTCGCGTTGCATCTCGATGCCGAGGTTTCGCGCTATCTCGGCGGCGTCCGTTCGGCGGAGAAGACGAAGACCTATCTCGACGCCAATATGGCGCATTGGGATCAGCATGGCTTCGGTCTGTGGGTGCTGCGAACGAAAGACGGGGCATTCGCCGGGCGAGCGGGCATCAGGCATATCCTCGTGGACGATGTCGACGAGATCGAGATTGCCTACGCGTTCAAGCGCGAATTCTGGGGCCGTGGCCTTGCAAGCGAGACCGCGACCGCACTCACCGATATTGGACTGTTACACCATGAGCTGCCGTCCCTCATTGGCCTGGTCTATGTCGGCAATGGCGCATCGCGCCGAGTTCTGGAGAAGTCCAACTATCTCCTCGAGCGAACCACGTTCCGTCACGGCGAGAACGGCGTCCTCTACCGGATCCGGCGGTGAGAGACGGCCTGACGATCACCCGGTGCGCAGCCGGACAACCGATTGCGGCAGGGAGGCCAGAAACAACACCGCGCAAACGCACAGCAGGACGATGTCCTTGAACAGAAATTCGCCGGTCAGATTCCACGCCATCGGATCGGATGAAAGGCTCCATTTGACCACACCGGGCGTCGTGAAGAAGAACGACCAGGTGATCGCAAAGGTCACCATGCCCATGAATGAACCGAGGGCGGACGAAACCGGGCTGAAGCTGCCTGCCGCGAGCAGCGCCGCAATCACGAATTCAGCGACACCGAGGACATAGGCCTCTCCCCTCAGGCCGAACACCGACAGCCAGGAGATGAACGGGCTGTTGCTGATGAACTGCGCGATGCCCTGCGCAGATTGCGGCGTGAATTTCTGCATGCCAAACGATACGAAGATGATCACCATGACCCAGCGCAGAATGGCAAGAGGACGATAGGAACCGCCCCCGACCTCAGCGACGTTGAACTCTTTCATCCGACCATGTCTCCCCGGTTTCACATCCATCAGCTCTGCGAGACTACGCTCGCTGAAGGCTGTACGAAGGGGAGCTTCGGTCGTTACCCGCGTCGGCCGGTTCCGGAGATCACAGCTGCGTGCGATGCGCGTGTTCGCGGGATGGCCGCCCGGTCTGGGGCTGTCGGCGCGTTAATGTGCCGTTGAAGGAGCGACGGCGGTGCCCTGCGCTCGCAATGACGGTGTGGAAACAGCCGCTATCGCGCGGATGGAGCGGACGCCCGCGGAGTCTACCTGAAATACCCGAGCACGAGATCGACATCCGCGCTGCCGGCCGCCGTGCCGTTCAGCTCGGCGTCGATGACGCGGCGGCAAGCCTCGATCGCGGCATGGTCGCCGAGGTCGTTGGCGGCTTCCAGCACGAGCCATGCCGCATCGACCGAGGCCTGGTCCGCTGCTCCGCCGCCGATCTCGCCGGCTGCGGCGTTGTTGAGGTTCTTCTTGCGAACTGCGGTGCCGAATTGAGGCAACATTGAAAATACTCCCTGCCAATTCCCGGATGATGCTCGGTGTACCTGTTCGGTGTACCGCTCAGTGCACCTGCAGCTCGGGCTGACGACCCGTGACGGGATCGGTGCCGGTCTTGCGCGATTGGTAGAACTTCAAGACGCTGCGCGAGGTCTCGATCTTGAGCTTGCCGAAATCGCGCTCGTTGTCGTGGAGCTCGCGCGCCGTGATCAGATGATCCTTGGCGCCGAGGAACAGCAGCGACATGGTGGTGTCCCAGGAGAAGTCGAGCGCCTTGCACAGCACCAGGATCATCTCGCGATTGCGGTCCATCATCGCACGCTCGATCACGTCGACCGGCAGCGACGACAACAGCGACAGGCCGATCTGCACCTCGTCGGACCGGTGCTGGCGAGCATAGTTCGAGATCGAGTCCTGGTTGAGGTTGCCCTGCCGGTACTGCGTCGTCACCACGCGCTTGGCAACGAAATAGCTGCGCGAGGACGGGCCGAACTTGGACTGCAGATCGCCGGTGACGTCGCTTACCGAGCTCTGGATCTGCGCCATCATTTCCGGGCGCTCGTGCTCGAGCCGGCGACGGACGTCCTCCGACGCCTTCGAGATCAGTTGCTGGAAGATGTGACGCGGCACGTCCTTGCGCAGGCCAAGCTGCTCGGCGAGAATCGAGTCACCCTCGGCGCGGCGGACCATGTGGAGCAGACCCGAACCTGAAAAGCGCGCGCCCTCGTTTTTGGCGACCGACGTCACGACCTCCTGGTCGCCGCGCTTGACCAGCACGTCGGTGACGGCCTCGCCGATCGACTTGCGCTGGGCGATCGCGAGCAGATGCGACTGGCTCTTGGTCATGGCGCTCTCGACCAGCAGCTTCTCGTCGATACGATTGGAATCGCGCAGCACGGGACCGGCGACCTCGATTTCGTCGGCGATCGCGAGTTGCGCAATGACATTGAGCGGAGCGTGATCGCAGGCTGCCATCACCTCGGAGAGCTGCACCCGTGCGGCGACCTCGATCTCGTCGGCGAGCCGGCCGATGACTTCGCCGAACGTGCTGATCTCGTCGTCGCTGTAGCGACCGGTGATCAGAATGTCGGTCGCATGCCACAACGCCTTGGTCCGGCTTTCGTCGGTGCCGCGTGCGATTGCGTCGTCCAGATCCTGCAGAAGTGTTGTCGCGCCGTTCATCCCGATGACCCCAGTTCTTGGCTGGCCATCCTGCTTGTGCCGGCAGGACGCCGAGTTCCTCTGGGAACAGAGGCTAGGGAACAAACGCGAGAATCCGGTAAAGTCGGCAGATCAGTTTTGCCGCGGAAAATTCGATAAAAAGCGAGAGAATGAGTTTACCGGTACGTCACGAGGAAGCTGCGCCCCCTCTCCCGCTTGCGGGAGAGGGTTGGGGTGAGGGTGTCTCTCCGGCGTCATGGCCGGGCTTGTCCCGGCCATCCACGTCTCACCGCCTGGGACGGAGAACGTGGATGCCCGGGACAAGCCCGGGCATGACGGACTATCGCCTACGGATTTGACGGCGTCAGCACCAGCGGCGGCTTTGGCTTGGGCTTTGCGGGCGGCGGGCCCGGGGCCGGCCTGACGTCGATCGGCGGAGGCAGCGGCGCGATCTGCGTGCTTGCAAGCGGCGGGCTTGGTGCCGCGGGAGCGGCCTGCGGCGCCTTTGGCGTCGGCGCAACCCTGATATCGGACTTGGGCTTCGGCGGCGGCGCACGGCGCGGATCGCGGCCGGGCATCGGCACATCCGTGAGCGACGGCTCCGGCGCCGGTTCGGGCGACACCAGCGTCGGCAACGCGGCGGTGGCCGGCGGCGGCTCGCCGCGCTCGATGGCGTCCAGCCGGCGCGTCTCGCGATCGATCGTGCGTACCGCGAGCCACGACGACAGCGGCCCAAGATCGACGGTGCGATTGAGCCTGTCGGGGGGACCGGCCGCGAACAGCTGGATTTCGGGCGGCGCGCCGGAGAGCCCGGTCATGATCGGCGTCAGGCTGGCACGGATGTCGGCCTGGTCGGCGGGGATGTCGTAACCGCCGGAGACGATGGCACGCGCGTTCTTCGCCTCTAGCGACGTTGCGCCGACGCGCAGGCGCCCGTCCCGGATCGTGAACGGGATCTGCGCCGAGGCCACTGCAATCGGACCCGCCGACAGCGCGGGCTCGACCAGCTGCCGCAGCCGATTGTCGTCGGCAATTTGGCCGCCGTCGCTGGCGCGGATGGCGATTTCGAAGGCGCGTGGATTGAGGCCGGAGATTTCAGCGGATTCGAGCGTCACCGTACCGTTGCCGGCGAGCGCACCGGTGAGCGCCGCGACGCTACGGCCCTGGCTGGTCAGCGCCATCTGCGCCGAGGCTCGTCCCTTCGGCAGCGCGAGGTCGCGGTAGCGCAGCGCCGCCGCGTCGACATTGCCGAGCTCGATGCGCGCGTTGAGCGTCAGACCATTGGCGCCATTGCGCGCATCAAGGCTCGCCGACATCTCGCCGCCGCCGACGCCGCCCTTCATTGCGTCGAGCGCGAGCGACTGACCGTCGCTCCGGACCGTACCGCCGAAGGGGCGCAGCTCGATGCCGCCGGGCAACGTGCCGTGCAACGCCTGGAAGGCGACGCGGCCGCGCCAGCCGCCGAGAAGCCCGGCACTCAGCGGCGCATTGGCATCGTGTCCGGCCGCGCCGATGGCCATCGCGAGCGCGGGCACGAGGTCGAGCGTATCGAGGCCGACTTCGCCGTCGACGGTCTTCTCCTGATCGAGCGTCACCGCCAGATGACCGCGCAAATGCGAGCCGGCCAGGGTGCTCTCGAGATCGTTGAAGGTCAGGCGGTTGCCGGAGAGGCCGACGCGCGAGGACAGATTGACGCTCTGCACCGATTTATCGGCCGGGCTGGTCCCGAACAGCGGCCCCAGATTGGCGTTGCGCACGCGCAAATTTACGCTGCCTTTCGGCTCCGACAATTCGACGTTGCCTTGTGCGTCCGCATCCAGCCCGCCGCCGCTAAGCTTGGCATTCAATTGCAGCTGATGGCGCCACGCGCCGCTCAAGCGGCCTTCGAACTGCGAAGCGCCCTCGCCTGCGGCCACCACGCGATCGAGCCCGAGCAACGCCAGCAGTGCACTGGCTTGCGGTGTCGCGACTTTCGAGTCCAGCGTGAAGTCGCTGTTGCGCAAGCGGTCGACGTCGATGCCGTTGACGGCGGCCACCGGCGTCTGCGCAGCCAGCGTCGCGGTGGCCTTGAGCTGCGGCGCGTCGAGTTCGAGGACAGCGCGCGCGTCGTTGCGATCGGCGTGCTCGGCGTTCTTGTCGAGGCTGAGGTCGAGCTTCAGGCGGGTCGCAGCCGGCAGCGACGGGATGGCGTCGAAGCGCGCGCGCACCGATGGCGCAAACGGCTCGAGCAGTGCAGTGAGATCGCGCAGCGAATTGGCGGAGGATTTCAGCGCGAGCTTGCCCGTGGCCTTGGCGCGGTCGAAGCTGCCACTTGCTTCCGTGGTCACGCCACTGGCCTGGCCGAACCGCAACTGCTCCAGCGAGAGCGATGCGGGGCCGTAGCCGAGTTTCGCGGTGAACGGCCGCAGCTCCTGCCCGGCCGAGATCGCGCGGCCGATATCGAGCGACAGCTTCGCTTCCTCCGGCCATTCGCCCTGCGGTCCCGAAAGCGCGCGCACAAAACTTGCGGCCGCATCGAGGTCAAGGCGGTCGGCCTTGAGCTCCGCGTCGATCCGCGAGCCCTTGCTCGCGCCGGTCTGGACGAAAGCGATGCGGCCTTCGACCGCGCCGCCGTCGATCTCGGCCTTCAGCCTGTCGATGGCGAAATGGTTGGCGGCGATGGTCACGTCACCGGCAAGGCGCAGCGGCCGCGTGCTGCGGCGGTTGACCTCGCTGCGGCCCTGGAGCCAGGCCACTAGCGTATCGGGATCGGAGGAATCGACGCTGAGACGGCCGCTGAAGCTGTCGGCGCCGGGCGTCGCGCCGTTGAGCGAGAGCTGCGTCTGTCCCGGCGCGCGCAGCTCGAGCCGCTGGAAGGTCCAGGATCGTCCGTCGGTCGCAAGCTCGGCCGTGATGTTCTGGAGCGGCCGTGCGCCGAGCATGATCTGGTCGGAGTTGAACTCGATCTGTGCCGGGATCGGCGCCTGCGGGATTGCGGCGAGGCCTGCGCGGAGCGCCGGAAGGATGCGCTGCGGCTCGTCCTTGCCGGTCAGCTTGTCGGCATCGACCTGGCGCGCCGACAGCACCGCACGCAGCAGCGGCGAAGCCCCGAACCTGATATCGCCGACGCCGCCGAGCTTCAGCGCGGAGTCTTCGGACCCGAAGCTGGCGTCGACCTGCTCGAACTTGGCGCCGGCCGGATCAGCCTTGAGTTTCGTCGTGAGCTTCCAGGGCATCGGCCCCGCCTCGCCCGGCTTCTTCGGCGCCGGCACGGCGAACGTCAGCGCGCCCTCGAATTTCGGCAGGCGGTTGTCGAAGGCGAGCACGCCTTCGAGATCGGCGAGGATCGCGCGCTCGCCGGGATCGATGTTGAGGTGGAGGCGGGTGGCATTGCCGTCGGCGCTCGGGCCGGAGGAGACGCGGAACGGATAGCGCACGCCGCTGAGGGCAAAACTGCCGTCGCCCCGGACCGAGCCGGCCAGCGAGCGCACATCGCCGGAGAAAGCGATGTCGTTGAGCTCCAGTGTCGAATGGCTGGCGGCATCATGCAGGGCGATGCGACCGGTGAGATTCAGCCGCTCGATCGCCAGCGATGCCAGATTGAAGCTCCCGCTCGCGGTGGACGGCAGATCGACCCGCCCGCGCGCGTCGAGGCCGAGATCGACCGCCATGCCATTGACCGAAAGCTCGGTGGCGCGCCATTCGCCGCGCATCAGCGAGCTCAGGCTGAATTCGACATCGAGCTTGTCGGCGCGCAGGCGGCCGAGATCGTTGTTGCCGCCGAAGGTGACCGCGCGCAGCCGCAGCGTCGGCGCCGGCAACAGCCGCGCGTCGAGCTCGCCCGCCACCCGCACCGGCACGCCGATGATCCTGCCGGCCTCTGCTTCGAACTGGGGCCTGAACTGGTTCCAGTCGACGAAGTACGGTCCGATCAGAGCGGCCAGCAGCGCTAAGATAAAGGCAATCGCCAATCCGAGCAGCGTCGTCTGCACGGGTCTCCCCTCGGCCAAACCGGATGCGGGCCTTGCCTGAGCCGCAGGGCCTCAGACGTACCGGAACAGCCCCTTATATAGGGGGAAGTGTGGCGAAGTCACAGCGACTGTTGCGCGCGGAGGTTAACGCCGGCAGCCATCACCAGCTCGCAGGCAGCCGCTTCAGGCCGCGCAGCACGAAGGTCGGCCGCCATTCGGGGTTTTCGACGTCGTCGATGCGCAGGTCGGGCAGCCGACGCAACAGCGTGGCGATGGCGATCTCGGCCTCGAGGCGGGCCAATTGGGCCCCCAGGCAGAAATGGATGCCACCGCCGAACGACAGCGGCCTCACATTCTGGCGGGTGACGTCGAGCCGGTCGGGCCGGTCAGGATAGACCGCCGGGTCGCGGTTGGCCGAGCCCAGCAGGCAGAGCACGGTCTCGCCCTTGGGGATCTTGGCGCCGCCGAGATCGTCGATATCCTCCAGCGCGACCCGCCCGGTCATCTGCACCGAGGAATCGTAGCGCAGAAACTCCTCGATCGCGCCCACCATCAGGTCCGGCCGCGCCTTCAAAAGCGCGAGCTGGTCCGGATTGCGATGCAGCGCCAGCAGGCCGTTGCCGATCAGATTGACCGTGGTCTCGTGGCCGGCGCCGAACAACAGGATGATGTTGGCGGTCAGTTCCTCGTTGGTGAGCTTGTTGCCGTCTTCCTCGGCCTGCACCAGCTGGGTAATGAGATCGTCGCCGGGATTTTTGCGACGAAGCTCGAACAGCTGCTGGAAATACATCTGCGCCATCATGTTGCCGGCGTTGCCCTTGGCGATCTCCTCCGGCGACAGCGGCACGGGATCGAGCAGCCGTCCGCCATCGCGCGAGCTGTTATAGAAAGTCTCGCGATGGTCCTCGGGGATGCCGAGCATGTCGCAGATGATGGTGACAGGCAGGCGGAAGGCGAAGTCTTCGATCAGGTCCATGTGGCCGCGGTCGATCACGGCATCGATGGTCTGGTCGACGATCTCCTGGATGCGTGGCCGCATGTCCTCGACGCGGCGGGCGGTGAAGGCCTTCACGACGAGGCCGCGCAGGCGGGTGTGGTCAGGCGGATCGGCCTGCAGCATCCAGTGGCTCATGCTGCGGAAGACCGGCTCCTCCATGATCTTCTCGCTATAGCGGCGCTTGGAGCGCTCGACGAAATCCTTGCCAAAACGCTTGTCGCGCATCACGAGGCTGACATCGGCATGGCGGCTGGCGACGAACTGGCCGAACGGCGTCACGTGAATCGGGTAGATCGCGCGGAGCCGGTCATAATGCGGATAGGGATCGCGGATGAAGTCCGGCGACAGCGGGTTGAACAGCGGACCGCCGGTGCCCTGCACGTGCTCGTTCATGGTGACCTCATATCGGTTGCCGCATGAATCGCATACGCCGCAGCCCCTCTTGCGCAGCGTAACCATCCCGGAATTATCAACTCGATACATTGTTGTATCGAGTTGCATTTTGCCCTAAACTGCCCCGATGTCAAGGGTGAGAACCAGGCCGACCAGGGACGACACGCGCGACAGGCTGTTCGAGGCGGCGGCGCGCGTGTTCGAGCAGGACGGCATCGGCGGCGCCAGCATCGAGGCGATCGCGGCGGCGGCCGGATTTAGCCGCGGCGCGTTCTATTCCAACTTCAAGAGCAAGGACGAGCTGATTATCGCCATGCTCGAGGAGCATGTCGCGCAGTCGATCCGGCGCAACATGGACATCCTCGCGCAGCACGACAATCTCGACGACTTCATCGCGGCGCTGAAGGCGATGGATCGCACAAGGCAGGATCCGCTCGGCCGCTCGCCGCTGCTCCACATGGAGATGATCCTGTTTGTCGCCCGCGCCGAGAAGCGCCGACCGGAGCTTGCAAAGCGCCTGCGCGCGCGGCGCAAGCTGGTCGCCGACATCATCGAGGCAACGCTGAAGAGCAACGCGAAGGGCGACACGCTCAATCCCCCCTGGATGGCCTCCGTCGTGCTGGCATTGGAAGACGGCTTTCGCCTGCACCGCCTGATCGATCCGGAGACGACGCCGGCCGACAGTTTTCTGCGCGCGATCACGGATCTGCGGCGCAGGACGGGATTGTCGTTGAAGTAGCGTTTGTTTTCTTCAGATCGTCGCGCTTCGCTGTTCCCGCTCGGCATCGGCGCGCCGCGCCGCTGGAACCTCGTCGCAATTCTCGCGCGCATTTTCCACATCCTCATACCGATCCAAGGAACGTTTCTGCAGCTTGCCACTTTATCCCGTGCCTGTTTTGGCAATTTGATCATTCGAGGAGACAGCGATGAGGATTCTGAAATTGTCTGCGGCCGCAGCTGCGCTGCTGGCCGGTACCGCGCTCGCCGTGGCGCAGTCGAGTTCGACGGTCGGCACTGGCGGGTCGTCAGCCGGCGGTGGCACCAGCAACTCGACCGTAGGCACGGGCGGTTCATCGGCGGGTTCGGGCAGCGGATCGGGCTCGGCCTCGACGCTTGGCACCGGCGGCTCGTCGGCGGGCGGCGGCACCAGCAGTTCGTCGATCGGCACCGGCGGCTCCGCCGCAGGCTCCGGCAGCGGCTCAGGCTCGGCCTCGACGCTCGGCACCGGTGGTTCGTCGGCGGGTGGCGGCAAGAGTTCGTCCAGCGTCGGCACCGGCGGCTCTGCGGCAGGCTCCGGCTCCAACTCGGCATCGACAGTCGGCACGGGCGGCTCGTCGGCCGGCGGCGGCAAGAGCGGCTCGACCGTGGGAGCGGCCGGCTCCTCCGCGGGACATGCCAGCGACATGGGCATGGAAAAGGGCAAAGGCCACCACAAGGACGAGATGAAGAAGGACAAGGACTGACATCCGGCCGGCGGAGCGGCAGCAATGCCGCTCCTTCGTCCTTCCTGAGGAGGACTGGCATGAACAGACCAATCGTTGCGATCGCAGTTTTGACTTTGATGAGCAGCGCCGCTGCGGGGGAAACCATGCAGAAAACCGGCAAGACCGCGTCCGGCGAGACCTGCCGGGTCACGGTGGAAAAACATCCCGACGGCAGCATTACCGCGCTGGGGTCATCGGGTTCGGGCACCACCGGCTCGACCTCATCGAGCGGCTCGCTGTCGAGCTCTAGCTCGGCCGGCGGATCGTCGGTGCACGTCCAGGCCGGTGGCGGCAACGTGTCGAGTTCGTCCTCGACGGCCGGCGGCCCGGGTTCGACCAGCGCGAGCACCGTCACGGTCAACGGCTGCACCATCTCGACATCGTCGCCCTAGCAAAAGGATTTCACAGATGAGAATGTTGATCGCGACCTCGTCGGTCGCACTTCTGCTCGCCGCCGCCTCGCCGTTGTCGGCGCAAACCAGCATGACCGGCGGCACCGGGGGCTCGGCCGCGGCCGGCGGCACCTCGGCCAGCACGCTCGGCACCGGCGGCACGTCGACGTCGGGCTCCGGACAGACCGGCTCGTCGATTGCAGCGGGCGGCAGCGCCGCGTCTGCCAACGGCAAGGCGCAGTCCGGCACCAGCATGAACAAGGGCAACGGTCCGGTGCTCAATTCCAATGCGCGCGCGCAGGCGCATGAGGGTGGTACGTTCAGCCGCTCCCACACCCGCACGAAAGTCAAGGCGGGCGAGGAGGTCGGGTCGACCACCAAGACCATGTCGCACGTGCCGGGCTCCAAGCCGACCATGTCGACGACATCGACCAACGTGCGCTGAACCATCCTCACGAGACTGCTGCCCGCAACCTGCGGGCAGTTTTTCTTTGTGAGCAGGTTTTTCGTTGGTGAACGGATCAACCGCCGCTCAGCGTGCGGCTGACGCGGGTCACGAGTGCATCCCACTGCCGCTTCTCGGCGGCCGGATAGTTGATCAGCACGCAATGCACGTAGCGGCGGCCAAAGTTGCAGCGGTCGTACCAGATCTTGCCGCCCCGGGTGCTGGAGACCACGAAGAAGCGCGGCGTGATGCGCTTGTAGGTGATGCCGGGCGGCGGATTCTTCCGCGCCAGGAAAGCGGCCGGTGAGCTGCCGTCATTGGGAACGGCCTGCACCGTCAAATCCGCACGGCCGTCGCTGGTCCGGTACTGCATGCCATAGCCGTCGGGCCGGCCGGCTTGCTCGGTGAAGATGGACGAAGGGATATCGACGCTGGTCCCGGTCTCGGGAATGCGATAGCCACTCCAGCTGTCCGCGCGGGCGGCCGCCGGAAAGGCACAGAGCATGACAAGGATGGTGGCGATCTTCTTCATCGTATGGACCGGCTTGTGCTGGTGGGCCGACAACGTGGGGAAACGCCGGACGTTCCTTTCCGCGATGTGAACGCGCGTTGCGCCCAAGCCGGATGATAGTCTCGAGCGCGCCCGCTAGCGAGCGCGTTTGCCCTTGTCCGTGGGCAAGGGGCAATTCGTACAAGCGCTGTCGTCGCACATGCGGCAGATCGTGAAGCGATCCATCTCGGAGGTATCCTGCCGAGCCAACAACTCATGGAGCAGCGTTTCAAGGCGCTTCGTTTCAGCCGGCGACAGTACATCCAGAAGCGACGCGACGGCCGAAATCCGCGAAGTCATCAAATCGTTGCGGGTTGCGGCGCCCTTCGCCGTCAGGTGCAAGGCAACCTCGCGGCCGTCCTGTCCGGGCCGACGTTCGACCAGCCGATCCGACACCAGACGGTCCACCAGCCGGACCGTTCCTGAATGCGACAGGCCAAGGATCCGCCGCAGCTTGTCGTTGGTCATGCCCTGGCCATAGCCGATGACGACCAGTGCCGCAGGGGTCTCGCCACCGCGGCCGATGACCTCGCGCGCGCCCTGCTCGATCCGATCCATGACGGCGAGCGAAAGCGCCCCCAGCAAATTTGCGATTCCAATTTCCATACACCGACAATATGTGCGGAGCGCACAAAAAACAACTTGACGATATGTGCGCTCCGCACATAATTTGGATCGCGGGGCTCGATCACATGGAGAATGACGATGAATACTCGGAGCGCGGCACGACAAGCGAATGCCCAAGCGGATACCAGGGGCACCGAACCCGCCTTGAAATACGTGCAGGCCAACGGCGTGCGCTTCGCCTATCTCGAACAGGGCGATGGCCCCCTGGTCATGTTCCTGCACGGCTTTCCCGACAATGCCTGGTCGTATCGAAAGCAGCTGCAGGTCTTCGCGGATGCCGGGTATCGTGCCGTCGCGCCGTTCCTGCGTGGCTATGCGCCGACCGAGATTCCGGCGGACGGCATTTTCGATCCGATCGCACTGGGCAAGGATCTCGAAGCCCTCATCGCGGCGCTGAGCGACGACGGACAGGCACGCGTCGTCGGCATGGATTGGGGCGGCACCTCGACCTTTCAGGCGCTGGCCACGGCGCCATCGGCAATCAAGGCCGCCGTGGTCATGAACACCGCGCACCCGATTACAATTTCGAGCATCAGACGGGATCCGGAGCTCGTTCGAGCCGTCTTCCACGTCTATTTTTTCCAGCTGCCCGGCGCCGAATCCGCGGTCAATACCGAGGGCCTCCCCTTTGTCGACTATCTCTGGAAGCTGTGGTCACCGACATTCAACAATGCCGAGCACATCCGTTCGATCAAGGAGACACTCAGCTCGCCCGGCACGATGGCCGCGGCGCTGAAATATTACGGAGGCCTGACCGATGCGGGGCTCACGGGCCGGCTGCCGATCAATGACATGCACACGCCGACGCTGACGATCTATGGCAGCAACGATCCGACAGCGAGGTACTCGGTCAAGGAGGAGCCGCTGTTCAAGGGGCCGCACAAGCGGATTGTCCTGCCCGATGTCGGGCACTTCCCGCACCTCGAGCGTGAGGAAGAAGTCACCGGCCTGATCATGGACTGGTTCAAGACGCACGCGCCTGACTGAACGCAGAGGGCGGTGGCCCACAACATCCTTCGATTTTCTAATCTGGAGTGCGCGCAATGGACGCCAAGACACAACATCAATATGCCGAGACCTTTCATGCCCTTCACAGGAAGGGCGATCCGCTCGTCCTGTTCAACGCCTGGGACGCCGCCACCGCCAAAGCCATCGCGAAGACCGCTCCGGCCATCGCGACCAGCAGCGGCGCGGTCGCCTCCGTACTTGGATACGCCGACGGAGAAAATGTCCCGTTCGACATGGTGACCGGCCTCGTATCGCGGATGACTGCGGCCGTGTCAGTTCCAGTCTCAATCGATCTGGAGGCAGGATATGGCGACACCCCGGAGGCCGCCGCCAGATCGGCGACCGAGATTTTGAAAGCCGGCGCCGTCGGCATCAATATCGAGGACGGGCTATCGGGGGGAAAGCGGCAACTGGTCAATCCCGAACTCCATGCCGCCAAGATCAAGGCCGTGCGCGACGCCGCGAAAGATCTTGGAGTTCAGCTGTTCATCAATGCGAGAACAGATCCGTTCCTGCTGAAATTCGGATCGCCGGACGAGTGCATGAACGAAGCGGCAAGGCGGGCGAAGGTCTATGCCGAGGCCGGCGCCGACGGAATTTTCGTCCCCGGCCTCACCGATCTCGCTCTCATTGAAAAGTTGGTTCAGCTCACGCCTCTGCCGGTCAACATCATGGTGACACAAGGCGTTCCCGCACTTCCGGATCTGGCTCGCGTCGGCGTTCGGCGGGTCAGCCTCGGGCCGTGGCCGATGATGGCCGCGATGCGGATGATCGGACAGGCCGCGGCCGCGGTCGCCGCGACCAAGCAGTACGGCACGTTCCTGCAACCGGATGCCTGAGCCCGGATATCACCAGCTCGACGCAGTGTTCTGCGCCGACCGCTTCACGCTTTTCCAATCCACCGGATGGATGTCGAGAACGGTCAGCGCAGTTCCTATGCGCTCCTGTCCATGGCCGCGATCAAGGATCCGATCTCGATTGTCGCGACATTGCAGTAGCTGTCGGAGACCGCGTAGGGGAAGATGATCTTGTCGTGGTGGCGCATCGCGCCGCAAGTGTAGACGACGTTTGGAACATATCCTTCGCGTTCGGAAGGGTCCGGGCGCAATAGTGGCTCGCGCAGGCGGCCGAGCACCTTCGAAGGGTCGTTCTTGTCCAGCAGCGCGGCCCCGATCGAATATTTTCGCAAAGGTCCGACGCCGTGCGTCAGCAGCAGCCACCCGACGTCGAGCTCGATGGGTGATCCGCAATTGCCGATCTGCACGAATTCCCAGGGGTATCGCGGCTTCAGAATCGGCTGGCCGCCATCCCACGTCTGGAGATCGTCGGAAAAGATCAGATAGAGGTTCTCGTTATCCTGGCGCGCGATCATTGCATATCTGCCCCCGATCTTGCGCGGGAATAACGCCATGCCCTTGTTGCGCGCGGCACTGCCCTTCAGGGTCGATAGCCGGAACGATACAAAGTCGGACGTCTCGATCAGCTCCGACCGGATCGCCCGTCCGCTATAAGCGGTGTAGGTCGCGTAGTAGATCGTCTCGCCGGCGTTGCTGAAATGCACAAAGCGGGCGTCCTCGATCCCGTTCGACTGCGCTTCAGTGACCGGGAAAATCACCCGCTCGCTCAGATCCTGGCCGGCCGCAAATGTAACATCAATCTCGTCGCCGCCGGCGCCCGATGTCAGCTTGACGAGATCGGGGCTGGATGCAAGGCGCGCCGTCGGGTCGATGGTCACGGTCCCGTCTGCCGCAATAAGCCCCGAGCGAAATGTCAGGGACGACACGTGACCCTCGCCGACGGCACGAAGACTTAGGATGAAGCGAAGGCTGCCTTCCGGCGTTCCGGATTGATCGGGATGCGGCACGATACTCGGATTGAACAATGCCGAGGCCTCGAACGAATATTCGTTGAGAAAATAGGCGCCCGCGAGTTGGCGCTGCACCTGCGTGAATACAGCATGGTCGGCCAGCGCCTCTTCCATTTCCGCGGCGCGTGTCTCGAATATCTGCAACAGGTTGCGGTGACGGCCGAGGAAATTCTCCAGAACGTCGGCCAATTGCCGGTCAGCCGTCTCGGCATCGAGCGCGAGGACCCGTTCGACGATATGGTTGGCGCGGGTCTTGTCCGTCGGATTGAGGTCGCGCGGCTCTGTTGCCGGCTTGAAAGGCCGAACGATGACACGGGTCGGATCAGGCCGCAGCTGAAGGGCTTGACGTTTGAGGAAGGGAGATTGCGACAAGACGGCCTCGATGGGTTGAAGGAGGAAATCGTAATCCTGCTCCGTCAAGCGACGAGAGGAGCAGGCTTGGCCCGGCTTTCGCTCAGGCGGGCAATTTGCCGAATCTCGGAAAGCCCAAGCAAATAAGACACCACGGATTCCCCTCCCCGGTTCTCATTGGGACGATCGGGATGCAGGCCATCCCGGCAGCTTCCGGTCTCCAGATCGACCAGCGAGGCCGACAGGTCGTTGCTGCCCAGAAACCACGCGAAGACCCGCGCGGCTTCGGCTTTCCACTCGACATCGTGATCGGCCCGCCACGCGGCGAGGCATGCCGCGATGGTCGCCGCGGCCTCCAGCGGCTGCTGGTCGAAGGCTTGCGACGGCTGGCGTCGATCGCCAAACCCCGCCGTGCCGATCGGGCGGAATTGGCCTTTCGCTGAGGTTTGCCGCTTCACAAGCCAGCGCAACGACTCCAGCCCGATATTGACATAGCGCGATGTCTTGCTGGCAAGACCGGTTATGATCAGCGCCTGGGGCAAGCGCGCGTTATCATAGGCCAACCCGTCCTCGAACCAGACCCAATCGCCGGTTGCCACGGTGTCGAAGATCAAGATCAAGCGATCGGCAAGCACGGCACGCAGGCGGGTCGCCTGGACATCGCCCGGGACAGCCGAGCAGTAAGCATCGAGGCCCAGCAATACGAACGCCCACGCACGGGGCGAACGAAAATCTTCCACTGTCGCCATTGCTTCGGAAAACAAGGCCCCGGCCCATGAGCGCCGCGACGAGCTGGCGTCGGTCAACGCGCACACCCCCAAGGCCCAGAGCGTACGTCCGTGACTGTCCTCCGACCCCTTGTCCTCCAACCAGCAGCGGTTGAAGCCCATGAAATTGCGAAATCGTCGTGTATCCGGATTCCAGGCGTGCTGGACGAAAGCGGCAAATCGTGCCGTCAGCGCATCCGGCAGCCGCTCTTCACCCGGATTGTTGAGCGCACAGGCCACGAGCAGCGCCCGGGCGTTGTCGTCGACGCAATAGCCGTGGGCACGATCCGGCACGCTATGAACGGCATGCTGAAACAGTCCCGTGTCGTCGCACATCGACAGGAAATGGCCGAGCTGCATTTCCGGCGGGGCGCGGCTGTCGCGCAGCAGCGTGCCAGTATCCATACGCGCGATGGTCTTGAGCCGATGCCGGCGGCCGGCGTTCTCGAAGACCGACATATAGCGCTCGGCGGTTCTTTCCCATGTCATCGCGCGGCTGCTCGAATAGGCGCGCTTGCGCATCGCCTGCCGAAGCACGTCGTTGGTGAGCAACTTGGCGATTTCAATGCCGAGCGCTGCCGCGTCGCCAAACGGAACCAGGATGCCGCGGCCCTCGGCCAATAGTTCACGGGCATGCCAATACGGGGTGGACACCACGGCTTTACCGAGGCCAAAACTGTAGGCCAGCGTGCCCGAGGTCATCTGGGCCTCACTGAGGTACGGCGTCACGTAGACGTCAGACATCGAGATGAAATCGAGCAGCGTTTTCTTGTCGACGAACTGATCGAGGAACACGACGTGATCCTCGACGCCAGCCTGGCGCGCGTGCGCCATCAGGGACTCACGATAAGCTTCGCCACGGTCGCGCACGAGGTTGGGATGCGTCGCACCGAGGACGACGTAAACGGCGTCGGGTCGGGTCTTCAGAATCGAAGGCATCGCATCGATCATGACTTCGATACCCTTGTTCGGCGACAGCAATCCGAAGGTCAGGATGACCGACTTGTTGCTGAATCCGAGCGCAGCCTTGGCCGCGTCGGGTTCGACGAACGCAAATTCCGGGATGCCATGCGGGATGATCTCGATCTTCTCGTCAGCCATGTGATAGACGGAGCGCAACAATTCCCGACCTTTTTCAGCCATCACGACGATCTTGGACGAGCACTCGACGATGCGCGTGATGACGTCGCGCTGAGCCTCTGTCGGCTCGGACAAGACCGTATGCAGGGTTGTCACGATCGGTATGGTCAGGCGCGACAGAAGCGCCATGATCTGGCCTCCGGCTTCGCCGCCGAAAATTCCGAATTCGTGTTGCAGCGAAACGGCCTCGAAGCCGCCGCTGTTCAGATAGGCAGCCGCACGGACATAATCATCTTGCCTGTCGTCGTCGATCTCCAGGCCCACGGTGGTAGGATAATCGTAGACCTGGCCGTGATCGGTCATCGCGACGATGACCGTCTCCAGATCACTCCGGGACGCCGCAACGGCGCTCTGCAAGTCAGTAGTGAAGGTCGCGATGCCGCAGCGGCGGGGAAGCGAATTGCCGATGAATGCGATACGATTTACGGCAGCCAATTTGGCGTCTCCGATTGTTTGAGCGTGGCGGTCTCGAAGGGAGACGGGACCAGGGTGCCGGGAAAGGCGTGCGGTGCGAGACTGGCGCTCGCGGCACTGCGCCCTGTTAGCGCAGCAGGGTTTATCTTCGGGCCGGGATAGGCCAGCAGCGCTTTCAAGCCGCTCGCACCGACCTCGATTTCCGCATGGTCGGCTTCCAGGAAGATCGCGTCCCCCGGCGCCAGCCTCGTCGAGCCGAGTTGGGCCTGGCCTTCTATCGCCAGCAGCCAGGTCTCTTTCGGTGCGTCGAGCATCCAAACGGAGCCAGGAGCAAGGTCCGTCTGCTCCAGCGCAAAATAGGAATTGACCGTGAGGACCGTTCGCGCGCCGCTCAGGCGTTCGGACGGCGATTGAATCTGGCGTGGGCCTGCCGTCGCCACCGCGACGGCATGGTCGATGTGCAGTTCGCGCGCTCGTCCATAGTCGAACAGCCGGAACGTGGCGTCGCTGTGCTGCTGGATTTCCACGAGCACGATGCCGGCGCCGATCGCGTGGATCGTTCCAGCAGGAATGAGAATGACGTCGCCTGGATGAACCGGCTGCCAATCCACGATATCGGCGATCGAGCCATCAGTGATCGCGGTTCGCAACTCCGCGGCGGAGCGCAAATGGTTCAATCCCACCGCGACCCGGGCGCCGGGGATCGCGGAGACGATATACCAGGCTTCGGTCTTGCCATTGGCAAGCCCGATCGAACGCGCGAACGCATCATCCGGATGAACTTGAATCGACAGCGGCTCGGTGGTGAAGAGCATTTTGAGCAGCAACGTCGTCTTGGGCGCAGCAAGACCGGGGCGCTCGAACCACAATTCCCCGATCGGCCCGTCGCTCGTCGACGTCTCACTCCAGGGCCGCAGATCGAGACTGCCCCAGGGCTTCGGCTTGGTTCGCACGATGGCATGTTCGACCGTCAAGCGGGCCTCCCCAAGGCTGTGCGATCAGTCGTTGGCTGTTCGTGCCGGGCGCGGACCGGTCCAGGGCGGAAGCGCATCCCATTCGGCCCTTCGCATGCGGCGCTCTTCATCGCCGACCTTGACGAAGACAAACGGAGCGTCGTCCTGCCCGGTCTTCGATCCCGTGAATGTGGCCGGAAGTCCGTTCGAATTTCGGATCGTTGCTGTGTTTGCCACGTAAACCTCCTGACGATCTGCGTGCGAGATCGCTGCCGCAGATCAATTGAAAATGGATTCCGCTGCATGCAGGCCGACGCAGCGACCCGCACCGGCACCCGAGATACCAATCGGTCCAGGAGATTTGTATTTTGGGATATCGGACATGCGACCGCCTGCGTGGTTGAGGCGGGAGCGAAATGCTCTCAGTCACCGATAACTGCCAAGGGCGGGCGGTGATCTCGAGCATATAGGAACGCCGTCACCCAATAGCGAGACGAGCGCATCAATCCGATCGGCTTTATTAGCTGTATCTTTGTGTTGGCATTGCTCTATGGTCACGCGGCCTGGCGTCTGAGTTGACGGGGTTCCTCGCTCGATTTCATTATTGGCCGGCTGATCCCCCTCTCAGAAGGGTTTTCGGCAATCGGATGTCGCATGGTTTCAACGGATCGTTTCCGGCAAGAGATTCGATCCCGGCTCGAATTGGCGAACGCGCAAGGCCGGCCGAACCTGACCATCGAGTGTGGCGAGCTTTACCGCTCCATGAGCCAGCTGCCCACGTTCAATCGATGGATGATCTTCTGCTGCAACGCGATGCGCGCGGAAATGGCCTTGACCGATCATTTGATTTTCGATGACAGGAACGAAAGCCTGCTGACCGTTCACTATGCATTGCCGCGTCAATGCCGAGCAAAATCAAACCAGACACGATCGAAGTAACGCGTTTCGTTGATTTCGATGACTAGCCGGTCGTTGCTGCCGTGGCGGCTCCGAGAGTAGACGCCCTACGCCGACCGCTTCACCGCGGTCGCGCCGGCCGGTGCAATGTCGAGACGAGCGAGCATCGCCCGCGCCTGCTCGGCGCAGTGCTCGATCAGCCAGCGCTCGAACGCTAGGGGCGCGAGCGCGGGCGCGTAGAGGAAGCCTTGCACGACGTCGCAGCCGAGCTCGGCCAGCACCTTGCGCTGCGCCTCGGTCTCAACTCCTTCCCCGACGACAGTCATGCCGAGGCCCTGCCCGACGCGCACCACAGCGGTGGCGATCGCGAGCGCGCCAGCGTCACGCTCGATGTCGCGCATGAAGCTGCGGTCGATCTTGAGCTCGCGGATCGGCAGATGGGCGAGCCGGCTGAGGCTGGAATAGCCGGTGCCGAAATCGTCCACGGAAAGCCCGACGCCGAGCTCCCGGATCGCGTTCATCGTCTCGAGCGCGGCGACGCTGTCCTGCATGAACGCGCCCTCGGTGATCTCGAGCATCAGCGCATCCGCCGCCAGATCGTATTCGGCGAGGATATCCTTGAGCCGCGCGGCCAGCGTGACGTTGCGGAAATTGATCGGCGACAGGTTCACCGACACGGATGGAATGTTCAGCCCAGCGCGGCGCCAGCTCGCCATCTGCCGGCAGGCCTCGCGCACGGACCACAGGCCGATCTGCTCGATCAGGCCGCACTCTTCGGCGAGTGGGATGAATTTTGCCGGCGAGACGTCGCCAAGCTCGGCATCGTGCCAGCGCGCCAGCGCCTCGACGCCATGGATCGCGCCGTCGCAGCTGCGGATCTGCGGCTGATAGCGGAGGGTCAGCGTGCCCTCGGCGATGGCGCGGCGCAGCGCCGCAATCAAGGCCAGCCGCTGCTCGGTGAGCCCGTTCATCTCGGCGCTGAACAGGCGATGGGTCGAGCGGCCGGCCTGCTTGGCCATGTACATGGCCGCGTCCGCCTGCTGCATCAGGGTGTCGATGTCGGTGGCGTGATCGGGATAGAGGCTGACGCCGATGCTCGCCGACATCTGCAGTTGCCTGGAGCCGAGCCGCAGCGGCGCGGCCAGCGCTTCGGTGATTCCGGCCGCGACGCGCTCGGCACCCTCGGCGTTGCGCTGCGGCAGCAGGATCACGAACTCGTCGCCGCCGAGTCGCCCCAGCATGTCCTCGGGCCCGATCTGCTCGCGCAGGCGCTGCGCGAGCTGGATCAGGAGCTCGTCGCCGGCGGCATGACCGAGTGTGTCGTTGACGTCCTTGAAATGATCGACGTCGAGGAAGGCCAGCGCGACGTGGCTGCCGGTCGGGCAGGCATCGATGGCGGTGGTGATCAGGCGCCGCAATTGCGCGCGGTTCGGCAGGCCCGTGAGGATATCGTGATAGGCGAGCCGCGCGATCTCGGCGCGCGCTTCCTTGCGCTCGATCGCGAAAGCGCCGAGATTGACGCAGGCCTCGACGATGCGCCGATGCCAATTGCTCGGCGCGCGCGGCTCCCGGTAGTAGAAGGCGAACGTGGCGATGACCCGTCCGTCCTTGGCCTTGACCGGCGTCGACCAGCATGCGCGCAGGCCAATCGCGAGCGGCATCGCCTTGTACGGCCGCCAGCGCGGATCGGTCTCCAGATCCGTCGCCAGCACCGGCTCGCCGTAGAAGGCCGCGGTTCCGCACGAGCCGACATTGGGGCCGATGGCAACGCCGTCCAGTGCGCGGGAATAGTCCTCGGGCAGACTTGGGCCGCCGAGCGGATGGATCAGGCCCGCGGCATCGATATGAAGCAGCGAACAGACGACGTCGGGCGCGATCTGCTCGACACGGCGGCACAGCCGGTCGGCAATCTCGCCGATCGGAACCTCGTCGGCGAGCGCGCCCATGATGAGCTGCTGCAGCGAGCGCAGCTGCTTGGTCTCGGTGATATCCTCGAGCAGCGCGAAGATGTGCTTGACCTGGCCCTCCTGTCGCGGAAGGCATCGATGCGGGCGCAGACCCAGATCTCCTCGCCGTCCTTGTCATAGGCGAGCATCTCGACCTCGCCGCGGTGGCCACCCTCCATCAGGCGCTTGACGAGCTTCGCAACGGCCTTGCGATCGGTGTGGCGGCCGGCGAGCAGGCCCCTGGCACGGCGGCCCTCGGCTTCCTCGCTGGTGTAGCCGAACAGCGTCGTGAAGGCGGCATTGACGTAGACGATGCTCTGGTCGGTGTCGGTGATGAGCACCGCGCGGTTGGTCTGGTCGGAGACGGCGTGGAGAAGCCCGATCCTGGCGCGGCGTTCGGCATTCGCGGTGACGTCGCGCGCGAACACGATGCGATAGGTGATGCCTTCACTTGCAATGGATGAAAGCGAGATGGCCGCCCGGATGCGGCTGCCGTCGTTTCGCACGAGGCTGATCTCGTCACGGAATTCTGCAACCGGATCGGCCTGAAGGCATTTGAGGGTGAGAATTTCGGCGTCGTGACCGAGCACATCAGCGCGTGCGAGTTTCCAAATCCGCTCCGCACCGGCATTGAAATGCGTGATGCGATGCGCGCTGTCGACGATGACGATGCCCTCGTCGGCGCGTTCGAGCGCGGCCAACAGCACTTCCGGAGTTTCTGTCATGGCACAATCGGAGGCGGACATCGCTAGACCCGGAGGCATCGGGAAAATATGCAACCGACGCTAGCGCCACCATGGTGTCCAAGTCCTTTTTGCAGTCCCCTCGCACCGCGCCAAGACGCGACATGATTAACATTCCGCGAAAGAAACGAAGGTAATTGGGCGCGCACGGAACCTATTCGGCGCCGGTTTCCACCTGAAGCTTGCCGGCAACGGCGCGCACCTTGCGGGGCGCAGCTTGCCAGATCGAGAGCGCCGACAATCCGCTCACGATGATGGCGACGCCAAAGGCCAGCGTGTAGTCGCCGACCCGATCGTAAAGCAAGCCGGTGACCCAGGGACCGGCAGCGCCGCCGGCCAATGCCGCCAGCATGATCGTGCCGAAAATGCTGCCCTGGTGCTTGCCCTGAAAAATCTCGAACACCACTGCGCCCATGATCGAGGTCAGGCCGTAACCGAGCGCGCCTTGCGTGAACACCATGAGGTAGACCAGCCACAATGAAGGCTGGAATTTCAGGGCCATCAGCGCCGCGAAAGAGATCGCAAAACCCGCGCAGCTGATCGCCCACACCCATTCCCGCCCGATCCGGTCGGAGACATGGCCGAGCAGGATCTGGCCGGGAATGCCGAGCAGGCTGACGATGCCGAGTGCCCACACCGCGACACCCGGGCTGAAGCCGATGTCGAGCAGGAATTTGGTCTGGTGCACCTGCACCGCGTACCAGATGTAGAGGCCGCAGAAATAGCCGAGCGCGATCCACCAGAACCGTGTCGTGGCGACCGCTTTCCGGAGTGTCCATTCGGTCCCGGCCCAGACGGGATCGACGACGTTGGAGGCGGGTTTTGCGGCGCCTGCGGCCGGGGCCGCATCGCCGTCAGGCCGAAGGCCGATATCCTCGGGACGTCGATGCAGGAACAGATTGATCGGCGCCAGCACGATCAGGATCATCAGGCCCATCGCCGTGCAGGCGGTGCGCCAGCCGGTCCCTTCGATCATGTGTTGCACCCATGGCAGCAGCGTGACCGAGCCGATGCCGACCCCGGCGAAGGCGATGCCGATGGCGAGGCCGCGCGTGCGGATAAACCAGTTCGGCAGGAACAACGACTGCCCGGAATAGCCGAGACACACCGAACCGGCGCCGACCATGACGCCGATGGTGACATAGAGATGCCATGGCTGGCTCGTGAGCGGCGCGAGCAGCAATCCGCCGCCCATCAGAACGACGCCGAGCTCCATCACCGCGCGCGGGCCGGCGCGGTCCATCAGCCGGCCGATCAGCGGGCTGACCATGCCCGACACCACGAAGCCGAAGGAGAAGGCGCCCGCGGTGACGCCGCGCTCCCAGCCGAATTCGGAGATGATGGGAGGGAAGAACAGCGAGAAGGCGGTGCGCGCGTTGACGCCGATGGCCATGGTGACGAAGGTCACCGCGACCACGACCCAGCCGTAGAAGAACGGAAGCCGCATTGTGTGTTTCATCCCTGGACGGTCCTTCCGACCATCCAGGACTGCCCGGGTCAAGCGCTTTTCGCGCATGCCTCATTGAGCGATCCTTGGGCGGCCGCCCTCAGGCCGCGTCGCGTTGCGACGATTTGGCGGGCGCGTCGAACAGGATCCGTTCGATCGGCTGCGGGCGGCCGAACAGATAGCCTTGCGCGAAATTGACGCCGAGCGCCTTCAGCCGCTCGTACTCCTCGCGGGTCTCGACGCCCTCGGCGGTGACCGACATGTCCAGCCCGCGCGCCAACGTCACGATCGAGGAGATGATGGCGGAGCTGCGCGGCTGATGCGTGAGGTTCCGGATGAACGATTTGTCGATCTTGATCTTGTCGAACGGGAAAGCGGTCAGATAGCTGAGCGACGAATAGCCGGTGCCGAAATCGTCGAGTGCGAGCGCGATGCCGATGCTCTTCAGCCGCTCCATGAAGGCGTGGTTCTCGACGCCACGCTCCAGCAGCACGGATTCCGTGATCTCGATCTCCAGCCGCTGCGGCGGCAATCCGGAATCGGCGAGCGCCGCGCTGATCATCTCGAACAGCTCGGCCTCCTTGAACTGGATCGGCGACAGGTTGACGGCGACCGCAAGATCGGACGGCCAGCCGGCCGCGTCCGCGCAGGCGCGCCGCAGCACAAACTCGCCGAGCGGCACGATCAGCCCGGTCTCCTCCGCAAGCGGGATGAACTGGTCCGGCGCAATCAAGCCGCGCGTCGGATGCCGCCAGCGCACCAACGCCTCGAAGCCGCGCCGCGTGCCGCTGAGGGCGTCGACGAACGGCTGGTAGTGCACCTCGAGCTGGCACCGCGCGATGGCGTCGCGCAGATCGCCTTCCAGCGTGCTGCGCGCCTCGAGCTCGGCCGACATCGCCTTGTCGTAGATGGTGAAGCAGTTGCGGCCCGACGATTTCGAGCGGTAGAGCGCCAGGTCCGCCTTCTTCAGCAGCTGCTCCTGATCGCTGCCATGATCGGGCGCGATCGCAATGCCGATGCTGGTACCGATCTCGACGCGGTGTCCGGGAAGAAGGAACGGCTCGGCCACGAGCTTGGCGATCCGCCCCGCCAGTTCGGTCGAGCAGACGCGCTGATCCTCGCAAGCTTCCTGGATGATGGCGAATTCGTCGCCGCCGAGCCGGGCCAGCACGTCGCTGGTGCGCAAAGCGGATTTCAGCCGCTGTGCGACCTGACGCAGCAGCGCATCGCCGGCACCGTGACCGAGCGAGTCGTTGACGTTCTTGAAGCGGTCGAGGTCGAGCATCAGGATCGAGAAGGTCGGACCGGCGTCCTTCAAACGGCCCTTGAGCTCGTCGAGCCGGGCCAGGAAGAAAGCGCGGTTCGGCAATCCGGTCAGGATGTCGGTCTGGGCGAGTTCGAGCACCCGCCGGTTCGCCAGTGACAGCCGCTGCGAATTGCGGGTTGCGAGCATGAGATAGGTCGAAAGCGACAGCGTCAGCAGCATGCCGACGATCAGCACCGCACCCGCGCGATCGTAAGTCGTCTCCAGCGGACCGCCGGCAGCCGGAACCGCCCGCACCTGCCAATCGGTGTCGCCGATCTTGAGATTGCCCGACCAGTGCAGGGCTAGCGCGACGTCCCGCATCGTCTGCGGCGCCGTCGCGGCCGACGAGTAATCCGGCAGCATTTGCTCCAGGCCGACGATCTGACCCGCGAACGGCGGATAGACGTTGACGCTGACCGCGGGGCTTGCCCCGGTGGTCACGCGAATGGACTGGATCAGCAGCGGCAGGTCGAAGACGCCGACGACGAAGCCGGCGAGATTGCGGCGCCGGTCCACGACCGCGTCGCGCGACGTTCCCTTGGCGTAGACGGGAATGGCGACGAGGACGTCGGGCAACCGGCCGCCCTCCTTCGGCTCGTAGAGGCGGGTGCGAATGGCCCCTATCCGGTCGGTGTCGCGCGCGCGCTCGAGGACCGCGCGGCGCTCCGGAACGGTCGCGTAGTCCATTCCGTAGACTGGAGACGTCTTCGGCTGGGTCGAGTAGAACACCGGAAAATATTCGTCGCTCTGCGGCGCGGTCGCGAACGCATCGCCCTGGAGCGACTTGATGCGATAGCCGGACACGCCGTCCGTGATCGCCGCGGCCTCGTATTCGGCGCGCTCCTTGCGGTTCACCCGCGGCACCCAGGAGATGCGCAGCATGCCGGGATGGCGCTCGAACAGGCGGGCGCTGAAGGTCTCGAATTCGCTGCGGGTGATCTCCTGATTGGTCGATTCGAACAGCGTGCGCAGCGCGACGAGCCTGGAGATGTACTCGCTCATGCCGTTCTGCATGACGATCACTTCGGTCTCGGCCGCGTTCTCGAACTCGATCTTGTTGACGCGGCCTTCCCATCGCGCCACGGCGGCTGCAGCCACGACCGAGAACAGAAGACCGACGCCGACTGCGACGAGCGCAGGGCGATAGAGCCCGAGCAGCGGCGCGGCACGCCACCATCCGGTCATACGCCCCCGATCCTGATCGTTCTGATCCCGACCGCCCATTCCAAAAACCGCCGTCCCCTGTCCCGCTCAACCGAACCTCTGGTTGAGCCGCCGGAGCCACTATCGGAACAGGACCGCGGTTAAGAACTGCACAATTTCGGAACCCGGCTTTTCCGCATTACCCGGTTTAGTTAATGAAGTGCAGGATGATGCGGGCTCTGTCGAAGCAAGTTGCCGGTTTTCCCCGGAGTAGTACGGAGCCGTCGATACATCGCCGATTCATCCCGTGGCGATAGCTTTCACGAAGCTACTCACCGCACCCAGCAAGACTTTTCTGATGTATCGATCTCGATCTGCGACATGCATCGTCATGACCGTCGCCGTCCTGGCAGCAATCATGCTGCCGGCGAAAGCCGACGAGATCGGCGTCAGCGAGGATGCGATCCTGTTCGGCCAAGCCGCAGCGCTCGAGGGTCCCTCCTCCACACTCGGACAGCGCATGCGGCAGGGCATTGTCGCAGCCTTCACCGAGATCAACGCCAAAGGCGGCGTCCACGGCCGCAAGCTCCAGCTCATCAGCCGTGACGACGGCTACGACCCCGACCGCTCGCTGGCGCAGACGCTGCGGCTGATCGAGGACGAGAAGGTGTTCGCGCTGATCGGCGCGGTGGGCACGCCGACCGCGGTGGCGACGATACCGATCACCAGCGCCAGGAACGTGCCCTTCATCGGTCCCTTCAGCGGCGCTGAATTCTTGCGCGACTTCGAGCTTGCGAACGTGGTCAACATCCGTGCAAGCTATGGCGCCGAGGCCGAGGCGTGGGTCAAGCATCTCACCGAGGATCGCCATTTCACCCGCATCGCCATTTTCTACCAGGACGACTCGTTCGGGCGCGACGGTCTTTCCGGCGTGAAGCGCGCGCTTGCCAGGCGCGGCCTCGAGCTCGCCGCCGAAGGCACCTTCGAGCGCAACACCCGCGCCGTCGCGTCGGCCTGGCGCACGATCAAGCGCGTCGAACCCGAGGCGATCGTCATGGTCGGGACCTACGGTCCCTGCGCCGAGTTCATCAAGCTCGCGCACCGCAGCGGCGCCAATCCGACCTTCGTCAACATCTCCTTTGTCGGCGCCGTTGCGCTCGCCAAGGAGCTCGGCCCCGAGGGCGAAGGCGTCGTCGTCACGCAGGTCGTGCCGTTTCCCTGGGACCGCTCGCTTAAGCTGGTCGCCGACTACCAGGCGGCGCAGACGGCGTTCGACCCGGCGCTGACACCGAATTTCGTGGCGCTCGAAGGCTATATCGCCGGCCGTCTCGCGGCCGCGGCGCTGGAACAAGCCGGACCGCAACCGACGCGCGCGAGCCTGCTGCGCACCATCAACGATGTCGGCCGCTTCGACATCAGCGGCAGCACCATCACCGTCGGCATGCGCATGCTCGACGCGCCGCCGAAGGTGTTTTTGACGGTGATCCAGAAGGACGGGACGTTCAAAGCTGTGGACCGGCTATAGAGCAGATCACGGCCGCCGCGTCCAGCGGTCGGCGTTGACGGCGCCTTGCGGGATCTCGCCTTTGACGATCGCTTCGACCTGCCGCACGGTTTCCAGCGACTGATATTCGATCGCCTGCGGCGTCAGGCCGCCGACATGGGGCGTGGCGATGACGTTGGGAAGCTTCGCAAGCTCCGGGCTTGGCATCTGGTCGGGCGCGCGGCCCACATCCATCGCGGCACCCGCGATTCGATTTTCAAGCAACGCCTTCGCCAGCGCCGCTTCGTCGACCAGGTTGCCGCGGGAGAGATTGATGAAGACCGCATGCTTCTGCATCCGCGCCAGCGCCGCCTCGCCGATCAGATTTTCGGTCTGCTCGTTGGCGATGGCAAGGCAGACGACATAGTCGGACGCGGCGAGGAGCTCGTCGAGGCTGACCTGCCGGATGGCACCGTCGGTCACGGTCGCAAAGGGATCTGCGACCAGCACTTCCATGCGCATCACCTTGGCGATTTCCCCGAGATAGCGCCCGATGCTGCCATAGCCAATGATGCCGATCTTGCTGCCGGCGAGTTGACGGCCCATCCGCGCTTCCGGCTTGCGGCCGGCGTGATAATCGGCCGTCGCTCGCGATACGCCGCGGGAGAGATCGACCATGAAGCCAACCGCGAGCTCGGCAACGGCTTGCACGAAGCCAGGCCCGGCGCGGGTCACGAGCACGCCGGCGTTCGAGGCCGCCTCGACATCGACGTTGCGGATGTCGACGGCGCAGCGGACGAAGGCGCGCAGGCGCGGCAGTTGCGCAAAGATCTCGCCGCGTCCCTCGGTCATGCGATCGGCCACGATGATGTCGACATCTTGCGCAGCGCGCACGAGGCTGGCTGAGACCAGCGTCTCATCGCTCTCGTGCAGGATCACCTCGGCGGTCGCGCGCAAGCCGTTCAGGCTGCGATCGCCGTAGTAATTGCGGCGCATCTCCGGCGTGTGGGCCAGCAGGACTTTCACGGCGATACTCCCTCAATAGCCGAACGCGCGCGGCAATGCCGTGCTGAGCCATGGCACGAACGCGATCACGAGCAGGCAAAGGAACAACAGGCCGAGATAGCCCATGATCGGCTTCACCGTCTGCTCGATCGGCACATTGCCGATCAGGCAGGCGCCGTAAAGCCCGAGCCCGAGCGGCGGCGCGAACAGGCCGATGCCCATCGCGATCACAAGCACCACCCCGAAATGCAGGGGATCGATGCCGAGCTGCACGGCCACCGGCAGCAGCAGCGGCCCGAAGATGATCAGCGCGGCCGCCCCCTCCAGCACCGAGCCCATCACGATCAGCACGCCGATCGCGAGCAGGATGAACAGCCAGGTGCCGCTGGTCTTGGACAATCCCAGCATGAAATCGCCGACCGCATGCGGCACCTGCTGCAGGGTCAGCGTGAACGCCAGCGATTGCGCTGCGGCAACGATGAACAGCACGAGCCCCGCGCGCGTCGCTCCCTGGACGAAGCTGTGCGCAGCCGATGTGAAGCTGAGTTCGCGGAACACCACGCTGCCGACGACGAGTGCATAAGCCACGGCGAAGGCCGAGATTTCCGTGGCGGTGGCAAAGCCGCTCTTGAAGCCGAAGAAGATCATGAAGATCAGGCCGAACGAGGCGATCGCGCCGCTCCACAGGCCCGACACCGGCATCTGCGGCGCGATGACCTCGGCATCAGCTGGAGACTCAGTTGGAGTCTCAATTGGAGTCTTGCCGAAGATGATGGAGACGGCGATCAAGGCCAGCGCCATCAGCGCCGCGGGCAACAGCCCTGCGACGAACAGACCACCGATCGACAGGTTCGCGACGAAGCCCAGGATGATCAGGTTGATGCAGGGCGGAATAGTCTCCGCCATCACCGCGGAGGCTGCGAGCAGCGCCACGGCGCCGCCCGGATTCTGCTTGGAGCGGCGCGCGGCCGGAATCAGCACGGAGCCGACCGCGGCGACGTCGGCCATCTTCGAGCCGGAAATGCCGGAGAACAGCACCATCGAGGCCACCATCACGACGTTCAAACCGCCGCGCATGCGGCCGACCCCGCGCTGCAACAGCTCGATCAGCCGCACCGACATGCCGTTGGCTTCCATGAGGTAGCCGACGAGAATGAAGAACGGAATCGCGAGCAGCACGAAATTGTCGATGCCGCGCGCCATCTGCTGGGCGAAGATCACGCCGGGCAGCGCGCCCTCGACCCAGATGAAGATCAGCGCGGCCAGCGCCAGTGCAAAGCCGATCGGCAAGCCACCGACCAACGTCGCAAAGAAACCGATCAGCATCAGCGTGCCCGCCGACGGCACCGTGGCGGGCGACAGATAATCCCAGGCGAGATAAAGGCCGGTCACGACGGCAATCGCGACGAGGCCTCTGACGATGTCAGGGAGCGGCCTGGCGCAGAGCTGGTCGATCGCAAACACCGTCATGAACAGCGCGCCGGCGCCCATCGGGTAGAAGGTCAGCTCCAGCGGCAGGCCGGATCCGGTGGTCTGGCCCGCCGTCAGCGAGCCGAGCTTGATGGCGTTGTAGGCGACGTAGCCCGAAATCAGCACCACCAGCAGCGCGCTCGCGGCGTCGACCAGCGCGCGCAGCCGTACCGGAGCCAGATCGCGGAAGAAAGAGACGCCGACATTCTCGCCGCGCGCGAGCGCGCTCGCCGCGCCGAAGAAGGCCGATCCGACCATCAGTCCGCGCGCGACGTCGTCGGACCACTCCACCGGCGCGTTGAAGCAGAAGCGCAGCAGCACGGAACCGCAGACGACGACGAGATCCGTGGCCAGCAGGATGGCCGCGATCGCGTCGCTGAAGCGAAGCAGCAGGGCGATGCTCCCGTGGCGGCCGCCCGAGAGAGGTACGGCAGCTGTCATTGCCACGTCAGGCCTGCGTGGCGCGGATGATGTCGATCACGGCCTTGGATTCCGGCCGCGCCTTCATGAAGTTCTCGATCTGCGGCGCGACGCGCTTTTTGAACGCCTCGCGGTCGCATTCGGCCACCGTCACGCCCTTTTCGGTCAAGGCCGACAGCGCTTCCTTCTCGACGGCGAGCCCGTGGGTCCGCGTGTCGGCCGCAGCCTTCTTCGCGGCATCGAGAAATCCCTCGCGCAGCTTCGGATCCATGCGATTGTAGGTCGTGTCGCTGAAATAGATCGCGAGCGGCGAGAAATTGTGCTGCGTCAATGCATAGAATTTCGCCGTTTCGAAGAACTTGCTGGCCAGGATGGTCGGCGGGTCGTGCTCTAGCCCGTCCAGCACGCCGGCCTGCAATGCCGTGTAGATTTCGCCGAACGCCAGCGGCGTCGCGGCGGCTCCCATCAGGCGCAGGCATTCCGTGATGACGGGATTTGGCAGCGTGCGGATCTTGAGACCGGCGAGATCTTCCGGCGTCTTCACCGGCTTCCTCGCAAGTACGCTGCGTGAACCGAAATTATAGGCCCAGGCGATGATGCGGATGTTGCTGCCCTTGAGCAGCGCGTCCTCGATCGGCTTGGCCGCGCCAGCGTCGAACGCCTTGGTCTGCTGCGGAAAGCTCGAGAACAGAAAGCCGAGGTCGTAGGTGCCGACCAGCGGCACCAGATTCGCCGAGATCGAGGAGCCCGACACCATGAGGTCGATGACGCCGAGCTTCACTGAGTTGATGACGTCGATTTCCTGACCCAATTGGTTGTCGGGAAAGAACGCGACCTCGACCTGCTCACCGAGGCCGTTCGCCTTCAGGTTCTTCACCAGATTGTCGTAGTAGACCCGGCCGTTGGCGAATTTGGGATCGTTCGGCAGCGACGAGGAGCATTTCAGCTTCAGCGTCGCGGCTTCGGCGCGGCCGATGAGTGCGGGGGAAAGCACGAGGCCGGCAGCAAGTCCCGTCGACGACTTGATGAACGCGCGACGGTTCACGGGCACGATGGACATAATGCGGTTTCTCCCCAATTATTGTTTTTCGAGCAACGGTCGTTGCCGCAGCCCGTTGCGCGGACTGTATGGCCAAAGCGACGGCGCAGGCAAGGCTTGCGGCCGGCCGTTGCAAAGCGGCGTGTCGCGAGGATCAACGGCATCAGCGCGCGGCAAAACAGCCATGTTTTTGCGGGATTCTCGATCAGATCGGCATGGGGCCGATGCGCGAGAAGATGCTTTCGCGCAGCGTTGGGCATCGATCCAATTGGCGCATGGATCAATGCGCAATTCACATGGATGGCGCCAGAACGATGCCGCACCAGCTCTGGCAGACCTTCTGCCCCATTTTGCCGCAGCTCAACGTGATCCAGTGCACAGACAGACGCATGGCGGCCACCTAGAAAAGGTGACATCATCGCGCGCATTGCCGATGGAGGTGACACCATGCGCCGTCCAGTCTTTCGCAATTTGTTTCTTGCATCCGCTCTTCTCGCGCTCACGCAATTGACGATGCCGACGGGGGCCGCGGCCGAAGCGCGGCTCGCACTGGTGATCGGCCAATCGGCCTATCGCACCGTGCCGGAACTCCCCAACGCAGCCAACGACGCCAAGGGCATGACGGAGCTGCTCGGCAATGCCGGCTTCACCGTCACCACGGCATCCAATCTGGCGCAAAACGATATGCGTCAGGCGATCTCGGATTTCGCCGGCAAGGTCAGCGCCAGCGGCGCCGACACCGTCGCGCTGGTGTTCTATGCCGGCCACGGCCTCCAGATCGACGGCGAGAACTATCTCGTTCCCGTCGATCTCGACCCCAAGCGCGAAGCCGACATTCCGCTGCAGGGTGTGCGACTGAACGATTTGCTCAACACGCTCGGCGCACTGCCGACGCGGGCGCGCATCTTCATGCTCGATGCCTGCCGCAACAATCCCTTCCCTGCGCTCAGCGGCGCCGGACACGGGCTTGCGATCGTCGACACCAAGGCCGGCGCGCCGGGCTCCTTCATTTCCTATTCGACCTCGCCGGGCTCCGAAGCCGAGGATGGCTCCGGCATCGACAGCCCCTATACCACCGCGGCGCTGACCGTCGCCAAGCAGCCCAATCTGCCGATCGAGGAAGTGTTCAAGCGCATTCGCGTCGCCGTGGCGCAATCGACCGACGGACGCCAGATCCCCTGGGAAAGCTCGTCGCTGACGACTGACTTCAAGTTCTTCGGCGGCGACAGCAGCGGCAGTCAGACTGCGCTTCCTGGCGCATCCTCCATGGCACTTGCGAGCGGCACGCGCAGCCTCGAGGACTGGCGCAAGGATTTGCAGGGCAAGCCGGCCATGGTCGCCTATGAGATAGTGATCACCGACGACACCGTGCCGGCGTATCAGGCCTATATCGAGTTGTACGCTCAGGATACCCGTACGCCGCGGCTGCGCACGATTGTGGAGCGCCGGCGCCAGATGCTGGCGTGGGAGCGCGCCACCGCGATCAACACCCGCGCCTCGTTCGAGGCGTATCTGGCGAACTGGGACAACAGCGATCTGGCCGCGACCGCACGCCGGCTGCTGCTCCGCGTGCAGAACCGCAACTACGTCTTGCCTGCCGCGGTCGCGGCCGCTCCTGCCCCGGTCGCCGTCGCGATGGCCCCGACCTGCCCGTGCTCGACGCCCACACCACCGGCTTCGCCGATCAACCCGACGATCGCGCCTGTGATCAAGAAGCGCGTCGACGACACACCGCCGAAGCGCAAGGTGGTCGACACGCCGCCCAGGCCGCGCCGGCCGCCGCCTGATGAGGTGATCTACGAGCGCGCGCCGCCACCGGATCGCGGCCCGCCGCCAGAAGCCTTAGGTGTCGGAATAGGCATCGGAATTGGCATGGGCATGGGCGGTCGAGGCGGCAACTACGGCGGCCCGGGACACGGCGATGGCTACCGCAGCCGTTACTGAGACCGCTCGCGCGGCAGCCGGACGCGGACACGGGTGCCGCCACCGGGACGATCCTCAATGGCGACCGTGCCGCCGTTGCTTTCGACAACTTGCCTCACGATTGTGAGTCCCAATCCTGCGCCGCCGCTCCCGCGGCTGCGCGAGGTCTCCAGCCGGTAGAATGGATCGAATACGCGGGTGCGTTCGTCAACCGGGATTCCCGGCCCGCGGTCCTCGACCAGGAGTTCGATCACATCGGTCTCGGCGTACAACGAGATGTCCGCGGCGCCACCATAGAGGATCGCGTTGTTGACGAGATTGGCAACGACCCGAGCCATGCCCGCAGCCGAGCCGCGGATGAGGAGAGCCGGATCTTCGCAGGTGAGCGTCAGCGCTGCGCAGGCGCCCTTGCGCGCTTCGTACTCGGTCCGCGCGACGCGGGCAAGATCGACGGTTTCCGCCGACGGGCCTGCGAACGAGGCGCGGACAAAGGCGAGCGCATCATCCATCAGCGATTGCATGTCGTCGAGATCGACGGTTGCCTTGTCCCGCTGCACGCTTTCGGGCAGCAGCTCGAGACGTAGCCGCAGCCGCGTGACATAAGTGCGCAGATCATGGCTGATCGCGCCGAGCACGAGGGTGCGGCTGCGCAGCAGTTCGGCGATGTTCGCCTGCATGGCGTTGACGGCGCGGATCAGCGCCCGGACGTCGGGAGCACCCCGCTCGCTGACCGGCATGGTCTCCATGGCAGCGCCGAAGCGCTCGATGGCGACGGTCAACTCGGACAGCGGCCTGGTCTCGTGGCGGACCGCGAGCAAGGCCGCCAAAGCGACGACGAAGCCGAGAATTCCGGCCAGCAGGCCGACAGGAATGCCGAGCAGGCGAAGGCTGAGCTCACCTGCGGTCTCGATCACCAGATAGCCGCCGCCAGCAAGTTCAATGACAGCTTGCAGGCGCGAGGTGACGAGATCACGCAAGCGGGCCACCTGTTGGCCGTCCCTGACGTTGACGAAGGACAGTGCGACCAGCCGCTCCGCTGGCACACCGCTCAGCGCGCGCAACCGTTGCTCCGCGCTGCCCAGGAAACGGCCATGCAACGGGTTGGGCGGCACGTCCTGACGCACGACCGGCTTAAATCGCGCCGTCGTGGCCGCGCGCAGCACCAGGTCGCGATCGTCGCGCGGGACCCTGTCGATCGCCTCCGCCAAGGCGGCGACCTGCGCGAGCAAAGCGGCAAATCCGGACGGCTCGCCGCGGCCGCGCTGCTCCACCAAATAGATGGCGACCGACAGCAACTGCACGAGAATGATGGCGCCGACGACGATAAGGCCGAGGCGGGCGGCGATGTGAAGCCTGCTCATTCCGCACAGGCTCCGTGCTCAGAGCGGGCGAACGTCAGCACTGAAGAGATAGCCGCCATTGCGCACGGTCCTGATCGAGAACGCAGCCTTGGGATCCGCGGCGACGAGCTTGCGGCGCAGCCGGCTAACCGACACGTCAATGACGCGGTCGAACGGATCCGCGGTCCGGCCGCGTGTCCAGTCGAGCAACTGGTCGCGGGACAGCACCCGCTTGGGCCGTTCGAGGAAACATGCCAGCAGATCAAACTCCGCTGCCGTCAACTCGACGACACGGTTCTGGTCGTTGGTCAGGCTGCGCCCGTCGAGATCGGCCACCAGCCTGCCGAAAGCAATTCGCCGCGGCGGCGGCATCTGCAGCGGGCCGTCCACACGCCGCAAGACGGCCTTGATGCGCGCCAGCAATTCCCGAGGATTGAAAGGCTTCGGCAGATAATCGTCGGCGCCGAGCTCCAGGCCGATGATGCGGTCGACATCGTCGGCCTTGGCCGTCAGCATCAGGATCGGCGTGCGGCTCTTGCTGCGCAGGCGCTGGCAGATCGACAGTCCGTCCTCGCCCGGCAGCATGATGTCAAGCACGATGAGATCCGGGCATGCCTGCATCAGCGCCCGGTCCATCGCCGCGCCGTTCTCGACGCAAACCGGCGCATAGCCCTCCCGCGTCAGCAGGTCCGCCAAGAGCGCGCGGATCTCGCGGTCGTCCTCCACGATCATGATCGTCCGAGTGTCCATCGCGGCCTCTATCGAGCAGCCCGCTGGCAGGAATGTGGCGACCCCGTCACTCGTTACAAAACGTTACACTTCCGGCCTCGCCGGCAATATCACGGCAAAAGATCGAGGCGAGATTGGCCCCATGCGGCGACCGGTCTCGTTCCGGCGCGTCCTCACAAACAGGAGTATCCGATGAAACCCATTCTGGCTTCGCTATCACTCGCAACGGTGCTGGCCCTCACGGGAGCCTCCGGTGCAAACGCCTGGGTTCGCAGCGGCGGCGTCACGACTTGGCGAGGTACCTACTACGGCAGCGCCAGCGGCGGATGCGCCGGCGGAACCTGCTCGCGTTCGGCTTCGGTGACGGGACCTTATGGCGGCACGATCGCACGCAGCGGCAGCATCACGCGCGTCGCTCCGCATGCATTCGACTACACGCGCACCACGACGGGTCCGAACGGCAACAGCGTGACGCGCAGCGGCACGGTCGGGACTCATCCCTATTACGGATACCGGTACTGACCCTCGCGCCGCACGACCGTGAATTCCGGCCGGGGTCAGAACACTGGCCGCGGACTGCCTTCCTCCAACTTGCAAGCATGGATATCTCGAATGCGACGATTGACGATCTTGGCGTCGGCCGCGGCAGCCGCACTGGCCGCAGGTTCGACCGCGCTAGCCTTCACCCCCAGCCCTCACCCCGGCATGTCCGACGGCCTCACCGAAGTCAGCGGCGGCTGCGGACCCGGCTGGCACCTGACGGCCAACGGCCTGTGCCGGCGGACCATCGTGCCCTACGCCCATCCACCCTATGCCTATGCGGCGCCTCCCTATCCTGGGGCCTGTTGGTGGACCAGCACGCCATTCGGCGTGCGGAGGGTCTGCGCATGGTGAGACCTGTACAGCTACGGGAGCTGCGACGCGCGATCGCGGCCATCATCGCCGCGTTGGTCGCGATATCGTCCGCGGGCGCCGCGTCCGCCCAGCAACCGCGACAGGAGATACGCCAAGCGTGCACCGCGGACATGCGCGCGCTGTGCTCCGGCATCATGCCGGGAGGCGGCCGCGTCAAGCAGTGCATGATCGAGCATTTCAACCAGCTGTCGGATGGCTGCAAGAGCGCGCTGAAGCAGGCGCAGGCGTCGAAGCCATAGGGCGTGCCTCGCGGGAGTGCGCGTGGGGCTCGCAGACGCGATAAGTGCCGCGAGCCCTGCGGTGTCGCACGATATACAGGCGAGGCCGGCAACCCCATGTTTGCCGACGACCGGCAGCTGTGGTCTGGTCGACCAACGGAACACTTCGGGGATTCGCTGCTGATGGCGCAGGACGCTCACACCGCAACATCATGGCCGCTGTTTCGCTCACTCGCGTCCTATTCGCTGCCGGGCGATTTGATGGCCGGCCTGACGCTCGCGGCAATCGCGATCCCAGAGCAGATGGCCACGGCGCGGCTCGGCGGCTTCGCGCCGCAGATCGGCTTCTTCGCCTTCATGGCGGGATCGCTCGGCTTTGCGATGCTCGGCGGAAACCGCTTCCTGTCCTGCGGCGCCGATTCCACGATCACGCCGATCTTCGCCGGCGGGCTGGCGGCGCTGGCCGCCGCCGGCTCGCCTGAGTATCAGGGCCTCGCGATCGCGCTGGCACTGATGGTCGGCGCAATGATGCTGGCCGGCGGCGCCTTCCGCCTCGGCGGCATCGCCAATCTCTTGTCCGTGCCCGTCATGGTCGGTTTCCTCGCCGGCATCTCCGTCCACATCATCGTGTCGCAATTACCGGGCGTGCTGGGCCTGGACTCGCCGAACGGGCCGACGCTCGATCGCATCGGTGTGCTCGCAAGCGAGCTCGGCCGCACCAATCCCTTCACGCTATGCATCGGCTTCGGTGTGCTTCGTCGCCGAGAAGATCAGCGCAAAAATTCCGGGCGCGCTGATCGGGCTCGTCGCCGCGACCCTGGCCACGATCGCGCTCGGCCTCGAGAGCAAGGGCGTCAATGTCGTAGGCCTCGTGCCGGGGACGCTGCCGCGGCCGACCTTCCCCGAGCTTGCACCGGAGCAATGGGTCCGCCTCGTGCCGCTCGCCTTTGTCATCACGGTCGTGGTGATGGTGCAGACCGCGGCGACGACGCGCTCATTCCCGTCCGATCCCGACAAGCCGGCCGATGTCGATCGCGATTTTCTCGGCGCGGGCGTAGGCTGCGTACTGTCGGGCCTGTTCGGCGCGTTTCCGGTCAACGCCAGCCCGCCGCGGACGGGCATTGTCGCCGAGACCGGCGGACAATCGCAGCTCGCGGGTCTCGCCGCCGCTGCGATCGTGCTGGCGCTGCTCGCGTTTGGAACGGGATTGCTGCAGCACGTTCCAGACGCAGCCCTCGGCGGCATCCTGCTGTTCGTCGCGCTGCGCATCATCCGCGTGAAGCAGATCGTCACGATCTATCGCCAATCCCCCAGCGAATTCCTGCTGATCGCCGCCACCGCCGCGCTGATCATCGTGCTGCCGATCCAGCAAGGCGCGTTCCTCGGCATCGTGCTGTCGCTGCTGCACGGCATCTGGAGCACGACGCGCGCGCGGCTGGTCGAGTTCGAGCGCGTGCCGGGCACCACGATCTGGTGGCCGGCACATCCGCACATCGCCGGCGAGCGCATCGCCGGCGTCGCCGTGCTCGGGCTGCAGGCGCCGCTGTCCTTCCTCAACGCGCCCGGCTTTCGCAGCGACGTGATCAAGGTGCTCGGCACGATGCCGCCACAGCTGCTGGTGCTGGAGGCGAGCGGCATGGTCGAGATCGACTTCACCGCCGCGCAGATCCTGCTGGACGTGTTCAGGGCGTGCAGCGAACAGGGCGTCACCGTCGCGCTGGCCCGGCTGGAATCAGTGCGCGCGCAGGACGCGTTCGAGCGGTTTAGATTGTTCGACGCCCTGCCGAGAGAGCGTGTCTTCCACAGCGTCGACGAGGCCGTGCGGAAGTTGGCGCGATAACTGGGCTCACTGCGCCAATGGCGGGTGATCGCGCTGGATCGTTTCGCGGATCCAGCTGGCATGGATCGCGCGAAACAGGATTTGCGCCGTCTTGAGGTCGTTCGCCTTCATGCAGAGATCGACGATGCGACGGACTGCGTCGTCGCGCATCAGTCCATCCGAGATCTTCATCGCGATTTCCATCGCGACTTTCGCCGCGCGCTCGTAGCGCTCGCTGTCGCGCTTGTCGCTGCGCGCGCTACCTGCCGCGCTCGCCGCAGCGGCGTCACAGATCGCACGGATGCGCTCGGCGGCCTCGATGTCGCCGAGCGGCCGTTCGATCGCTTCGTCCCAGACGTCCTGACGCGTCTTGCGCGCGAACCACTGCATTGCCTGCTCCGTGGTGAGGGAGCGAGCATAAACGGCGGCCACGCCGCGCGCTACGCCTCCGGTACGATCTTCCCGGGATTGAAGATGTTCTGCGGATCGAGCGCCTTTTTCAGCGCCCGCATCGCGTCGATCGCCTCGGGGCCGAGCTCCGCCTTGAGGTATTTCTGCTTGCCCTGACCGATGCCGTGCTCGCCGGTGCAGGTGCCGTCCATCGCCTGCGCGCGCTCGACCAGCCGATGCATGAACTCCTCGCCGCGCGCCATCTCGTCGGCATCGTTGGTGTCGCAGACCAGCGAGCAGTGGAAATTGCCGTCGCCGACATGGCCGACGATCGGCGACAACAGGTTGAGGCGCTTGAGATCTTCCTCGGTCTCGCCGACGCATTCGGCAAGCCGCGAGATCGGCACGCAGACGTCGGTCGCGACCACCCCGATGCTGTCGCCGGGCCGCAGCGCTTTCACCGACCAATAGGCGTCGTGCCGCGCCTGCCACAGCTTTGTGCGATCCTCCGGCTTGGTGGTCCAGGAGAAGTCGCCGCCGCCGCAATCCCTGGCGATCTCGCCGAAGGCCTTGGACTGTTCGGCGACCTCGATCTCGCTGCCGTGGAATTCCATCAGCAGCAGCGGCGTTTCGGGCAGGGTCAACTTCGAATAGGCGTTGCAGGCCCGCACCTGCGCGGCGTTGAGCAGCTCGATGCGCGCCACGGGAATGCCGGTCTGGATCGCCAGGATCACGGCCTGACACGCCCCGTGCACGGTCTCGAACGACACCGCTCCGGCCGCGATCGTATCGGGGATGCCGCGCAGGCGGATGGTCAGCTCCGAGATGATGCCGAGCGTGCCCTCGGCGCCGACGAACAGATGCGTCAGGTCGTAGCCGGCGGATGATTTCTTCGCACGCGTGCCGGTCGTGATGATCTCGCCGTCGCCGCGGACCACTTTCAGCGCCAGCACACTGTCGCGCATGGTGCCGTAGCGCACCGCATTGGTGCCGGAAGCGCGGGTCGAGGCCATGCCACCGAGGGAAGCGTCCGCGCCGGGGTCGATCGGGAAGAACAGGCCCTGGTCGCGCAGATGCTCGTTGAGCGCCTTGCGGGTCACCCCGGGCTGGATCACGCAGTCGAGGTCCTCGGCATGCACCGCGAGCACCTTGTTCATGTCGCGCAGGTCGATGCAAATTCCGCCGGCGGGTGCGTTGACCTGGCCCTCGAGCGAGGTGCCGGTGCCGAAGGCGATGACAGGCACGCCGTTTTTCGCGCAGATCCGCACCACGTCCTGGATGTCGGCAGTCTCCTGCGCCATCACCACGCCGTCCGGCGGCTGGTTCACGATCCATGTGGTGGTATGGCCGTGCTGCTCGCGGACGGCTTGCGAGGTGATGAGGCGGTTGCCGAACCGCGCGGCAAGTTGCTCCAGCGCGCTCGCGAGGGCTTTCGGCGCCGGCCGCGGCGGATTATTGGTGATGGTCGTACCCACGGACGTTCCTCCCGACGAGACGAACCGTGGCAAAGGACATCTCACCGGTCAAGTCAAGCGACCGGACGCATAGCTGGGGAAGGACACATGCCGGAGACTGCTGCCACAACGATCGAGGGCGTGCCGTTCCGCTCGTCAATCATGCAGATCGAGCCGCAATGGATCGACTACAACGGCCACCTCAACATGGCCTATTACAACGTGATGTTCGACCGCGCGATCGACCAGATGTGGCTGACGCTCGGGATCGGACCGGGCTACATGAAGGAGCGCGGCGGCTCGACCTTCACCGCCGAATGCCACGTGCGGTATTTGCGCGAAATCCACCTCGACGATCTCGTGCAGGTCTCGGTCTGGCTGCTGGAAGCCGACGACAAGCGGCTGCACACCTTCCAGGAGCTGCGGCACGCGACCGAAGGATGGCTGTCCGCCACATCGGAAAACATGTCGCTTCACATCGACATGGGCTCACGAAAGGTGGCGGCTTTTCCCCCAGACATCCGTGAGCGCATCGCAGCGGTGGTCAAGGCCCACAGCGCCGTCCCGCGGCCCGAGGGCATCGGCCGGAACGTGGCGATGCCCTCGAAGCGGTAAGCGCGCTAAACCCTGTTACGACCCCGTGCCAGTCCGACAACGGCCGAGACCAGGAACAACACGACTGCGATGAAGAAGATGATCTTGGCGATTTCGATCGACGCGCCGGCGAGGCCGCCAAAGCCCAGGATACCGGCGATCAGGGCGATAACCAGAAACGTAACTACCCAGCTAAGCATGATCCGAACCTCTGTTTCGATGTCTGTCTGCGATCGGCGCGGCTGACGCGCCTCACTTGCAGAACCAATCGCCAACTCGGAACAATGGTTCCGGGCCGCTGAAGCCGGAAATTCGCCTGACCGACAGGAACAAATTGGCTTTCGGCGCACGTGGAAAACCCCTGTCCGCGGCCCCATATAGGGACCAATCCCTGTTAAGAAGGCTCCCCTTTCACCACCCCGCGGTGCCAACGTGGGGCAAATGATTCGCATGACCGAGCCGAGCAAGATCACGTCCCAGAGCGTCCCCGACCACCAGCCCGCAGCCGGCGGCATCGCCGCGCGTGCGCGCGCCTCGGTAGGCCCGCAATACCTGTCCGGGCTCAATCCGGAGCAGCGCGAGGCTGTGGAGACGCTGGACGGGCCGGTTCTGGTGCTGGCCGGCGCCGGCACCGGCAAGACCCGCGTGCTGACCACGCGCATCGCCCACATCCTGAGCCAGGGCCGCGCCCGCCCATCCGAAATCCTGTCGGTGACCTTCACCAACAAGGCCGCGCGCGAAATGAAACATCGGCTCGGTCAGATGCTCGGCCATGCCGTCGAAGGCATGCCGTGGCTCGGCACCTTCCACTCCATCGGCGGGCGCATCCTGCGCACCCACGCCGAGCTGGCGCAGCTCAAGTCGAACTTCACCGTGCTCGACGTCGACGATCAGGTCCGACTGCTCAAGCAGCTTCTGCAAGCCGACAATATCGACGACAAGCGCTGGCCGGCGCGCATGCTGGCCGGGCTGATCGACGGCTGGAAGAACCGCGGCCTGACGCCGTCGCAGGTGCCGTCGGGCGAAGCCGCCGTGTTCGCCAACGACAAGGGCGGCAAGCTCTATGCGAGCTACCAGGAGCGGCTGAAGATCCTGAACGCCGCCGATTTCGGCGATCTGCTGCTCGAGGACATCCGCATCTTCCGCGAGCACCCGGATATCCTGCGGCAGTACCAGCAGCGCTTCAAATTCATCCTGGTCGATGAGTATCAAGACACCAACGTCGCTCAATATCTGTGGCTGCGGCTGCTGTCCCAAGCGCCGACTTCTTTTGCCTCTCCCCGCGTGCGGGGAGAGGTCGGATCGCCCGGCAGCGCAATTGCGCGCCCGAGCGATCCGGGTGAGGGGGACTCTCAGCAAGCTGAGCTCGTGGAGGCAGCCCCTCATCCTGACCTTCTCAGCGTGAGCGAAGCTCGTCGCGACCCCGCAAGCGGGGAGAAGGAGCAGACGCGCCACGTCAAAAACATCTGCTGCGTCGGCGACGACGACCAGTCGATCTATGGCTGGCGCGGCGCGGAGGTCGACAACATCCTGCGCTTCGACCATGATTTCCCCGGCGCCAAGGTCATCCGCCTCGAGCGCAACTACCGCTCGACGGGCCACATCCTCGCCGCCGCCTCGCACCTGATCGCCCACAACGAGGGCCGGCTCGGCAAGACGCTGCGCACCGAGGACCAGGACGGCGAGAAGGTCACGGTAACAGGCTCTTGGGATTCGGAAGAGGAAGCCCGCGGCATCGGCGAGGAGATCGAGCAGATCCAGCGCCAGGGCGACAAGCTCAACGAGATCGCGATTCTGGTGCGCGCCTCCTACCAGATGCGCGAGTTCGAGGACCGCTTCGTCACGCTCGGCCTGCCCTATCGCGTCATCGGCGGCCCGCGCTTCTACGAGCGCGCCGAGATCCGCGATGCGCTGGCTTATCTCCGCGTCATCAATTCACCGGCCGACGATCTCGCCTTCGAGCGCATCGTCAACACGCCCAAGCGCGGCCTGGGCGATGCCACCGTGCAGATGCTGCACGATCACGCCCGCAAGCGCCGCATCCCGCTGTTCGAGGCGGCGCGCGCGGTGGTCGAGACCGATGAGCTGAAGCCGAAGGCGCGCGGCTCCTTGCGCGACGTCGTCGCCCAGTTCGACCGCTGGCGCGCCCAGCGCGAGGTCACCTCGCACACCGAGCTCGCCGAGATCGTGCTCGACGAGAGCGGCTACACCGAGATGTGGCAGAAGGACCGTTCGGCGGACGCCGCGGGTCGGCTCGAAAACCTCAAGGAGCTGGTGCGCTCGATGGAGGAGTTCGAGAACCTGCAAGGGTTTTTGGAGCACATCTCACTGGTGATGGACCGCGACAGCGGCGCCGACGAGGACGCGGTGTCGCTGATGACGCTGCATTCGGCCAAGGGGCTGGAATTCGACAACGTGTTCCTGCCCGGCTGGGAGGAAGGCCTGTTTCCGAGCCAGCGCACGTTGGACGAACAGGGCCGCGCCGGCCTCGAGGAAGAGCGCCGGCTCGGTCATGTCGGCCTGACCCGGGCCCGCCGCCGCGCCAAAATCTATTTTGCCACCAACCGCCGGATCCACGGCACCTGGTCGACCACGATCCCCTCGCGCTTTCTCGACGAACTGCCCGCGGCCAATGTCGAGATCACGGAATCCAAGGGCGGCTCGGCCTGGGGCGGCACCGGCGGCTACGGCGCCTCCCGCTTCGACGACATGGAAGCGTTCGGCTCCACCTATTCGACCCCGGGCTGGCAGCGCGCCCAGGCCAATCGCAATCGCGGCGGCGGTGGCGGCGGCAATGGCGGCCGCGGCAGTTTCGAGGAACAGGCCTCGTCGTTTTCGTCCCAGTCGTCCTCGCCCGATTTCGGCAGCTTCTCCTCGCGCCGCCGCGGGCCGCTGACGATCGAGGGCGAGCTGGTGGCCAAATCCACCGGCACGACCTCGGAATTCTCCCTCTCCGACCGCGTCTTCCACCAGAAATTCGGCTATGGCCGCGTCACCAAGATCGACGGCAACAAGCTCACCATCGCCTTCGACAAGGCGGGGGAGAAGAAGGTCGTGGACAGTTTTGTGCAGCGGGCGTGAGGCCTGCATGCCGCACTACATCGCCATCATCGAGGACGCCGGCCCGGACGAAGCCGTCGGCGTGTGGTTTCCGGACCTGCCCGGCTGCATTTCCGGCGGCGACGACGTCGATGAGGCCCTGGAGAATGCGCCCGAGGCACTCGCGTTCTATGCACAGGAACTGACCGCGGACGGCCGCCAGCTTCCCCCGCCGCGGACATTGGACGAGCTCAAGGCCGACCCTGATGTCGCCGACGAGCTCGGGAAGCACACGGTCGCCCTGATCGAATGGCCACCCCTCACTGAGGCCACGGAGTGAGGACTGTTCGCCGCACTGGTCGGACTCTCGACAGTTCAGGTCCGAACAGCCCTTGACCACCGTGAACTTCCCCGTATCAGATGCGGCCATGGTCCGGGGCTCCATCACACTGATCTTGCTGGCATTGGGTATGCCGTCGCTTGCGGCGGCGGAGACCATGAGCTTTGGCGATGCGATCGGGCTGCTGGCGAAAAGTTGCGGCGCGGAAATCGTCGCCAATTGCCGCGGCGTCAACCCGGATTCGACCCGCCTGAAGGAGTGCCTCTCGCGCAACCGCGACGTGCTCTCGCAGCAGTGCCAGAGCGATTATCTCGGTGCCTTCGACGCCATCCAGAAGCGCGTCGCAGCCCGTGTCACCGTGGCGAACGTCTGCCAGCGCGAGATCGTCAAGGTCTGCGGCGGCTCGACCAAGGAGACCAGCAAGGCGGTCCCCTGCCTGGTCTCGACGCCCAAGGGCATCAGCAACAATTGCCTGAAGGCCGTTGACGACGCGGGGTATCGGTGATGCCAGCGACGAGGCTTTCCACCGCCGGAATATGCATCGCGCTCGGCCTCGCTTTGCTCGCGGGCACAGCGGAAGCGCAGACGGCGCCGCCAACCCGCGACGACATCGTCGGCAAGCTCAACCATTTCGAACAAGCCGCCGAGATCGATCTCCCCGCGCTGAAGCTGCAGGTGATGGAGCGGGCCAAGGCCAGGATCAAGAACGATCCCGGTCCGGTGAACCGGCCGCTGATCGCGCCTGATCTGGTCAATCTGCCGACCTTCACTGCGCAGATCCAGTTCGACGCCGACACGCCGATCATCCAGCCGGCGTCCTACCAGACCGTCGGCCGCCTCGCCGATGCGCTGGTCCATGCCTCGCTGCTGCCCTACACGTTCCTGATCGTCGGCCATGTCGAATCCAACGCGAAGACGCGCGAGGCCAACGCGATCCTGAGCCAGCGCCGGGCGGACGCGATACGCGACGTGCTGGTGAACACGTTCAAGATCTCGACCAAGCGGCTGCATCCGATCGGCCTCGGCGAGGAGCAGTTTCTCGACCGGGCCAGGCCGACCTCAGCCGCCAACGCCCAGTTGCAAATCCTGACCTACGCCAAGGTACCGGAGGAAGCGCCTGCGCATCCGGCTGCGACACCTGCGCCTGCAGCGAAAAAGCCCGCCAAGAAGCGCTGAGCGGACGCGCCACGGCGTCTGACGCAACCCTTTGAAGTCACGTTTCTTTTGTGACCTGTCTCACAGCGCAACAGCGCGGTTTCGCGCGACAATTACGCCGGTTTGTGCACCGCCCTATCAGGTGCTATAGGCTTTTTTCGCCCTGCCCGACCCCATGCTGCACGAGACCGAGATGGCCAGTTATTTTCAACGTCAGCTGGCCGACTACGTCGAATATCATCGCGATCCCTGGAACTGCGCGATGCACGTGGTCGGCATCCTCCTGCTCTTCACCGGCGCCGTGCTGCCGCTGACGCTGGTCCATTTCCCGGTGTTCGGGATCGAGGTCAGCCTGGCCATGGTTCTTGCCCTGCCGGTGCTGGCCTACTGGCTGATGCTGGACGCCGGGATCGGGCTCGGCATCCTCGCCTCGATGATCGTGCTGCTTTCGGTCGCAACCGCGATTGGCAATCAGGTCTCGATCGTCATGATGTGGTCGATTTTTGTGGTGCTGATCGGGCTCGGCGTCGCGTCGCAAATCGTCGGTCACAAGGTTTTCGAGGAGCGGCAGCCGTCGATGGTCGACCACCCCACGCATTTTCTGCTTGGACCGATGTTTGTCATGGCAAAATTATTCATTGCATTGGGCTTCCGTCGCGACCTTGCCGCGATTCTGGCGCCTGCTCCGACCAATTCCCTTTCAACCCGATAGTTCTAGACGCGAAACAGCAAACCTACTGCATGGCTCTCGTACTGGTTACCGGTGGCAGCGGCTTCATCGGACATCATCTTGTAGAAGCGCTCCGCGCCCGTGGGCAGCGGGTGCGTGTTCTCGACGTCCGTGCGCCTGCCGCGCCGTATGCCGACGTTGAATATGCCCAAGGCTCGGTGCTCGACGGTGCCGCGGTCGATGCCGCGATTGCTGGGGTCGATCAGGTCTATCACCTCGCGGGCCTGCCCGGCATGTGGGTCGCCGACAAGCAGGCCTTTCACGACGTCAATTGCCGCGGCACCGAGATCGTGCTCGCGGCCGCGATGAAGCGCGGGGTCTCGCGCTTTCTGCACTGCTCGACGGAATCGATCCTATTCCCCTATTCCGACCTCAACGGTGTTCCCGCCGAAGAGGCGCTGCAGCCGGCCGATGCGATGCCGGGCGCCTACACGCGGTCGAAATCGCTGGCCGAGCATTGCGCCGCGAAGGCCGCAGCTGAAGGTTTTCCGCTGGTGATCGGCACCCCGACCATGCCGATCGGTGCTGCCGACCACAATCTGACGCCGCCGACTGCGATGCTGTGGTACTTCCTGCAGAAGAAAGTGCAGCCGCATCTCGACTTCCCGGTCAATCTCGTCGACGTTCGCGACGTTGCCATGGGCCTCGTGCTGACCATGGAACGCGGGCGTAACGGCCAGCGCTACATCCTCGGCGGCGACTGCGTCAGGCTCGGCCAGATTCTGCGGATGATGTCCGCGATGAGCGGCCGCCGGCAATTCCCGGTCGTCGTTCCCGGCAAGATGGCCGAGCTGTCCGGCATCATGCTTGAATATCTCTCTGACCGCATCACGCGCAGGCCGCCCAACGGCACCGCCGAGGGCGTGCGCATTGCGCTCGCCGCGAGCGACCTCTCGATCAGCAAGGCGCGCACCGAACTCGGCTACGCGCCGCGCCCGATCGAGCCGGTCCTGCGCGAAACCATCACCCATCTTCTCGCCCGCGGCGGCGCGCTTGCCTCCGGCGCCATCGAGCATCACGCGCTCTCCTCGCGCGCCAGCTGAGCTGCCGCCCAACCCAAAGAACCTTTCCGCATGTCCTTCGATTTCAGCAAGCTTCTCTCTGTCGCCTGGGGTGGTTGGACCACGACTTGGCCGACGCAACTGCTCGCCCTGATCTGGCTCGCCTGGCTCGCAAGCTGGGTCGGCGCCTCGTTCTGGCAGGGCCGCACCCAGAAGCAGGTAATGACGCTGGAGTCCGGCCGCTATCGCATCCCGATCCTGGTCGGCGGCATCCTGTTCACGCCATGGACCGCGGAAGTGCTCGGCGAGAAGCCGCTCTGGGTGTTCAGCAATACAGCTGTCTACGTGGTGGCGCTGATCGTGCTGGCCGGGATCTCCTTCACCTGGTGGGGACGGCTGCATCTCGGACAATTCTGGTCCAACACCATCACCCACAAGCAAGACCACCGCGTCATCGACACCGGCCCGTACGGCATCGTACGCCATCCGATCTACACCGGCCTGATCCTCGGCATGCTGGTGACGGGCATCGCGGTCGGCACGGTGACCGCGATGCTCGGCGCGATCCTGATCTCGCTCGGCATGTGGCAGAAGGGCCGGATGGAAGAAGTGTTCCTGTCCAAGGAGCTCGGCGAAGACGCCTACGGCGCCTATTGCCGCCGCGTGCCGATGATCATCCCGTTCCTGTCGCCGCGCTGAGAGCGGCGGACGCGCCCCACATTCGCTGTCGTCCCGGCCTTCGCCGGACGACAGCGAGAGGAACTGCCTTCCCTCCAGCCCGTTAGCCTCTCGATACCTGCCACTGACCGCAGAGCATCGAGCCATGTCCGACGCCTACGATTATTTTCGCGAGCACGCGATCGCCGCCGTCCGCAAGGCGCGGGCGCTGCCGCCGGGGCGGCCGAAGCAGAAGCAGCGCACCGTGGCGCGTGTCTATCATCTCCTGTCCAGGGAGGCCGCGCTCGCGCCGAACATCCATCATCTGGATGATTTTCGCGCGGCGCGCCGGGCAGAGCGGCAGATCGGCCACTGATCTCCGGGCCCCGCTTGCCGGCATTCGTCCCATGCAAATTCGAACGGCTGCCATTCCACGGGAATAGAGCCCCGCGGCCCATCGCACAGGTTGACGTCTGCCCCGCCAGCCCGTTGGATGCGCCCGCAAACAGGGGCTTCTCATGACGTTTTCCAGCATCTTTGCGCAGTTCGTTGCGCTTCTCGGCGGCATCGCGCTGCAATGGCGGAAGCTGTCAGGCACCGTGCCTGCGCCGGCCTGGGGCCAGTCGCCCGCGATTCCCGAAGCAAAACCGCAAGGCGCCATTCCGACACTGAAGATGCCGACGGCGCGGGGCTGGAGCGAAGGACAGAAGCCGACGGTCGCACCCGGGCTCAAGGTCAATGCGTTCGCGACCGGCCTCGACCATCCGCGCTGGATCGAGGTGCTGCCCAATGGCGACGTGCTGATCGCGGAGGCGACGCAGATCGCGGGGGCGCCGCGGTCCGTGTTTCACTACGCAATGCAAGCGACGATGCGGCGCGCCGCCGCGCTCGGCGTCAGCGCCAACCGCATCACGCTGCTGCGCGACAAGGATGGCGACGGCGTCGCGGAGTATCGCGGCGCGTTCATGGAAAACCTCAGCCAGCCGTTCGGCATGGCGCTGGTCGGCGACACCTTCTATGTCGGCAACACCGACGGCGTGATGGCCTTCCCGTACGTGGCGAATGCCGATCGCATCACCGCGCCGGGCAAGCGCCTCACCACTTTCAAGCCGAGCGGCCACTGGACCCGCAGCCTGCTCGCAAGCCCCGACGGCAAGAAACTCTATGCCGGCGTCGGCTCGCTCAGCAACATCGGCGAGATGGGCATGGAGGTCGAGGAAGGCCGCGCCGCGGTCTACGAGCTCGACCTCGTCGCCGGTACGCACCGCATCTTCGCCGCCGGCCTGCGCAACCCGGTTGGTCTCGCCTGGGAGCCGACGACCGGTGTGCTCTGGACCGTCGTCAACGAGCGCGACGGCCTCGGCGACGAAACGCCGCCGGACTATCTGACCTCGGTGCGCGACGGCGGTTTCTACGGCTGGCCCTATTGCTACTGGGGCAAGACGGTGGATGACCGCGTGCCGCAGGATCCGGCGATGGTCGCCAAGGCACTCACGCCTGACTACGCGCTCGGCGGCCACACCGCCTCGCTCGGCCTGTGCTGGATGCCCGCGGGCACGCTGCCGGGCTTCCCCGACGGCATGGCGATCGGCCAGCACGGCTCGTGGAATCGCAGCACGCTGTCCGGCTACAAGCTGGTGTTCATCCCGTTCGAGAACGGAAAGCCTTCGGGTCCAGCACGCGACATCCTGTCCGGCTTCCTCGCGCCGGACGAGAAAGAATCCTACGGCCGTCCGGTCGGCGTCGTGATCGGTCCCGACAAGAAATCGCTGCTGATGGCCGACGACGTCGGCAACGTGATCTGGCGCGTGACGGGCGCTTGAAGGTTATGTTCCAACGCTAAGCGTGGTGCGCTGCTTGCGGAGCAGCGCGATCACCGACAGTGCCGTGATCAACCCGGTCTTGGGATTCTCGGAGGGGACGTTCTCGATTGACATCGAGAAGCGCGCGGAATCCGACTCGACCTCGATGCGATGAACATTGCGCGTCACGGTCGGGTCGGCCCAGATTTGCACCTGGGTGCGATCCGGCCCGACGCCCGCGAGCGACAGCGCGACCGCGACGTTGAGATTGGCCGGAAAGCCTTTCGCTGCCTCTCGCGCGGTCCCCTCGAACAGCTTGAGCGGCTCGCGCAGATTGTCGATATCGATGTTGTTCTGGACGATGAACGGCGCGCCCTTCAAGCCGTCGATCGGCTTGCGCGTCACCATCTTCACCGAGTGAATTGTGCCGATCGCGGCGGCGTTGACGGCGTCGAGCCCGATCAGCGCGCCGGTCGGCACGAGGATGCGGCCGCCATTGGCCCGGGCGAGATCGACGAGATCAAAATTGTCGAGCAGCCCACCGACGCTGACAACGACCGCGGCCCTGCCGCGTTTCACCGCGGGCTCGACGATCGCGCGGAGTTGGCTGCTCGGCGCGCACTCCACCACGATATCGGCGGCGTCGCCGAGCTGGTCGAGCGGCAGTAGGGATGGCGGACGACGCAGGCTGCCGAGCAATTTCTGATGCTTTGCAGGATCGCGCACCGCCACGGCGGAGAGCGTCAATCCCTCGATGCCCTGATCGAGCGCGGCGGCGATCTTGGTGCCGATCGAGCCGAGCCCCGCGACGGCAACCCGCAATTCGTTCGAAGCTGTCCGTTCAGCCATCGCATCACCCCTCTCGCCAAGTCGATGTCATAGCGCCTCAGGCGTCGCGCGCATAGCTGCGCAGGCGCGTCTCGAGCACGGAGAGCATTGCGTCGCGGGCGGGGTCGCGCGAGCCGCGCAGCCATGCGGCAGCGAGCGGCAGCCGGCCGACGGGCCCGATCTGCTTTGGCCGCAGCGGCACGAAGCGCACGCCTGACACCGCCATCCGCATGGTCCAGCGCGGCACGATCGCGACCCCGAGCCTGGTTGCGACGAGATTGATGATGGTCTGCTTCTCGTCGGCGACCTGCACGACGCGCGGCGTGAGGCCTGCCTGCTCGAATAGTCTTATCGTGAGGTCGTGGCTGTGCGGCCGCGAGCGACGATCCGGCACCAGCATCGCCTCCTCGGCGATCTCCGCCGGCGTGATCGACTTGCGTTTGGCCAGCGCGTGGCGCTGCGGGAAGGCCACGATGGCTGTTTCCTGCAGCAGATCGCGGAATTCGAGCCGCTTGTCCCGCTGAGCCGGTGGACGCACGAAGGCAAGATCGAGCGCGCCGGTCAGGATCTTTGGCAGCAGCCGGACGGTCTTCTCTTCCAGGAGCTGCACTGCGATATCGGGATGCTTTGCGCGAAAATCGCGCAGCAGCGCCGGTAACAGCCCCGCCGCGGCACTGTCGATGGCGCCGACCCGGAGTTTTCGAGCAGCCCCCGCGCGCGCGCGATTGCGCAGGTTGGTCTCGACCGCCTCGACGCGGGCGAGGATGGCACGGGCATCACGCAGCAGCGTCACGCCATCTTCCGTCAGCGACACCGCACGCGTCGTCCGCGCGAACAGCCGCGTGCCCAGATCCTGCTCCAGCAGCCTGATCTGGCGGCCGAGTGCGGAGGGCAGCATCTGGAGATGCTGCGCTGCGCGGCCGAAATGCAGCTGCTCGGCCGCCGCCACGAAGCATCGCAACTGATGCAATTCCATCTCGCTGTCCTCTGATCCCGTGACGGGATTATATCATTTTTTTGTATAAACCAGCGCCGATTGAGTCCCTGCCCCTCCCCGCCTAGGTTCGCTCGTGTCACGCAACCCCACCGACATCTGGACGGAGCCCTTCATGCGCACCCATTCGATTGCAGCGATCCCCGCGGACGGCATCGGCCCCGAGGTCATCTCCGCCGGCGTCCGCGTGCTGGAGGCGCTGGCCAACCGCAGCGGTGACCTCGCCTTCAACATCAAGACCTTCGACTGGGGTTCGGACTATTACAAGAAGCACGGCGTGATGATGCCGGCCGACGGTCTCGCGGAGCTCAAGAAATTCGACGCGATCTATTTCGGCGCGGTCGGTGCGCCCGACGTGCCCGATCACATCACGCTGTGGGGCCTGCGGCTGCCGATCTGCCAGGGCTTTGACCAATACGCCAATGTGCGGCCGACCAAGATCTTGCCGGGCGTCGCCTCGCCGCTGCGCAATGTCGGCGTCGGCGACCTCGACTGGGTGATCGTGCGCGAGAATTCCGAGGGCGAATATGCCGGCATGGGCGGCCGCGCCCACAGGGGTCTCCCCGAAGAGGTCGGCACCGAGGTCGCGGTGTTCACCCGCGTCGGCGTGACGCGGATCATGCGCTATGCATTCGAGCTGGCGCGGTCGCGCCCGCGCAAGTTCCTGACCGTGGTGACCAAGTCGAACGCGCAGCGCCATGGCATGGTGATGTGGGACGAGATCGCAGCCGAAGTCGCGGCCGAATTCCCCGATGTGACCTGGGACAAGATGCTGGTCGACGCCATGACGGTGCGCATGACGCTGCATCCGAAGAGCCTCGACACCATTGTCGCGACCAATTTGCACGCCGACGTCCTCTCCGACCTCGCCGGGGCGCTGGCGGGCAGCCTCGGCGTCGCGCCAACCGCCAATATCGACCCGCAGCGCCGCTTCCCCTCGATGTTCGAGCCGATCCACGGCTCGGCCTTCGACATCACCGGCAAGGGCATCGCCAATCCGGTCGCGACGTTCTGGACCGGCGCACAGATGCTGGAGCATCTGGGCGAGAAGGACGCGGCGGTGCGGTTGATGGCCGCGGTGGAGCGCGTCTGCGCGGCCGGCGTGCTGACGCCCGATGTCGGCGGCAAGGCGAGGACGAAGGACGTGACCGATGCCGTGATCGAAGCGATCCACGGATCGAACGTGTAATCCGAGCTACGTCAGCGGGAGGCGCCAGGGTTTCCGAAAAATTTTGAGCCCCCCTCTTGAAACCAAAACGGGCTTTTTTTATTTTTCCGCTGCCGCCGAGAGGTGGCGTTCCCGACGCCTGGTGGGTCGGGAAGCTGAGACGGGCACCGGTCGTGTCCGGTGTCGTTCGTATCCATTTTGCTCCTTGGAGGATCTGGCTATGCGCGCTTACGACTTCTCTCCCTTGTGGCGTTCGACCGTTGGTTTCGACCGCCTTTTCGACCTCGTTGAAACGGCACAGCGTGCCGGCGAGGACAACTATCCTCCCTACAACATCGAACGTCTCGGCGAGGATCGCTACCAGATTTCGCTTGCGATTGCGGGCTTCTCACCCAACGAGGTCGCGGTGACGGCCGAGCAGAACGCGGTGACCGTCGAGGGAAACAAGCCGGACAGAACTGAACGCGAGTATCTCTACCGGGGCATTTCCGCGCGGCCGTTCAAGCGGCAGTTTAACCTGGCCGAATATGTTCAGGTGCACAGCGCCTCGTTCGAAAACGGCCTGCTCAAGATCGAACTGGTCCGGGAAATCCCTGAAGCCATGAAGCCGCGGCGGATTGCGATCAATGCCGCGCCGTCCGGCAACGTGCATCAACTCGAGGGCAAAGCCGCCTGAATTCGGTCTGTCGGAGGCCCGGTGATCCCGCCCGATCGTCGGGCGGGATGGGCCATGGCCTTCGATCGCGTACCCGAATGCAAGTCAGAGGTTTTAGAGAAAGGAGGAGGACCTCTCATGCTCGATCATGCCGACAACATCATCGATCTGAACGCGATATTGCACCCTGGCTCCGTCTATGATCATCCCCGCGACGTCATAGCCGATCCAACTTTGTCGATCGGCGAGAAGCGCGCGATCCTAGCGTCCTGGGCTTCGGACGCAGCCAGTGTCGCCTCGAGCCCGACATTGCGGGAGCTGCCCGGCTCGGACAAAGCCGTCACCATCGACGAAATTCTGGAAGCGCTCGCGAGCCTCGACCACCATCCGAAGGGCCCTCCGGGCGGCAAGCCGGTCCGCACGCGATCCGTCGAACGAACCGGCCTCGCAGCCTAGGCAACGACAGCTCAACGGGGATTGCGATGATGCTTGATGAAGAGCTGGCCTTGTTGCGCGGCCACCGCAGCAACATCAGCCGCTATCAGCGGTTGCTCAAGACCGAGCTGACCGAGTTCGAACGGCGGTTCATCGAGAGACGTGTGTCCGAGGAGCGCTCGGCGATCGAGAAGCTCGCCGTCTCCGCCTTTCCGCTCACCTTTCAGGCTCCGAGCCGGGCGATGGGGAACGCCACCACGCGCCTGACGGCAAGCCGGCACGGGTGATCGACATGCCCGAACACCTCCCGACATTCGAAGTGTTCCTGAAGAAGTGCGGTCGAAGGACATGGCGATGGCGTGTCTGCACGACGGAAGGACGCCTGGTCATGCACGGCTTCGAAAATGGCCGACCCGCTGCCAAATATGCGGCTGACAGGGCCTTGTTTATGATGCTTCTCGCCGCGCCCTATCGCCCGGCGGGCCGGGCTTCCGCCACGGCTCGCTCCTCCTTGGCGACACCCGCATCAAGATGGCTGCCGCGGCACAAGATGCGTGAATGACAGGTGCCGCGAGGGATGGTGCCTGCATCAGCCCATCCCGACCATCTCCGTTGCTGACTGCTTACCGCCGTCCCGGCGGCGGGTTCGCCATAGCGGCTGTCGGCTCCGGCGGCGTCAGGTGGCGTGGAACGATGATGGACTGGCCGGGGGTGAGCGTCGCGTTCTCCGGCAGCGAGTTGCTCTGCGCCAGCGACCACAGCGGCACGCGATTGGCTGCCGCGATGCTCTCCATGGTGTCGCCGCGGCGCACCGGTAGCCGCACGCCACTGTCCCACAATTCGACGAGCGTATTCGCCGGCACGAGATAACGCAGCGGCACGGCATCCACCTGCGTCTGGGGCGGAATGCGCGGCAACTGCGTGACCATGTCGACGATCTGACGGTGGATGTCGTCGGACTTCTCGATGTTGATGTGGCTGACCCGCGCGTTCTCCTTCAGGTCATAGCTCGCATAGTGACCGCGATAGCCCGGCACCGCGACCACGTTGCCGCCGCCAAGCACGCTGTCGGAGAGATAGATGTTGATGAAGCGCTCGACATTGAGCGGCACGTCGCCGGTCGCATGCGCGGGATCGATGGTGATGACGAGGCTGATCGGGATGTTCTCCTTGGCCGCCATCTCGGAGATGACGATCGAGCAAAGCCCGCCCATCGAATGCCCCATCAGCACGATCGGCGCCGGCGCTTCCTTGTAGCTGGAGATCGCACGATCGCCGATCCATCGGCAGATGGTGAATTCATAGACGTTGGCCGAAAAGCCGGCCTGCGTCAGCTTCTCTTCGAGCCGGTCCATGCCGGTGGAGAAGAACGGCCCCATGGCGCCACGGAACAGGTAGATCTTCGGCGGCGGCAATGGCTCGAACGGTGGGGGCGGCGGCGCGGCGGGTGCGGCCGCGGCGGGCTTCGTCTTGGCAGGTGAGGCAGCGGTCGTCCCGGTGCTCAAGGCGAGCAGCGCAACGGCTGCCAGCGCGAGAAGTCGCCTCAAATCGATCATCAGTCCAGCAGTCCCACTCCGGGAGGCTGCAGCCTCCCCCAAAGGCGCTTAGTGACGGTCGATTGGGCGGAATTTGGGGCACGGAACCGGGGCTCGATCCGCGCTCATTCCAGCATCTCGCCCCCCAATCACTGCATGCTCTTGAGCCTGCTGCGGTGTGCGGCCTGTTTCGCGCGGTTGCCGCAGACCGCCATGATGCACCATCGTCGCGCGCGTCTGCGCGTGTGGTCAGCGAACAGCATGGTGCAGTTGTGCCCCTCGCACGCCTTGACGTTCGAAAAATCCTCGTCGCAAACGAACTTCGCCATGGCCTCGCCAACCGGCAGCAATAGCGCCTCCGGCGATCGCCAGCGCCGCCTCATTCGCAATGCCAGAGCGCCGCCATCGGCATGGCCCGGCTCGATCCGGCTGAACGCTTCGTCGCGCTCCAGCAGGCTGTTCAACGGATCGAGTTCGCGCAATGCATCCGTCGTGAGCGGTCGGCCTGCATGCTTGCGCACGAAGCCCCTGAACCATTCGCGCAAGGCGCGCGCCTGATCCGCAACCTTGTCCAGCTCGTCCGGCGTGGCGCGCGCCGTCAGCGCGTGCAGATCATCCGCGGGCACCAGCTTCGCCTGCGCCAGCCAGTCGATCAGGCCATGACCATCATCGATCCAGTCGACCGGCGTATCGAGCGGCGTCGCCACCGAGTTGAGGAAGTCGAGGCCGAGAGAGTCGGCGATGAACATGGCGGGCGGGCGGTCCATGAGCGGTCCTTGGCCGGTCGGGAGCATGGACTCAGATAACCTGATAGAACGGCGTTGACAAGTTACGGTAAGGAGACGTAACCTCTTAGTAGGCAATTTAGTGGTTACTAAGATGGAGAATGTCATGGCCGCAATCGCGTACCGCACCGCGGATGTCGAGGGCTTCAAGGTGTTCTATCGCGAGGCCGGTCGTGTCGGAGCGCCAAAACTCCTGCTGCTGCACGGCTTCCCCAGCGCAGGCCACATGTTTCGTGACCTCATTCCGCTGCTGGCGGACAGGTTTCATATCGTGGCGCCCGACCTTCCCGGCTTCGGCCAATCCGACATGCCTTCGCGCGAAAGCTTCCGTTACACGTTCGACAATTTCGCGCGCGTGATCGAACGCTTCACCGAAATGATCGGCTTCGACCGTTTCGCGGTCTACGTTTTCGATTACGGCGCGCCGACTGGTTTCCGGCTTGCGCTCAGTCACCCCGAGCGGATCACGGCAATCATCTCACAGAACGGCAACGCCTACGAGGAAGGGCTCAGCGACGACTGGACTCCGCTCAAGACCTATTGGCAGGATCCGTCGCCGGCCAATCGCGACGCGCTACGCGCGCTCCTCACGCCGGAAGCGACGCGCTGGCAGTACACGCATGGCGTCCCCGATCCGATGACCGTGTCACCGGACGGCCAGAACCTCGACAATTTCTACCTTGCGCGCCCGGGCTCGGACGACGTGCAGCTCGACCTGTTCGGCGACTACAAGAGCAACGTCGCGCTCTATCCGGCCTTCCAGGACTATTTCTGCAAGCACACGCCGCCGTTCCTCGCGGTCTGGGGCAAGAACGACCCATTCTTTATTCCGCCCGGCGCCGAAGCGTTCAAGCGCGATAATCCGAACGCCGTGGTGCAGTTCTTTGACACCGGTCATTTCGCGCTGGAGACGCACGCGAAGGAAATCGCGGACAGCATTTGTACCTTCCTGACGTAACGGGGGCTGTCCTCCGCGAAAGTTACGCCGCCAGGCTCTGCTGAGCGCGGAATGCGCTGATCGCCATATGGACGAGATGCAGCTTGCCTTTGACCGCCGGCGATATGTCGAAGGGATATGCATCGCTCATCCCGAGCGAGCGGTTGAGTTCGTTGATGCTGCGAGCAAGCGGCATCCACAGTGCCAGGAGTGCCTCGAAGTCGCTCTCGAGATAGGGATCCGTCAGGGTCTGCCGGGCGCGCTCGTCCAGCGCCAACGGCAAACCTGCGAGCGAGTCGAGCGTCGACACGATATGCAGGAAATGCGCGAACGTTTCCGCCCAATCCTCCCAGGGGTGGGACGTGGCGTACTCGCTGATGAAGCCGCTTCGGTCGTATGAACGATCGGCGCGGCTGTAATAGGAGTTGATCGCGGCCTGATAGTCCTGCGCCTGGTCACCGAAGATCAGCTTGAACGGGGCCTGGAATGTCGTGCCGTCGACGAGCAGGTCCCAATAGAAGTGACCGATCTCGTGCCGGAAATGCCCGAGCAGCGTGCGGTACGGCTCCCGGAACGCCACGCGGCGAGATTCTCGTTCGACATCGTCGGCCTCCGCAAGGTTGAGCGTGATCAGGCCCGAGAGATGCCCCGTCACGATCGGACCGACCTCGTCCGAAAGAATGTCGAAAGCCAATTCTGCGCCGTTGCGCGATGCGAGCGGAAGCTTGAGGCGACTGAGATCATAGAGAAGACGGCGCTTGGCTTCCTCCATAAGGCGCCAGAGCATGATGTTTCTGGTGCTGCCGAGGTTTGGAATTGTGCGCGTGAGGCGGCACGAGCCGCAATACCAGTCCGCGCCCTCGACACACCAGTTGCAGCCGATGATCTCGCGGTTACGGCAAGATTGATGGGATGCAAGCCTAGTCATCTCGATGCGCGAGGAGTCGAACGCCAGCTCAGTGCTGCAATTCGCGCACGCGATGTGCTCGAACGAGACAGGATGGCGGCATGACGGGCACTGAAAGATCTTCACGTGGACTGGCCCCAGACAGACGGCACACCGGAAGGCCGGCCTGTCAATTCGAGGAACTCTTGCACTTCGAGGAACTCTTGCGACCGTCGCTGTTGCCGGCGAGCAACGCACGCTGCGTCCGCAGCGCGTGCTGTCTTAACAAGCCGGCTCGCGTCGCGCTCAACTGGCTCGATTGAGGCTGCGGCTTTTTCTCAAGGACATTTTCGGAAACAGGCCGACCGGCCCACGTCCGCTCGGGCTGAACCGCCATGGGGCCGACGTTTCGTCCGCTTGTCATGCTGTAACAACACCAGATCGTACGCCGAGTTCCCTTCCTCGACCGGCGGGTGATCGAGCTTGGCTTGTGCAGATACGACAATGCCGCCGTCGGCGTGACGGCGGCATTGTCAATTCACCTGCTTGCGGCGAACGGCTTAATTCCGGGGAGCCGTTGCCGCCGCCGAGCGCGCCGACCTGGGCGCGCCGGGTTCGGCAACCGGAGCCGGTGCGCGCGATCGCATGATTGCGGCGTCGATCTCGGCAATCACGCGGCGCTGGATCGCTTCGTTCTTGTCGATCGAGATGTGGCCGACGCCGGAGCCGCGGACGTCGACATTGTCGAGCTTGCCGCGAAAACCGTCCGCGCGCTTCACCGGCTCGCCGGGGCCGTCGCCGATATAGATGTTGATGTAGCGCTCCGCGCCGGTCGACAGCTTGGTCTTGAACACGGAGTCGAGCCCGATCGCGAGTTTCACGGGCACGCCGAGACGGTTGAGCTTGGCGATCATGTCTGGCAGCGCAGTCGCGCCGGAGGAGTGCCCGACCAGTACGATGGTCTTGAGCCGGCCGGCCTTGTAGGCGGTCGCGGCCTCATCCGCGAGCGAGGACCAGGACACGAAATTCGCCACGGTCACCGGGATGCCCTGCGCCTGGAGCCGGGCGCCGATCGTGTCGAGCCCGAGCGAGAAGATGTTGAGCACGCCGCGGAGCAGGTAGACATGCGTGGTCGCGACGGCAGCCTGGCTTGGCGCCGCCGTGGCGGTGGTCGGGCTGATGGCAACAGCTGACAGCAGGAGCAGGCCCATCGCCCAGGCACGGAGGGCGGACAACTGGCTGACGCCAGCGGTGTGACGGCCGTTCGGTCTCATCGATCTTTTCCCTGGGAATATGCTTCGGCCGGAATCGTAGCCATGGCCTGCTCGCAGACGCAACAAAGAGCCGCGTGAACGACGATCTTAGCATCAAGCCGTGACCATCGCGCAACACTTGCCCGAAACCTGCCACGGAAGGAGCTGTTTCGAGGCCATTTTTCTCCCGCTAATTGCAGCCGCGCAAGGGCCTTCCTATGTCAGGGCTCCGCTGACCCGCCCCTCCCGGTAGGTTCCAGCCTCCCCTCCCCAGCCTTAGCCCCTCAGACTTGCGGCCATCATGTCCTCCATCATTTCCGTCGCCAATTTGTCGAAGACCTATGGGTCCGGCTTCAAGGCGCTCAAGAACGTCAATCTTGACATCACGCGCGGCGAAATCTTCGCCTTGCTCGGCCCCAACGGCGCCGGCAAGACCACGCTGATCTCGATCATCTGCGGCATTGCCAATCCGAGCGAAGGCAAGGTCCTCGTCGGCGGCGAGAACATCCAGACCTCCTATCGCAAGGCGCGCTCGCTGATCGGGCTGGTGCCGCAGGAATTGCACACCGATGCCTTCGAGAGCGTGTGGGCGACCGTGAGCTTCTCCCGCGGGCTGTTCGGCAAGCCGAAGAACCCCGATCATATCGAGAAGGTGCTGAAAGACCTCTCGCTGTGGGACAAGAAGGACAGCAAGATCATCACGCTCTCCGGCGGCATGAAGCGTCGCGTGATGATCGCCAAAGCGCTGTCGCACGAGCCGCAGATCCTGTTCCTGGACGAGCCGACCGCCGGGGTCGACGTCGAACTGCGCAAGGGCATGTGGGAGGTGGTGCGCACGCTCCAGCAATCCGGCGTCACCATCATCCTGACCACGCATTACATCGAGGAAGCCGAGGAGATGGCCGACCGCATCGGCGTCATCAACAAGGGCGAGATCGTGCTGATCGAGGACAAGGCCACCTTGATGCAGAAGCTCGGCAAGAAGCGGCTGACGCTGCATCTGCAAGGCAAGCTCGATGCGCTGCCGGAGAGCCTCAGGCATTACGAGCTCGACCTCTGCGACGGCGGCGCGACGCTGGTCTACGACTACGACACCAAGGGCGAGCGCACCGGCATCACCAGCCTGCTCGGCGATCTCCGTACAGCCGGCATCCGCTTCAACGATCTCGACACGACGCAATCGTCGCTCGAGGACATCTTCGTCGATCTCGTGAGGGCGTCATGAACTACCGCGCTGTCCGCGCCATCTACCTGTTCGAAATGGCGCGCACCTGGCGCACGCTGCTGCAAAGCATCGTCTCGCCGGTGGTCTCGACCTCGCTGTATTTCGTGGTGTTCGGCGCCGCGATCGGCTCGCGCATCAGCCAGGTCGAGGGCGTCAGCTACGGCACCTTCATCGTGCCGGGCCTGATCATGCTCTCGGTGCTGACGCAGAGCATCGCCAACGCCTCGTTCGGCATCTACTTCCCGAAATTCACCGGCACGATCTACGAGATCCTGTCGGCGCCGATCTCCTATTTCGAGATCGTGCTCGGCTATGTCGGCGCGGCCGCGACCAAATCGATCATCCTCGGCCTGATCATCCTCGCCACGGCTGGCCTGTTCGTGCCGCTGCACATCCATCATCCGGTCTGGATGCTGGCCTTCCTTGTGCTGACGGCGGTGACGTTCAGCCTGTTCGGCTTCATCATCGGCATCTGGGCCGACGGATTCGAAAAGCTGCAGATGATCCCGATGCTGGTGGTGACGCCGTTGACCTTCCTCGGCGGCAGCTTCTATTCCATCGACATGCTGCCGCCCGCCTGGCGCACGGTGGCGCTGCTCAATCCGGTCGTCTATCTGATCTCCGGCTTCCGCTGGAGCTTCTACGAGATCGCGGACGTCAGCATGGCCGTCAGCATCGGCATGACAACGGCGTTCCTGGTGATCTGCCTGGTCGTGATCTGGTGGATTTTCCGCACGGGATATCGGTTGAAGAACTGATCCGGCCGTCATTCCGGGGGGCACGCGCGCGCCCCGGAATCGCAAGCTCTACCGATAGCAGTGGAAGCGGTTGTATCCGTCGTAATAGCCGCGACACCGACGGTGGCCGCGATGGGGAATGCCGAACACCCCCTCGACCGCGCCGACGGCACCGCCGACACCGGCGCCGACCGCGCCCCCAACCACGCCGCCGACGGGGCCGGCGATCCGGTTGCCTTCGTAAGAACCTTCCTGGGCGCCCCGAACGATGCCTTGGGCATGGCCAGGCTGGGGGACGCAGGACAGCGCGGCCAGAACGGCGGCGCCAGCGAAGAGCACACGGAAAGGCAGACCAGCCGGCCGAGAAGCGGCGGCGACGCAGACTTTGTTCATCTTCATTCCCAAAGGTAAAACCGGCCGCGGAAGCGGCCGGTCGAGGCAGCGATCGTCAACGCCGATGCGGCCAAATGGTTGCGCCCCGGATGGTTGCACCATTGTGATGAATTGTCGGCGTTGTGAACGCATCTCCCGCTCGCGAAAATGTCAGCGCTGCCGCTCGCTTTGCGGCACAAAGCGGCCTTGCTTACGCCGGGCGTCCCGTTAACGATGGCAATAAGGTTTGCTTTGCAGGCCGCTGGAACGAAAGCGCGATTGCAGGCATAATGCACGCCGGGGGACGGAGAGCCGCGGCGCCTAGTATGAACAGGCCGGAGGCCACGAGTCAGATGCGTTCGTTTTTTATTGCTTTCACCTCCCTGATGCTTTTGAGCGCGGGCGCCGCGCAGGCCAAGGTCGACATCACCGTCGACAAGGACAATCAGCAGATGACCGTCGCCGTCGACGGCGTCGCGCGCTACCACTGGCCGGTGTCGACAGGCATCCCCTCGCGGGAGACGCCGAACGGCGCGTTCCGCGCCTTCCGCATGGAAGAGGATCACTATTCCAAGGAATTCGACGACGCGCCGATGCCGCACGCGATCTTCTTCACCAAGGTCGGGCACGCCATCCACGGCACCGACTCGGTCGGCCGGCTCGGCACGCCCGCCTCGCATGGCTGCGTGCGGCTGTCGCGCCAGAATGCCACCACGCTCTACGCGCTGGTGCAGCAGCAGGGCGTGCTCAACACCACGGTAACGCTGACCGGCTCGGCGCAGGTGGCGCTCGCCCGCAATCCGCGTGGCCGCAATCCCACGGCAGTGGCCCGCGCGCCGCAGCCCGCCGAAGAGCAGTACGCCACATCAGGCGATCCCGTGAACCTGACGCCTCAGGCCGCACCTGCCCGCCGCTACATGCCGCAAGACGACAACTACATCTATCCGGCCGACGGCAGCGACACCGGCGCGCGCTACCCCGCGCCGCGCGGCAGCCGCCCGCTCTATGACGCACAGGTCTATCAGCCGCAGCCGCAGCAATACTACAATCAGGGCTACGGCCAGCAGGGCACCTACTATCAGCCGCAGCCCCGGCAGGTTTACCAACCGCGTGGCTATTACTACCAGAACTGACCTATCTGGACGCGGCGTTGCCGCGCCAGCGAATCAGAAAGCCGCTGCCGCGACGGGCGCTTGCCGCAATCGACCGCAGGAAATAACGCCAGCCTTGTGCACGGATTGGGCACCGGCCGACGCAAGGAAGCAACAGTCCACAACCTTCAACGCAGCGGCGTTCCGACCAAATTGACAACCAGGGGGTCGCCCCTATTGTCGTTCCCATTGTTTCTGGGACATGACATGACACGCGAGCAGATTTCGGATTTCTGCGTTACCACCCTGGCAAATATCCTGCGAATTTCGAGCGACCGCGTCGATATCGGCACGAAATTCAGCCGCCTCGGCCTCGATTCGGCGATGCTGGTCTACCTGATGATGGAACTCGAGGAGAAGCTCGACCTCGAGCTGTCGACGGACGACTTCTACGACCATCCGACCGTTGAGGCGTTGTCGCGGTTTCTCGCCGACAAGCGCGCAATCCGCCCCGCCGCCTGAGGGCGGTTGAAGTCGGCGCAACCCATGGAAACCTTCCGCTCGCTCGTGGCATTGCTGGCCCGGCGTGCGGCGGAGCAGGCCGACGACCGCGCCTATGTCTTCGTCTCCGATCGCGGGACGGAGGACGCTGTCCTCAGCTTTCGACAGCTGCACGATGCCGCGGGCGCGCTCGCGTCGCGACTGACCGTGGCCGCGCGTCCCGGCGATCGCGCCATCCTGGTGTTTCCGCCCGGCATCGAATTCATGGTGGCGTTCTTCGGCTGTCTGATGGCCGGCATCATCGCCGTGCCGATGATGATGCCGCGGCGAAACGGAGCGCGCGATGCCAGCGCCGCGATCCTCGCCAATTGCACGCCGGCGGTGGCGCTGACCAATTCGGCCGTCGCGCTCCGCGGTGATTTGCGGGCACGCTTCGCGCATGAGCACATTCGCTGGATCGAGGTCGATCTCGCCGCGGCCGAAGGTGAGACAATCGAACTACCCGAGCCGGCGCCGGACGACATCGCCTTCCTGCAATACACCTCCGGCTCGACGTCCGCGCCCAAAGGCGTAATGGTGAGCCACGCCAATCTGCTCGCCAATCTCGAGATGATCCGGCTCGCGCTCGGCAACAGCCGGCAATCGACTTACGTCAATTGGGTGCCGCTCTATCACGACATGGGGCTGATCCTGAACGCGCTGCAAGCGCTCTATGTCGGCGCGACCTGCGTACTGATGGCGCCGAACGCGTTCATGCAGCGGCCGCTCGGCTGGCTGCGCGCGATCGCGCGTTATCGCGCGGAAGTGGCATGCAGCCCGAACTTCGGCTTCGATTTCTGCGTCAGCCGCTATCGCGCCGACCAGATGGAAGGCATCGAGCTGTCCTCGCTCAGGATCGCACTGAACGGCGCAGAACCGGTGCATGCGGAAACCATCGAGCGGTTCATCCAGACATTTGCGCCCCACGGCTTCGATCCGCGCGCAATGTATCCCGCCTACGGAATGGCGGAAGCGACGCTCCTGATTTCCGGCGGACGCCGTGGCGGCGGTCATGTCACACGCAGCGTGAGCCGCACGGCGCTGCAGGCGCATGCGGCGCAGGCGCCTTCCGACGCCGAAGATACACAGGTCGCCGTCGGCTGCGGGCGCCCGCTCACCGGCGAACGGATCGCCATCGTGGACGCGGACAACCGCACGCGGCTGCCCGCGGACCGCGTCGGTGAGATATGGGTGAGTGGGGCCAATATTGCCCGCGCCTATTGGCGCAACGACGAGGCGACGCGCGAGGGGCTCAATGCGCAGATTGCCGGCGAAGACGGAGCGTGGCTGCGCACCGGCGACCTCGGCTTCATCGACGTCACAGGCGAATTGTTCGTCACGGGACGGATCAAGGACCTCATCATCATCCGTGGCATCAACCATTATCCGCAGGACGTGGAGCGCACGGTGCAATCGCTCAATGGAGCTTTGCGCGAAAACTGCGGCGCGGCGTTCTCGGTGCCGGACGAGACCGGCGAAGAAATGCTCGTCATCGTCCAGGAAATCGAGCGCACCGCGCGCCACTCGATCGACACCGAAGCGATCAAGGGCCGAATTCGCGAGGCCGTCGCCGACAACCACGAACTCTCCGCGCGTCACATCGCGCTGATCCGGCCCGGCACGCTGCCGAAGACCACCAGCGGCAAGATCCAGCGCAAGCTGGCACGCAAGCTCTGGCTCGATGGCGGGTTCGAACAGCTCGGCTGAGACGATTCAGAAATCGATCTTCGCGCTCTCCCCATCGCGCAGGCTCGCATCGATCCCCTGCTCGATCTTGCGCGCGAGAATTGGGCGATAATGGATGAAGTCGGCAAAATTGGCGCGGTCGCGCGTGAGATCGTTGTCGACGCGATAGCTGATGAAATTGCTGCGCGGTCGGCCCGCGACCACTTTCTTCAGCGCGGCATCGCAGGCGCTGCGCTCCAAGGCGGCTTCCGTACCGGGCTTCGGCACGGTGGTCGCCAAGGTCGGCGGCACGATGATGACGACGGGCACATCGGCCGGCAATGCCCTGACGATATCTGCCAGCGCAGCGATCTCGGGAAATGTCGCCCGCATCTCGGCAGACGAGGCCGGCGCCGGATCCCTGGGCCAGCCGACTTCTTTGAATTGGCCCGGCGGCCAGATGTCCTCGTAGCTGACAAAGCCGTCGGGGTTCATCCTTGGTCGCCGGCCAAGGCCGATGCTGATGCGTTGAAAGGCGTGCTCGATGGCCTGCCAGGAGATCAGGCGTGCAGCGTAAGTGACGACGGTTCTGTCATAGAGCCAGTCGGGGAATGGGACGCCGCCCTCCTCCTTCGCCCGTGCATGCGTGCACCAGCCAGGGTCAGTCACGATCACCAGTGCGCCGACCTCCCGGTGATTCCGCAGGAAGAAGTCCAGCACCGCGAGTTCCTGGCGGGGGAACGCACCGGTCATGTAGAGCTGCACGAATCGCAGGCCGGTTGCGCGCGACAATTCCGCCGGCTCGATCATCTGCGCCGTCGAATTACCCAGGATCGCGGCATTGAAATCCGGATCCCGCGCGCGGCTCGCGGCCGTGATTTTGGTCAGACGATTATCGACGCCGTCGATGCCAAGCAGGCCGAGCTTGCCGCTGTCATAGGGATCGACCGCCACCATCAGTGCGAGCACCAGCAGCGCAGCCCCGATCAGCGTGCCCAGACACGCCAGCAAGCTCCGGCCCCAGCCGGGATCGGTCTCAGAACTTGAAGTAGACGAACTCATGGAGATCCCGACCACCCATGTGAAGCAGCAATGCGAATAGCCCAAGACCGAGCAGACCCGCGAGCCACGGATTGGGACGGCGCGTGAGCACCGCCACGATGTCCTGGCTCGCCGGCAGCAGGAAGGCGAACAGCGGCGCTGCGATTAGCGGCCACAAATGCTTTCCGCGCTCGAGCGGGAGCCGCGAAGCCAGTCCGGCGAAGACATGCCAGGCCGCCTCCACCGATCCTGCACGAAAGATCACGCCGGTCGCGAGCACGAACAGCACGGTAAGCGCCCAGCCGAGCCATGACGGGAACTCCGGGCCATAGCGACGCCACAGCGTGCAGGCGACCAGCGCAAGCCCGTGCAGCACGCCCCACAGCACGAAGGTCCAGCTCGCGCCGTGCCAGAGGCCACACAGCGCCATCGTGATCATCATCGCGCCGAAAAACTGCACCGGCAGCCAGCGCCGCGGCAGCAGGCGCAGATTGACCAGCGGATAAAACACGTAATCGCGCAGGAACAGCATCAGGGTGATGTGCCAGCGCTGCCAGAAATCCTGGATGTTGGTCGAGCGCAGCGGCGCATCGAAATTGTACGGCAGCTGCACGCCGAACAGCAGGCCGAGGCCGATCGCGACGTCGGAATAGCCGGAGAAATCGAACAGGATCTGGAAGGAGAAGCAGAAGGCGAGCCAGGCGTCACCGCCCGCGAGCGGCCCGTTCGCGGCCTGCGCGTAGATGGGATCGAGCAGATGCGCGAGGCCGTCGGCGATCACGATTTTCTCGAACAGGCCGATCGCGATGAAGCAGGTGGCGATGCAGAACTGACGCTGCCAGCCCGGAACGTAGACCTGCCTGCCGAACTGATGCATCACCTCCGACCAGCGCGCCAGGGGGCCGGCGATCGCCTGCGGGAAGAAGGCGATGTAGAGCGCATAGCGGTCGAACGCATAGAGCGGCGCCCTGCCGCGCTTCAGGTCGACCAGATACATGATGTGATGGAAGGTGAAGAAGGAGATGCCGAGCGGCAGCCCGACGTCGAGCACCGGCAGCGTCGTACCGAGCACGAGACCCAGATTAGCGAGAACGAAGTTGGCGTATTTGAACAGGGCCAGCACCGCGAGATCGAGCCCGATCACCAGCGTCAGCAGCGCCGGCCATTTCACGCGCCCATAGGCAACCGAGGCGAGCCAGTTGATCGCGATCGAGCCGATCAGGAGCAGGATGAAGGACGGGCTGCCCCAGGCATAGAAGGCGAGCGACAGCGCGACCTGCACGCCGATACGCAAGCCCGGATAGGGATCGGCCAAGCGATAGATCAGCAGCGCCGCGGGCAGGAAGACCAGGAGAAAGGGATAGTCGTTGAACAGCATCGGTTCACAGCCGCGCCATCGCCGGCGTGAGCCGGCGGATGATGCTCAGCCCGTTTCGAGGTCGGGCGCAGCGTCACCCGGCTGCCGCAGCATGCGTCGCGCAATCTTCTCCTCGCTCGGCACCTTGACGTCCCAGGCCAGTCCCAGCGCTTCCAGCGCCCGGATGAAGACAAAGCCCGGATCGAACTCGAACCAGCGCAAGCCGAAGGCCGCGGAATAGGGAAAGGCGTGGTGGTTGTTGTGCCAGCCCTCGCCCCAGGCAAGCCAGGCCACCACGCCGAGATTGCGGCTGTTGTCGTCGCGGGTGACGAACGGCTGCGCGCCAAAGCTGTGCATGACGGAGTTGATGGCCGACATGGTCTGCTCGACCACGAACATGCGCACCACGCCGCCCCAGAGCAAGCCGGTCAGTGCGCCCCACGGGCTCATGGTGGCGAGGCCGCCGATCGCGGCCGGCAGCACCAGGCCGAGACCGACCCAACTGTAATAGTAGCTGTTGACGGCAACCAGCCTGCGATCCGCCATCAGGTCCGGGACATAGTGCGCAACATTGGGATAATCGTGCGCGATCATCCAGGTCAAATGCGCGTGCAGGAAGCCGCGCAGGCGGCCGAATGCGCCCTCGCCGTGCAGCCGCGGCGAATGCAGATCGCCGTCGTGATCGGACAATTCGTGGTGCCGGCGGTGCATTGCCGCCCAGGACAGCATGGGGCCGCGGCCGGCCATCGATCCCATCACGACCAGGATCGCACTCATCGCCGTGGAGGTCGCGAAGGCGCGGTGGGTGAAGAGCCGGTGATAGCCGACGGTAAGGCCGAGGCCGGTGACCAGCCAGAAGCCGACGGACAGGCCAAGCTCCATCGCGCCGATCGGGCGGTAGAACAGAAGGACCAGCGCCAGCAGCGTGCCGACGAAGGGCAAAACGTCGAAGATCATGAAATGCCGGCGCTGCATCCGGCGAAAATGCCGGCTGCGGATAATTCGATGATCGCGTTGCTGCTGCACGGGCGGGATTCCAGGGCACCGACTATGAGTACATACCCCCGCGGCGGGCGCAACCCAAGCCACCGCCCAAGGTTTCAACAGCCAGGAAAGCCTATACAATAGGACGGACGCGCCAAACGCGTTGAAATATCGCCCCTTTCCCCTTGCCCCATGAGCCACCATGCCGTCACGTGCTGCGACGATCTTGACCGTACTGTCACTTCTCATTGCGGGACCGGCCATGGGATTCGATTCGGCATTTGATTCGGCTTTCGACCTCGAGGCCCATCGCGGCGGGCGGGCACTGCTGCCGGAAAACACGCTTCCGGCCTTCGCCAACGCGCTGTCGATCGGCGTGGACACGCTGGAGCTCGATGTCGGCATCACCGCCGACGGCGAAGTCGTCGTCTCGCATGAGCGCGGGCTCAATCCTGATATCACGCGGGATGCGAGCGGCGCCTACGTCACGCCTCCCGGCACGCCCTTCGTGAAACTGCGGCTCGCCGACGTCAGGACCTATGACGTCGGCCAGATCCGGCCAGACAGCCCTTACGCGAAGCAATTCCCCGACCAGCGCGCCATGCCCGGGACCCGTATTCCGACCTTGAGCGAGCTGTTCGCGCTGGTGCGCAAATCCGGCAATACGCGCGTGCGCTTCAACATCGAGACCAAGATCGATCCGAACCATCCGGACGAGACGCTCGATCCGCAATCTTTCGTCACCAAACTGCTCGGCGTGATCGAAGCCGAGAAATTCTCCGACCGCGTCATGATCCAGTCGTTCGACTGGCGGACCCTGCTGCTCGTCCAGCAGCGGGCACCAAAGATGCCGACGGTGTACCTGACGCTCCAGCGCGGCTCGGGCCAGACGGTGGCGCTGGACAAGGCGACCAATTGGACGGCGGGCTTCAGCCCGGCCGATCACGGCGGGTCGCTGCCGCGGACCATCAAGGCGGCGGGCGGCGCGGTCTGGTCACCCTATTTCGGCGATGTGACCGCGGCACTGATCGCCGAGGCCCATGCGCTCGGGCTGCATGTCGTGGTCTGGACGGTCAACAAACCCGAAGACATGGCGCGCATGATCGAGATCGGCGTCGACGGGATCATCTCCGACAGGCCCGATTTGTTGCGGCAGGTCGCTGGCGAGAAGGCAATCGCGTTGCCCGCGGGGACGCCGGTGGAGCCGTAGAAGCGGGCCCTACTCCCCGTCCCGCAAGCGCCGGTACAGCGCGCCCAAAATGTTGGAGTAATCGTCGGTCCAGACCCGCACCCGGTCGTCGGCTTCGGTCTGCTCCCATGTTTTCGACGATGCGAGCCTGCCGACGTCGGCATCCTCGCGGGCGGAGATGACGACGTCGGTCGAGAAGATGTAGTCACCATCGCGCCCGGAATCCTCGTTGTAGACCCAGCTCTTGAGATCGTTGGCATCGGCGATACCGACCACGACCGTCTCGAGATCGAGGTGGCGGTTGGAGACGTGCATCACCACGGCGCCGTGCGGAGCGAGCTTGTCCTTGTAGATCTTCATCGCCTCTTCGGTCGCAAGATGGATCGGGATCGCATCCGACGAATAGGCATCGACGATGATGAGATCATAGGCACCGTCCGGCTCCTTCGCGAAGGTGAGGCGGGCATCGCCGATCACCGGCTTCAGGCCCGGCATGCAGCTCGAGATGTAGCGGAAATTCTTCGGATCGCTTGCCGCGTCGACCATGGACTGATCGATCTCGAAGAATGTCCAGCTCTCGCCGGGCTCGGCGGCGCAGGCGAGCGTGCCCGATCCGACGCCGATCGCCGCGACCTTCAGCGGCGCGCCCTTGCGCTCGCGCATCGCGGTCACGGCCTGACCGATGCCGCCGTCCTTGTGATAGTAGGTGATCGGCTCCGGCCGGCCGGTGACCGGCGTGCCGTCATTGTTGAGGAAGCGCTCGGCGCCGTGAATCGTGGTGCCGTGCATCAGCACGTGGAAATAGCCGCCGGGCGTCACCACGATCTTGTGCACGCCGAAGAAGCTGCGCACCGTGGTGACGCGGCCTTCGTCCGCCGGATAAACCCGGATCAACGCCAGCGCGAGCGCGACGGTGGCGAATATCTTCCAGCGGCCGGCGTTGACCGCCAGCGCCAGCAGCGCGGCGAGCACGCCGACGCCGCCGGCCATCCAGACCCGGTGATCCTCGAACCAGGTCGATAGCCCGCCCGTCGTGGTGGACGGCACAACGAGCACGACGGCGAGCGCGGCAAGCGCCAGCCAGTACCATTTGACGATGCCCGCCAGCCGCTCGTTCGCGGGCGGCCGGCACAGCGCGGCAAGCGCAACCAGGATCGGATATTCGGCGATCCAGGAGAATGTGAACGGCGCAAGGAGCCCTGCGAACAGGCCGCCGACCATGCCGCCGAACGATAGCGCGACATAGAATCCGGTGAGATATTTGGCGGCCGGCCGGGTTCGCGCCAATTCGCCGTGGCAGGCCATCGCGATGACGAAGAAGCACAATTGATGACCGCCGAGCGTCAGCAGCAGGTTCTGTTCGCCGCCGAACGCCAGCAGGAAGACGACGCCCGCGATCGCGACCGGCTGGAGCATCAGCATCCATTTGTGCGGCAGTAACGGCCGCGACTGGAACACCACCACCCAGGTCAGGAGATACAGCGACAGCGGCAGCACCCACAGCAGCGGCGCTGCCGCAACATCGGTCGAGATGTGCGCGGTGACGGCGATGAGCAGGCCGGACGGCACTCCGGCGAGGAATATCCAGCGCAGCCGCGTCATGAGACCGGGCGCCGGCGCATTCAAATCCTCGGTTCGCGCATCGACCATGGCCAGTTTCGGCGAGCGCAACAGCAGCACGCCGCAGGCGGCGATCAGGACGATCAGAATGCCGTAACCGCCGGTCCAGAGCCGGTTCTGCGTGTGCAGCGTGAACATCGGCTCCAGCAGGAACGGATAGGACAGCAGGGCGAGGAAGCTGCCGATGTTGGAGGACGCATAGAGGAAATAGGGATCGTGTCCGGCAGGATGCCCGGTGCGGACGAACCAGGCCTGCAGCAACGGATTGTTGGCGGCAAGCGCGAAGAACGGCAGCCCGATCGAGATCACGAACAGACCGAGCAGCCAGATCGCGTAGCCCGAAGCGGGCGGATCGCCATAGGCCGAGGCGATGCCGAGCGGCAACGTGACGAACGCCGTGATCAGCAGCAGGAGATGCACCACCACCGGAACGATGCGGTTCCTCACCTGCATCAACAAATGCGCATAGGCGTAGCCCGCCAGCAGCAGCGACTGGAAGAACACCATCGCCACCGACCACACCGCCGGCGAGCCGCCGAGCCGCGGCAGGACCATTTTCGTGAACAGCGGCTGCACCGAGAACAGCAACAGCGCGCTGACGAAGATCGCGGCGGTGTAGACCGTCAGCAGCAGCCGGTTGCGTGACGAGGACGGCTGCTCCGTGGCGGCGGGTTGCACGATCGAATCCATGGAAGCTCCAGCCCCGGCGGGCGCCGGGCGCGCGCAATGGAGCACAAGGCGCCTGAACGGGCAATAAAGGGTCTCGTGATGTTGCAGCGGGGAATGCTTGATATACAGATGTCCCGAGCCCGGTCGTTCAGACCATCCCGGAATGGGCGTGGAACAGCTGACCCCTTCATGATCGAAACCGACGTCATCATCATCGGCGCTGGCCATAACGGCCTCACCTGCGCGGCCTATCTCGCGATGGCCGGCTTGCGCGTGCGCGTGGTCGAGCGCCGCAAGGTGGTCGGCGGGGCCGCGGTCACGGAGGAATTTCATCCCGGCTTCCGCAATTCGGTCGCGGCCTACACCGTGAGCCTGCTCAATCCGCTGGTGATCCGTGACTTGAAGCTGGCCGAACAGGGCCTGCGCATCGTCGAACGGCGCGCGCAGAATTTTCTGCCCGCCCCCGACGGCAGCTATCTTCTCACCGGCGAGGGGCGGACGCAGGCGTCCGTCGCCCGGCTGAGCCCGCATGACGCAAATGCACTCGACGGGTTTTCGCGCGAACTGGAAGATATCGCCGACGTGCTTCGGCAATTCGTGCTGCGCGCGCCGCCAAACCTGCTCGATGGTTTCGGCACGGCCTCGATCCGCGAAGCCGTGAACGCATTCCAGAGCGCCAACATCCTGCGCGGGCTGTCGCTGGAGCAGAGCCGCAGCCTGCTCGATCTCTTCACCCGCTCGGCCGGCGAGATGCTGGACGAACGTTTCGAGCATGATCTGGTCAAGGCGCTGTTCGGCTTCGATGCCATCGTCGGCAATTATGCCAGCCCCTACGCCGCGGGCTCGGCCTATGTGATGCTGCATCACGCCTTCGGCGAGGTGAACGGCAAGAAGGGCGTCTGGGGTCACGCCATCGGCGGCATGGGTGCGATCACGCAGGCCATGGCGCGCGCCGCACGCGACCGCGGCGTTGTGATCGACACCGATGCAGGCGTGCGCGAGGTCATCGTCGAGCGCGATCGCGCGGTCGGCGTGGCGCTGGAGAACGGTACGACCATCCGCGCGAAATATGTCGCAGCCAACGTCAATCCGAAACTGCTCTACACGCGGCTGGTCGCCGCCGATGCGCTTCCCCAAGACTTCCTCGCCCGCATCCGGCACTGGAAGAACGGCTCCGGCACCTTCCGCATGAACGTGGCGCTGGACCGCCTGCCCTCCTTCACGGCGCTGCCGGGCGACGGCGATCATCTCACCTCCGGCATTATCCTGGCCCCTGATCTCGGCTACATGGACCGCGCCTTTTTCGATGCCCGCGCGCACGGCTGGAGCCGGGAGCCGGTCGTGGAAATGCTGATCCCCTCGACGCTCGACGACACGCTCGCGCCCGCAGGACACCACGTCGCAAGCCTGTTCTGCCAGCACGTCGCGCCGGAGCTTCCCGATGGGAAGTCGTGGGACGACCATCGCGACGAGGTTGCCGACCTCATGATCGCGACGGTGGACAAATACGCGCCGGGTTTTGCGACAAGCGTGCTCGGCCGCCAGATCCTGTCACCGCTCGACCTCGAACGGCAGTTCGGCCTGCTCGGCGGCGACATCTTCCACGGCGCGCTGACGCTGAACCAGCTGTTTTCGGCGCGGCCGATGCTGGGCCACGCCGATTATCGCGGGCCCGTGAAGGGCCTCTATCATTGCGGCTCCGGCGCCCACCCCGGCGGCGGCGTCACCGGCGCGCCTGGCCACAACGCCGCCCAGGCAATCCTGAGGGATCACCGGTCGTTGTTCGGAAGCCGTGGATAAGCCTGTGGATGGGCTGTGGACAGACTGTTGGCAAAGCTGTGAAAGGGCGGTGGGTTATGCCCCTTCAAAGCCTGCTACAAATCGGTGGAAAATCCGGGAATGAGCGGCGGGATAATCCGTGGACAAAGTCCGGACAAACCAGCGGGTAGCCTGTGGGCATTCTGTGAAAACCTCTCCCCAAAACGACTTCGCCCGCCAGGGGGCAATTCCCCCGGCGGGCGCGGCTCGAAAGCAGTCGTATGGAGAATTGCCCCGCCGGGAATGGGAGGCGGAAATTACTTTAAGGAGCTGCTAATCGAAGTGAACTTGTCGTTCATGGTGGTGCCCAGTCCGTTCACGACGGTGATGATCGCCAGCGCGATGCCGGCTGCGATCAGGCCGTACTCGATTGCGGTTGCACCTGAATCGTCGGTCCAGAATTTCAAAATCATGCGCTTCAAGTCTCGCCTCCTTTTCCATTTCAAGCTGTGTGGGTTGCCCAACACCCGCAAATCTACGTGGCACAACCTGCGGTCGGGTTAACCTCATAAATGCAAGTTATTAGAAAAATCGGGAACAAAAGTTCCAAAAATTGAACCGGACGGAACCCTGAGATGCAGCCTGCCCCCACCCATCGCGCCAATTTTTCGATCGGCAGCGAGATCGCCGCAAGGCGCATTGTCGACGTCCTCACCGAAATGTTCTTCGAGGATGATGCGGCGGTCGCCGCCTTCGAGCAGCCGAACGGACAGTGGGACGTCGCGCTGCATTTCGCCCACGCGCCGGACCGGGCGTGGCTGCGCGAACTCGTTGCAACATCAGCAGGAAATGAGATCGCGGACACGCTGGCCTTCGACACCGTCGAAGCCAGGGACTGGGTCAAGTCGAGCCTGGAAGATCTCGTCCCGGTGCCGGCCGGGCGCTTCGTCGTCCACGGCAGCCATGACCGCGACCGCGTGGCCCCGAACAAGCTCGCCATCGAGATCGAGGCGGCTCTCGCCTTCGGCACTGGCCATCACGGCACCACACGCGGCTGTTTACTCCTGCTTGACCATGTCCTGAAACGCACCCGGCCGGACCGCGTGCTCGACCTCGGTACCGGGACCGGCGTGCTCGGGATAGCGGCGGCGAAAGCGCTGCATCGCGCGGTGCTGGCCTCCGACATCGACCCGGCCTCGGTCAAGGTGGCAGCCGAGAACGCCGTGTTGAACGAGGTCGGTCACCATGTGCGAGTGATCCGCGCCATCGGCTTCGCGGCGGCTGATTTCGGCAGACGCGGCCCGTTCGACCTGGTGCTGGCCAACATCCTTGCCAATCCGTTACGGCAATTGGCGGGCCCGATGACGCGCCACCTCGCCCCTGGCGGGCGCGTCATCCTCTCCGGCCTGTTGACGCCCCAGGTCCCCGCCGTGATCGCCGCCTACCGCGCGCGCGGCCTCGTGCCTCTGAAGCACATGCGAATCCAGGGATGGAGCAGCCTGTTGCTGCGGAAGATGGGGTGAGTACGGCTGCTGCCGTAGATGCCGCTACTTTGCCGTCTCTTCGTCCCGGCGCATCGCGCGCTCGGCCTGCGAGGCGCGCCTCGCGCGGCGTTCGGCGAAACGGTCGATCATCTGGCTGATCAGGCCGCGCGGTTTCTTCGGTGTTGCCGCAGCCGGGGCGCGGCGCACCGGCGGCGTAATCTTTTCAAACGTGAACGCTGGCATCGAGTGTCCCCTCGTCGTTGAGATGAACAACTTGCTCGAATTTCCCTGTCATCTGGACGAAGCGCAACTGCCGCATCCTGTACTCCACTCAATTCGAATGGAACTTGTTCAAGCACAGTCCATGCCAGATGCGACCTCAAATGCGTCTACATTGCGGACTGATCCGCATGATCCTAAAGTGATCCACCATGTTCGAAGCGCATTTCCAGACATTCGAGGAGCCCGAGGCCGGCGTCGCATTGACAGCCCGGCTGGCCGCGCTCCGTGAAGAACTCGCCCGCCGCAAGCTGACCGGTTTCGTGATTCCACGCGCCGATCAGCAGCAGAATGAGTACGTGCCGCCGTCCGAAGAACGTCTCGCCTGGCTGACCGGTTTTACGGGCTCGGCGGGACTGGCGGTGGTGCTGACGCACGAGGCCGCGGTCTTCGTCGACGGCCGCTACACGATCCAGGCGGCCAAGCAGGTCGATTCAAGGGCCTGGGCCGTGGAATCTCTGATCGATCCCCCGCCGGAAAGCTGGATGTCGGCACACCTGAAGGCCGGCGACCGCCTAGGATTTGATCCGTGGCTGCACACTTTTGCAGCAGCCGAGCGTTTGGCCGCCGCCTGCACCAAGGCCGGTGCCGAACTGGTCGCCGTCGACAGCAATCCGGTCGATGCGATCTGGCAAGACCGGCCACAGCCGCCGATTGCGCCGGTCACGGTGCACGGAATGCAACATGCCGGCGTGACTGAAGCCGAGAAGCTGACGCAGATCAGGAGCGAGATCGGCAAGCTCGGCGTCGATGCGTTGGTGCTGTCCGACAGCCATGCCGTGGCCTGGACCTTCAACATCCGCGGCGCCGACGTCGCGCATACGCCGCTGCCGCTGTCCTATGCGCTGGTGCCGAAGGACGGCCGTCCCACCATCTTCATCGATCACCGCAAGCTCTCAAATCTGACCCGCGACCATCTCGAGCAGTCCGCCGACGTGCGCGAGCCCGATGCGATGGCGCCGACGCTGATGGCGCTCGCCAAGAGCGGCGGATCGATCGCGCTCGACAATGCGACCGCGGCCGACGCCCTCAGCCGGCTGATCACGGGCGCCGGCGGCAAGCCGGTGCGCGGCAGCGATCCGATCGCGCTGCTCAAGGCGGTCAAGAACACGACCGAGATCAAGGGCACGCAATCGGCGCACCGGCGCGACGCCGTGGCGCTGGCACGCTTCCTCGCCTTTATCGACCGCGAGGCGGCAAGCGGCAAGCTCACCGAGATCGACGCGGTCGAGGCGCTGGAGACATTCCGCCGCGACACCGGCGCGCTCAAAGATGTGTCGTTCCCGACCATATCGGGCACCGGCCCGAATGGCGCGATCGTGCACTACCGCGTCACCCGCAAGAGCAACCGGCGGATCGTCCCCGGCGATCTGCTGCTGATCGATTCAGGTGCACAATACGAAGACGGCACCACCGACGTCACCCGCACCATGGCCGTGGGCGAGCCGACCGACGAGATGCGCGACCGCTTCACGCGTGTGCTGCGCGGCCACATCGCGATTGCGCGGGCGATCTTTCCCGACGGCGCCACCGGCGCGCAGCTCGACACACTCGCACGGCAATATCTCTGGGCCGCCGGCGTCGATTTCGAGCATGGCACCGGCCACGGCGTCGGCAGCTATCTGAGCGTGCATGAGGGGCCGGCGCGAATCTCGAAGCTCGGCACTACGCCGCTGAAGCGCGGCATGATCCTGTCCAACGAGCCCGGCTACTACAAGACAGACGGTTTCGGCATCCGCATCGAGAACCTCGAACTGGTGGTCGAAGCCGATATCAAGGGCGCGGAAAAATCGATGAACGCGTTCGAGACGCTGACCCTGGCGCCGATCGACCGCCGGCTGATCGATGTCGGCATGCTCAGCAAGGACGAGCTCGACTGGCTCAACGCCTACCACGCGCGCGTCAGGGCCGAGGTGCGGCCGGCGCTGGACGAGACGACCAAGGCCTGGCTGGACCAGGCCACGGCGGAGTTGAAGGCGTAAGCGCGTCGTCGCAAAGCCGCATGGCTCCACGCGCTTTGCGCAAGGCTGCTTCTCCACCACAGCTGTCATGCCCCGCGACCCGGCTACGCCAAGGCTTCGCCGGGGTGAGGTCTAGGGGCGCCGAAGCTTTAGCGAAGGCGGCAGGCGGGGAATCCAGCATTCCAGAGACAGGAAACGCATGCGAAGAAGCCGCGGCGTACTGGATCGCCCGGTCAAGCCGGCGATGACACCGACTTTTTGACGCGAGCAACGCGCCCAAGCGGCGCTATGGCGCCCTCATCATAACCGTCCCGGAATCCGTATAGCCGCATTCCGAAACGCCGATATGCGTCTTGCGCGAGCGCGCTACAGTCCGATTCGAATTTCTACGAGACGGACACGCATGCACGGCATGATCAGCAAGCCGCCGGACACGGCGAAGAACCTCGCGACCTCGCGCGTGGTGTTGCTGCTGCTCGTCGTCATGACCGGCATCGCGCCGATCTCGCTTTACATGCTGGTTCCGGCGCTGCCGGTGCTGGCGACGACCTTTGGCAGCGACATCTCGGTCGCGCAGATGACGGTGTCGCTGTACATGGTCGGCATCGCGCTGTCGCAACTCATCATGGGCCCGCTGTCGGACCGTTTCGGGCGGCGACCGGTGCTGCTCGGAGGACTGGCGCTGATGGTGGTCGCCAGCGCCGCCTGCATCTTCGCGGAAACCCTGCCGCAGCTGATCGCCGCGCGCTTTTTCCAGGCGTTGGGCGGCGCCGCGGGCATGGTGGTGAGCCGCGCCATCATCCGCGACATCTACGAGCGCGACCGCGTCGCCTCGATGATCAGCCTCGTGGTCGCGGCGCTGATGATCGGGCAGATGGTCTCTCCGCTCAGCGGCGGCCTGATCGAGACAGCGTTCGGCTGGCGCGCGATCTTCTACGCCATCACCGTCGCCGCGATCATTGTCGCCGTCGGCATCGCATTCGCGCTGCCCGAGACGCGCCGAGATCGCGCCGCCGGCAGCGGCTTTCGCGGCGATGTCGGCATCCTGATCCGCAACCGCGCCTTCGTCGGCTACGTGATGTGCCAGGTGCTGGCCTCGCAGATCATCTTCACCTTCGCCGGCGGCGGCCCCTATATCGTGGTGACGCAGATGGGCAGGACCAGCGCCGAATACGGCGCGTGGTTCGCGACGACGGGTTTTGCCTATCTCGTCGGCAATCTGCTCTGCGTGCGCTTCGCGCCCAGGCACTCGCTGGAGAAGTTGATCTGGTTCGGCCTCGCGCTTCAGCTTTGCGGCAGCCTGTTGAACCTGCTCTGGAGCTTCACCGGCTGGAACGAGGCGCCCGCCTGGCTGTTCGGCACGCAGATGATCGTGATGGTCGGCAATGCCTTCGTGATGGCGAACTCGGCCGCCGGCGCGATCAGCATCCGTCCCGAGGCCGCCGGCACCGCATCAGGTGCGATGGGCTTTCTCCAGCAAGGCATCGGCGCGCTGATGTCGCAATTCGGCGCCTATCTCGGCGGCCATTCCGCGACCACGCTGCCGCTCACCGCCGCGGTACTGGCGATCTCCCTGCTCTGCGCCTGCACGATGATCTTCGTCGTCCCCCGCCGCGAGGTCATGATGAGCGAGACGCTGATCGAGCAGGCGGAAGAGGAAGAGAGCGGGATGATGTGATCGGGCGCGGTGAGGCCTTCTTCCTTCTCCCCTTGTGGGAGAAGGTGGCGCGCGTAGCGCGCCGGATGAGGGGTCTCTCTCCGCGCGGGTCCCCTCTCAAAGCTTGAACTCGAGAATAGAACCCCTCATCCGGCGCTACGCGCCACCTTCTCCCACAAGGGGAGAAGGGAAGAGTCACTCCCCGATCAGCTGCAGCCACTCGTCCTCGGTCAGCACCTTGACGCCATGCTTGTTGGCCTCCGCGAGCTTCGAACCTGCGCCGGGGCCTGCGACGACGAGATCGGTTTTCTTGGACACCGAGCCGGACACTTTTGCGCCTAACCGCTCAGCGGTGGCCTTGGCCTCGTCGCGCGTCATCTTCTCCAGCGAGCCCGTGAACACCACGGTCTTGCCGGCGACGGCGGAGTTGCTCTTCGGCTTCTCCGCGTCGATGATCTCGACCTCCCTGGTGAGCCGCTCGACGATGCCGCGATTGTGGCTCTCGCCGAAATAATCGGCGATGCTCTTGATCACGGTCTCGCCGATCTGGTCGAGCGCGTCCATCTCGGCCATCGCCTCCTCGTCGCCCTTGGCGACCTTCAGGCTGGCATCGTGGAAGGCGTCCCAGGAGCCGTAGCCGCGGGCCAGCGCCAGCGCCGTGGTCTCGCCGATATGGCGCATGCCGAGCGCGTAGATAAAACGCTCCAGCGCGATCTTGCGACGGCTCTCGATCGCGCCGAACAGATTGCGCACCGAGGTTGCGCCGTAACCCTCGATGTCCTCCAGCTTGAGCTTTGCGTTGCGCTTTTCCAGCGTGAAGATGTCGGCTGGCTCCTTCACAAAACCTTCGTCGAAGAAGTACTGGAGCTGCTTCTCGCCAAGACCGTCGATGTCGAAGGCGCGCCGCGACACGAACAGCTTCAGATGCTCGATCTTCTGATAGGGGCAGGCGAACTCGCCGGTGCAGCGAGCGCGTGAGCCCTCTTCGCCCGCCGCCGTCTCCTCGCGCGTGACATCGGTGTGCAACGGGCACGGGCACTTCTTCGGAAACTGGAATTCCCTGGCAGCCTTCGGCCGCTTGTCGAGGACGACGTCGACCACCTGCGGGATGACGTCGCCGGCGCGCTGGATCACGACGGTGTCGCCGATCCTGATGTCGCGGCCCTCGCGCAGCACTTCGCCCTTGTTGCCGATGCCCTTGATGTAGTCCTCGTTGTGCAGCGTGACGTTCTGCACGATCACGCCGCCGACGCCGACCGGTTCGAGCTTGCCCACCGGCGTGAACGAGCCGGTGCGGCCGACCTGGATCTCGATGTCGCGCAGCACCGTCGTGGCGCGCTCGGCCGGGAATTTGTGCGCGATGCCCCAGCGCGGCGTGCGCGAGACGAAGCCGAGCCGTTCCTGCCAATCGATGCGGTCAACCTTGTAGACGACGCCGTCGATGTCGTAGTCGAGTTTTGCGCGCTGTTCCTCGATCGCACGATGAAACGCCAGCAGTTCCTCGACGGAGTGACAGAGCTTGGTCAGCGGGTTAGTCCTGAAGCCGCAGCGCTCGAACCAGCCGATCATGCCGCTCTGCGTGCCCTCTGGCATCGCGCTCATCTCGCCCCAGGCATAGGCGAAGAAGCCGAGGGGGCGCGAGGCGGTGATGGTCGGATCCTTCTGCCGGAGCGAGCCCGCGGCCGAGTTGCGTGGATTGGCGAAGATGGTGCTGCCTTCCGCCTTCTGCCGCTCGTTGAGCGCCAGAAACGCCTTCTTGGTCATGTAGACCTCGCCGCGCACCTCGCAGATGTCGGGGACGTTGCGGCCCTTCAGCCTCTTCGGCACGTCTTCGAGCGTGCGGATGTTGGCGGTGACGTCCTCGCCGACCGCGCCGTCGCCGCGAGTCGCCGCGGTGACGAGTTCACCGCCCTCGTAGCGCAGCGACATCGAGAGGCCGTCGATCTTCGGCTCGGCGGAAAAATCGATCTTGTCGTCGTCGAGCTTCAGGAAGCGCACGATGCGGCCGACGAAGTCGCGCAGATCCTCTTCCGCAAAGGCGTTGTCGAGCGACAACATGGGGACGGCATGCCGCACCTTCTTGAAGCGGCCTGATGGTGCAGCACCGACTTTCTGCGACGGAGAGTCCGCGCTGACGAATTCCGGAAAGCGCTTCTCGATCGCGTTGAAGCGCTGGCGTAGCGCGTCATACTCGGCGTCGGTGACGGTGGGCGCGTCCTCCTGGTAGTAGCGTTCGTTATGCCCCTCGATCTCGAGCGCGAGCCGCATGTGCTCGACCTTGGCCTGCGCCTTGGTGAGGTCGGCGACTTCGCGAAGCGGTGTTGGTTTCGATTTTGCTGCTCTGGCCATGGTGCTTGGATACGATGGAGCGGGCAGGAGGGTAAAGGCGGTTACAGTTTCGTACCCCGGACTCAACGTTTAGGGCCCTGCGGTTGCGCGCGTCCGGGACACGAAATCAAGCCGTCGCCGCCTTGAGCAGACGGTCCGCGGCAGCCCTCGCCTCGGCGGTGATCTCGGCACCGGCGAGCATCCGCGCGATCTCCTCGCGGCGGTGGTCGGCGGCAAGCGCATTGACGCGGGTCGCAACGCGCTTGCCCTTGTCCAGTGCGTCCTTTGAGATCAGCAAATGCTGGTCGGCACGGGCGGCGACCTGCGGGGCGTGGGTGACGGCCATCACCTGGACCTTGCCGGCGAGCCGCGCCAGCCGTCCGCCGATGGCGTCCGCGACCGCGCCGCCGACACCGGTGTCGATCTCGTCGAAGACCAAGGTCGGCGCCGAACCGCGGTCGGACAGCACGACCTTCAGCGCCAGCAGGAAACGCGACAGCTCGCCGCCGGAGGCGACCTTCATCAGCGGCCCCGGCTTGGTGCCCGGGTTGGTCTGCACCCAGAACTCGACGCGGTCGAACCCTTGCGGGCCCGGAGCTGCCTCGTCGGTCTCGACCTGGGTCATGAACTTTGCGCGCTCGAGCTTGAGCGGCGCGAGCTCGGCATTGACGGCCTTGTTGAGCTTCTCCGCCGATTTCTGCCGCGCCATCGACAGCTTCTTCGCAGCCGCCGCATAGCGCGCATCGGCCTCGATCGCGGCCTGCTCCAGCTTCTTCAGCCGTGAGGCGCCGGCATCGATCAGAACGACATCGGCGGCGTATCTTGCGGCCAGCGCGGCGAGCCCGTCGACCGGCGTCGAATATTTGCGCGAGGCGGCGCGCAACGCGAACAGGCGCTCCTCGATGCGTTCGAGCTCCGAGGGATCAAAATCGGTTGCGGCAAGCGCCGCCTGAAGATGCTGGTCGGCTTCCTCCAGCGCGTTGATGGCGATGTCGATCGCCCTCACCGCGGGTTCGACCAGCGCCGGCGAGTTGACGCCGCGACGCTCCAGCCGCCGCACGGCGGCCGACAGCGAGGCGACCGGCGAATGGTGGCCGCCGACCGCCTCCTGCGCCTCGCGCAGGTCGGAGGCGATCTTCTCGCCCTGCATCATCGTGGTCCGACGGGAGGCCAGCGAGGTCTCCTCGCCGTCCTTGGGCGCGAGCTGCTTCAATTCGTCGGAGGCGTGGCGGAGGTAATCGGCTTCGCGCGCGGCGCGCTCCATGCCGGCGCGATGCTCCTCCAGCGCGGTGTTGGCGGTGCGGCGTGCGTCCCAGAGCGCCTCGACCGCCGAGACGTCCTTTTCGAGACCGGCGAAGGCGTCGAGCAGGCGGCGGTGGGTGGCGGCATCGACCAGCGCGCGCTCGTCGTGCTGGCCGTGGATCTCGACCAGGGCAGCCCCGACCGCCTTCAGCGTCTGCACGCTGATCGCCTGGTCGTTGATGAAGGCGCGGGTGCGGCCGTCGGCGAGCTGGACCCGGCGGAGAATCATCTCGCCGGTATCGTCCAGCCCGTTCTCCGCGAGGATTTTGGCCGCGGGATGGTTTTTTGGGATATCGAATACGGCAGTGACCTGCCCCTGCTCCGCCCCATGCCGCACGAGGCCGGCATCGCCGCGGCCGCCGAGCGCCAACGCAAAGGCATCGAGCAGGATGGATTTGCCCGCACCGGTCTCGCCGGTCAAAACCGCGAGGCCCGGTGCGAATTCGATATCGAGCCGTTCGATCAGGACGATGTCACGGATCGACAGACGCGCCAGCATGGAATTCTATTTCCTAGCCGAGACCCATTTTCTTGAAGGTCTTGCTAATCCAGGACCCCTGATTCTCGCTCGGTTCGAGACCGCCTGATTTTACAAGATTATAGGCGTCCTTGTACCAGCGACTATCAGGAAAATTGTGCCCGAGCACGGCGGCGGCCGTCTGGGCCTCGCCAACGATGCCGATCGCCATATAGGCCTCGGTCAGGCGGTACAGCGCCTCCTCGACATGGCGGGTGGTCTGGTACTGCGTCACCACGGCCTTGTACCGGTTGATCGCCGCCGTGTAGTCGCGCTTCTGCGCGTAATAGCGGCCGACGTTCATTTCCTTGCCGGCGAGCTGGTCGCGCGCACCTTCGATCTTGGCCTTGGCCGAGGTCGCATATTCGGAGGTCGGATATTTGCGCACCACCTCTTCCAGCGAGGCGATCGCCTTCTCGGTGCGGGTCTGGTCGCGGCTGATGTCCGGAATCTGGTCGTAATGCGAGGCGGCGATCAGATATTGCGCGTAGGCCGCATCCGGGCTGCCGGGATGCAGCGTGACGTAGCGGGTGGCCGCGCCGATACAATTGTCATAATCCCCGCCCTGGTAGGACGCGTAGGCCGACATCAGCAATGATTTGCGGGCCCAGTCGGAATAAGGATGCTGGCGGTCGACCTCTTCGAACTTCTTGTTCGCCGCCTTCATGTCCTTCTTCTCGTTCATGAGGTACAGGCCCTCATTGTAGATCTTGTCGGCGGGCTCCTCGACGAAGGTGTCGTCCTTGGCGGTGAACTTGTCCCAAAGCGCGCCGGTGCCGCAGCCGGCCAGCGGCAGCGCGAGCACGAAGAGGGCGACAACCTGAAGCAGCCCACGGGCTCGAGACGAGACTTCTCGAGACGGGACTTGAAGATATCCGCGCGTCATACGCTGTGCCGACATGAGTATTGCCCTGACGCCCTGTGGTGCGGTGTCCGCCAGCCCATGAACCCCGTCCTGGGCGCGAAATATAGCCGTGGTGCCTGCCGTGCGACCACGCCGGTGTAACCGAAAAACGATCTTCAACCAACCGGATAGGCAGGCATTCCGCCCGGATTAAGGCGAGGCGCCGCAATCCTAGCCGATCATCGTTACCAGGAGTTTCCCGGGGAAAGCCGCCGCCAAACGCCCGCGGCGACGGGTCTCTTCAGGACGCGTCTCTCGTCTAGGAAACGTCCGCTGCAGGAAACGTCTCTCTTCAGGAAACGTCCGGCCCGTAGACCGCGGCGATCCGGCCACCGACGATGCCGCGACCGGTTTCGGCCACCGGACGCGTGGTGCGGCGGGCTGCCTCGCCCTCGACCACCCGCCAAGCGGTGCGGTCGGCGAGCAGCGCGGTCAGAACGGCGTGGTTGAGCTTGTGGCCGCCACGTACCGAGCGGTAGGCGCCGAGCAGCGGCAGACCCGCCAGCGCGAGGTCGCCGATCACGTCCAGCACCTTGTGGCGGGCGCATTCGTCGGCGTAGCGCAGGCCCTCGGTGTTGAGCAGCCGCTCCTCGTCGAACACGACGGTGTTGTCGAATGAGGCACCGAGCGCGTAGCCGGCGCTCCAGAGCCGCGCGACGTCGCACATCAGACCGAAAGTCCGGGCCCGGCCGACTTCGCGGCGGAAACGCTCCGGGTTGAGGTCGAAGGCATAGCTCTGCTGGCCGATGACAGGATTGGTGAAGTCGATCTCGACCTCGGCGCGGAACCCGTCGGCATAGGGCCTGATCTCACCGAAGGAGTCGCCGATCTTGACCGAGATCGGCTTCAAAACCTGGATGAAGCGGCGCTGCGCCGGCTGGGTCACGATGCCGGCCTGGTCGATCGCCGCAACGAAGGCTGCCGCGCTGCCGTCCATGATCGGCACTTCCGGCCCATCGATCTCGATGATGGCGTTGTCGACGCCCATTCCCCGCAGCGCAGCAAGGACATGCTCGGCGGTGGAAACCAGCGGACCGTTGCGATCACCGAGGACGGTGGCGAAATCCGTCGCGATCACCTGCTCGGCGGTGGCCTGAACTTCGCGGTCGCTTCCCTCGAGCCCGGTGCGGATAAAAACAAATCCCGCGTCGACAGGCGCGGGTCCAAGCGCGAGCGTGACAGGAAGACCGGAATGAACGCCGACGCCTGCCACACTGGCTTGCGCACGAAGCGTTGTTTGCCGGCTAAATTTCATCAGGAACCGCCCCACTACGACCATCGCGACTTATACTGAACCCGACTGCGGCCTAGACCGCTGTTCCGAATCCGTATCCCCAAGTCACGGCAAACCATAGTCACTGCCCCAAACAGCGCCAACTCACGCTTTTTTACCGATTGTTACCCCAAACCCGCCGTATTCGCGCCAAGGCTTAACCAAATTGGACCGGAGTTCGGGACCGTTTTCGGTAGTTTTACTGAACCATCGAATACGTAATTAATGATTTAAAATCAGTTGCTTGGCCACGCAATCCGGATATGCACGGGGCAAAAGAAAAGGTCCCGGCAAGCTTCCCCCCGGGACCTTTTTTCGTCTGCCTTATTGTAACAATCCTCAGGTCGCCTGCCGCCGCAGGAAGGCCGGGATATCAAGATGGTCATCTCCCTGTGGCGCCGGGGCAACAGGCGCGGGACGGCCGTGCATGTCCAGGCCCTGCGGCGCGGGACGACGGGCATACTCAGACACCGGCTCGGTAGAAGCGATTTGCTGCGCCACGGTCTTCTGGGGGCGGCGATCGGGCAGTGGCGGCATCGCGGGACCGGCGGTGCGGGCCGCGATCGGCGCCTCGGTCTCCTCGTCACGACGGCCGAGGCCGACATTGGCGAGGCGCTGCAGCAGCGACAGCCGGGTCTTTTGCGGGGTCTCCTCCTCGACCTCGCCGCGGGCCTGGCGAAGCTCGGCCTGGGCGGGCATCGGAAGTTCCTCGATCCGCGGCATCCGCGGTGTGCGGACCGGTGCACGCTCGGCCTGCGGAGGGATGAAGGTTTCCGGCGTCATCGGCTCTTGCATGGCCATCGGCGCCTGCTCGGGCTCGGGGAACAGCGTGGGCTTCTGCGCGATCGGGCGCACGGTAACGTCGCCATAGGTCTGCATCGGCGCGGGAGCCTGCGGAACGTCCGCAACGGCGGCGGCGATGGCGGCAAGCGCAGCGCGCTCGACGTTCGGACGCGGAGCCGTGGGAGCGGCGGCAAATTGGCCCGTTCCTGTGGCCGGGGTCTGTCCTTCGAACTTCTGGGCGCGCTCGGCCATGCGCTGATTGTCAGCGCGCAGCCGCGCGGTCAGATCGGCAAGACGGCTCTCGGCAGCCGCGGCGGGAGCGGCGGGAGCCTGCTGCGCCTGCGGAGCAGGATTCGCCACGGGAGCGCTGGTGGCCTGGCTGTTGCGCGCGATCGCGGCCTGTTCGATGCCGGTGGCGACGACCGAGACGCGGATCAGGCCATCGAGGGCCTCGTCGAAGGTGGCGCCGACGATGATGTTGGCGTCCTGGTCGACTTCCTCGCGGATGCGGGTCGCAGCTTCGTCGACCTCGAACAGGGTGAGATCCTTGCCGCCGGTGATGGAGATCAGGAGGCCCTTGGCGCCCTTCATCGAGCTATCGTCGATCAGCGGGTTGGCGATCGCGGCTTCGGCGGCGGTCAGCGCGCGCTTGTCGCCGGAGGCTTCGCCCGTGCCCATCATCGCCTTGCCCATCTCGCGCATGACGGCGCGGACGTCGGCGAAGTCGAGATTGATCAGGCCTTCCTTGACCATCAGGTCGGTGATGCAGGCAACGCCCGAATAGAGCACCTGGTCGGCCATCGCGAAGGCGTCGGCGAAGGTGGTCTTCTCGTTCGCGACCCGGAACAGGTTCTGGTTCGGGATGATCAGCAGCGTATCAACGACCTTGTGCAGCTCATTGATGCCCGCTTCCGCGGTGCGCATGCGGCGGCCGCCCTCGAAGTGGAAGGGCTTGGTCACGACGCCGACGGTGAGGATGCCCATCTCGCGCGCGATCTTGGCGATCACGGGAGCTGCGCCGGTGCCGGTGCCGCCGCCCATGCCGGCGGTGACGAACACCATGTTGGCGCCCGAGAGATGGTCACGGAGTTCGTCCATGACTTCTTCGGCCGCGGCCGCGCCGACCACCGGCTGCGAACCTGCGCCCAACCCTTGCGTGGCCGCCGTGCCCATCTGCACGATGCGCTGCGCCTTCGACATCGTCAGCGCCTGCGCGTCGGTGTTGGCGACCACGAAGTCGACGCCCTGGAGGCCCGCCGTGATCATGTTGTTGACGGCGTTACCACCGGCGCCGCCGACGCCGAACACGGTGATGCGGGGCTTCAGTTCGTGAATATCAGGAACATTGATGCTGATGGTCATGTTTGCCTCTCGATCACGCGCGCGTGGGTTCGCCCCGGCCGGCGGCCGCGGGAGTTGGTGAAAATCGAATATTGCGGGAAGGAGTCATCAGAAGCCCTCGCGTAGCCATCGTCCGACCTTTCCGAAATACCCGCCGGTCCCCGTCCTGACCTGCTGCCGCGTATGCCGCGGTTCGACATGTTCGTGGTGAACATATTGCGGGTAGACGAGCAGTCCGGCCGGCACCGCGAAGGCGGCGTTCTTCGCCTCGTTGGGCAGCCGGCCGAAACCGAGCGGACGTCCGACCCGCACGGGCCGGCCGAGAATCTGCGTTCCGAGCTCAACGAGACCCGTGAGCTGCGAGGCCCCGCCCGAGAGCACGACGCGGCCGTTCGGCTCCGAGGCGAAGGGCGAGTCCTTCAGCTTGTCCCGAACCATTTCGAAGACTTCCTCGGCACGATGCTTGACGATGTTGGCGATGGTAGCGCGGGAGACGATCTGCGGCAGATCCTGCTCGTCACCGGCTGTCGGTACAGACATCAGCTCACGCGAGTCCGATCCGCCGGTGATGACGGTCCCGTATAACGTCTTGATTCGCTCGGCATCGGCAATGGTCGCGGAGAGTCCGCGCGCCAGATCCATCGTGATGTGTTGCCCGCCGACCGCAAAACCCGCGGCATGCACGAAGTGGCCGCCGGAAAAGACCGCGATCGTGGTGGTGCCCGCGCCCATTTCGACCACGGCGGCGCCGAGATCGGCCTCGTCGTCGGTCAGCACCGACAGGCCTGCCACATAGGGGCTTGCCGCCATTGCTTCGACGTTGATGTGGCAGCGTTCGACCGCCAGCATCAGGTTCCGCGCCACCGTGGCGTCGCAGGTGACGACATTCATGTCGATGCCGAACTGATGCGCAACCATGCCGCGGGGGTCGCGGATACCTTTGACGCCGTCAAGCGTGTAGCCGACCGGCAGCGCGTGCAGCACGGTGCGGCCTTCGCCGGTGGCGTGGCGCATGCCGGTGGAGGTGACGCGGCTGACATCGGCCGGTGTCACGGCGCCGCCGCGGATGTCGGCCGCAGCTTCGACCAGCTGACCGGAGAGCCGGCCGCCGGAGACCGACAGCAGCACGGACTCGACCCGCACCTTGGCCATTTTCTCTGCAAGCCCGACGGCCTGTCGCACCGCCTGCTCGCATTCGCCGAGATCGATCACGGCGCCGGCCTTCATGCCGCGCGACTGAATCTGGCTGTAGCCGATCAGCTCCACCGCATGGGTCCGGTCGCGCAGGGCTTCGCTCGGCGCCGACGGCTTCAGCCGCGCGATCATGCAGGCGATCTTGCTGGTGCCGATGTCGAGGCAGGCGACGAGGCCGCCGCGCTTGTGCGGCATCGGGCGTGTCTTCGGTGTCTGGGTGCGATCAAGACCGGTCATGCAGCGTCCCCGGCCTTTTTCTTCTTCTTGTCCTTGAACAAATCGTCGCGCGCCTTGGCGGCGTCCTCGGACAGCTGCACGACGAGCCGATCGGGCAGGCGCAGGTCGACGGCGACGATGTCGCGGGAGAACAGCCTGTCCTCCTTGTCGAGCCTGGACAGCATCGCAAGCGCGTTGCCGACGTCCTGTTCGGGCAGGCGGATGTCGAGGCCGTCCTTGAGCCTCAGGTTCCAGCGCCGCTCACCGACGAAGATCGCGGCCTTGGTAATGGAATTGACCTGCGGATAGCGCGCCAGCAAAGCGAGGAAATCGCGGGCCTGCGTCTCGGCGCCCTTGCCGACCACGAGCGGCAGCGACAGGAAGCGGCGCGAGACGTAGGGTTCGAGCACGGCGCCGTCATCGGCGATGACGGAGAGCCGGCCGGCCTCCTGCCACAGCGCGAACGCCTTGCGCTCGGTGAGCTCGATCATGAGCTGGCCCGGATAGAGCTTCAGCACGGTCGCATCCGCGATCCAGGGATTGGCCTTGAGCTTGTCGCGCACGGCGTCGGCGTCGAGAAACAGCAGCGAGGATCGGCCGCTGACGCCGCCGATCGCGAGGATCTCGTCCTGGCTGAGCTGCTTGCGACCGTTGATCACGACGGAGGTGATGCGGAAGCCGGCGGAATTGGCCAGCGCGTTGCGGGTGTCGTTGACCGCCGTGATGAAATCCTGGAGATGGCCGCCCTTGACGATACCGAAGCCGCAGCTTCCGATCAGGAGCAGCACCGTCATGCTGATCCCGACCCGGCGCGGCAGATAGCGCTCGACCAGCGCGACCAACCGCGGCGGCGGCTCGCGCTCGACGATGGCTTTGGCCCTGGTCTTTTCCTTGGCGGCAGCACGGGCGCCGAGAACTCTTTCCTGACGCTTGTCCTGCACCCACTCGCGCAGAAGCACGACCGCTCCGATAGCGGCCGCCTTCAGGTCAGCTTGGGGCCTCAGCGATCTGAAAAGCGACCGAGTGAGGCTTCCTGCTCCATCCATTGCACGAGCTCGTCAACAGTTTGCCCGCGACATCGCGCGGGTCCTGGCGAACATGACGTCTCGGACTTGCCGGGCCGGGTGCTGGTCTTCAGCAGAAGAAAACCTCTCCCCTTCAGAGCGTTCGCTGGGGGTGACAACACCCGCAACGGTCCACGCGCCGGCAGCCAAAGCGTCATATGCGCCGCCAGCGTTAACCTTCGGACGTCCTGGTAAACAAAAGGTAAAGTTCGTTAACGACGTGAGCTTTTTGCCCAGGCCTGTGAGGCATTTATGCCGCAATATCCGGCATTTTACCGGTTTTGGGTTCCAAAACCGGCCGTTTCGCCAGTTCGGCCGTTAACCAGTCCTAATTATTTTCGCACACCGGCCACAGCGAGCTCGATCAGGCCGCGCAGGAAGTCGACGAACTCGATGCTCTCGGCCTTCAGCGCCTTGGGGTAGAGCGAGGACTTGGTCAGGCCGGGCAGCGTGTTGGTTTCGAGATAGACCAGCCCCTTGTCCGAGACGATGAAGTCCGAACGGGAATAGCCGGTACACGACATCGCCCGGTGCGCCAGCATCGCCTGGTGCTTCAGCGCGGCGGTGATTTCGGGTGCGAAACGGCCGGGACAGATCTCTTGGGTCGACTTCAAAAGATATTTCGCCGCGTAGTCGAAACTGCCCTCGCCCGGAATGATCTCGATCGGCGGCAGCGAGATGATCGAGCCGTCCGGCCGCTCCAGCACGCCGCAGGTCGCCTCGACGCCGGAGATGTAGGGCTCGATCACGTACTCTTCGTGCTTGGCCGCATTGCGAACGGCGACGAGATCCTGCTTGGCGTTGACGAAGATCAGGCCGTAGCTCGAGCCATCCCTGGCGGGCTTTGCGATCAGCCGGCCGTATTCGGCGAAGGCCTCGTCGATCTGGTCCAGCGCAATGTTGGCCGGCGGCGTCACGCCGCCGAGCGCGGCGAAATGCTTGGCCGCGATCTTGTCGAACGCGAGATGCGAGGAGGCCGAGCCCGATCCGGTGAACGGCACGCCGCGCGCTTCGCACATCACCTGCAATTCGCCGTTCTCGGCACGCCCGCCATGCAGGCCGAGCACCAGCACGCGGTCCTCCGCCCTCGCCTGGTCGAGCGCCTGCTCCAACGGAATGCCCGACGTGCCCGGCTTGAACTCGTCCTCGAACGGGCGGGCATGTTCGAGCAGCTGTTTGGACTGCACGACATGCACCTTGTCCTCGACGTCCCACCACCAGAGATCGGCCTCGGGCAGCGCCTGATGCAGCGCCTGGGCTGAGGCGACGGAAACCAGACGTTCGCGGTTGGAGCCGCCGAAGAGGATGGTGATGCGCATGTTCTCTCGTCGCTTGTCCAAATTAGCCGGGAATTCCGATCCGCTTGATTTCCCAGTGTAGCTCAATTCCGGAATTTGCCTTCACCCGTTCACGTACGGTCTCGCCCAGCGTCTCGATATCGTGCGCGGTGGCATTGCCCGTGTTGATCAGGAAATTGCAGTGCATCTCGGAGACTTCTGCACCGCCGACGCGCAAACCGCGGCAGCCGGCGGCATCGACCAGCTTCCAGGCGGAATGGCCGGGCGGATTCTTGAAGGTCGAGCCGCCGGTCTTTTCGCGGATCGGCTGCGCGGTCTCGCGATGGGTTTGCACTTCCGCCATGCGCGCGCGGATCGCCTCGGCATCCCTGAGCTCGCCGCAGAACCGCGCGGAGGTGAAGATGATGGAGGCATCGACGCCGCTGTTGCGGTAGACAAACTTCATGTCGGCATTGGAGAAGATGTGCTTCGTGCCGTCGCGCCCGACGCCACGCGCCTCGATCAACACGTCCTTGGTCTCGCCGCCATTGGCGCCCGCATTCATGCGCAGCGCGCCGCCGATCGTGCCGGGAATGCCGAAGTAAAATTCGAGCCCGCCGATATTGGCCGACGCGGCGACTTCCGCCACGCGCTTGTCGAGCGCGGCTGCGCCCGCGGTGACGACATCGCCGCTCGCGCTCGCCTCGCCAAAGGCGCGCGGCGCAAGCCGGATCACCACGCCCGCCATGCCGCCGTCGCGCACGATCAGGTTGGAGCCGACGCCGACGACATAGACGGGAATGTCGCTTGCGAGATGCGCGAGGAAATAAGAGAGATCGTCCTCATCCGTCGGCGTGAACAGCACCTGCGCGGGACCTCCGACGCGAAACCAGGTGAGCTCGGCGAGCGACTGGTTCGCCAGCAGCCGGCCGCGAAGATCGGGCATCACGGCTTTGAGGTCGGGTGTGATGTCGGGGAAGCTCACTGCGCTACCCCAGCGCCTTCAATTCGCCGGGCAAGGCATACGCCCATTGCGTGATGTTGCCGGCGCCCAGACACACGACGAGATCGCCGGACTTCGCCACGCCCTTGACGATGCCAGCGAGATCGGACGCCGCGGGCAGCGGGATCACCTCGCGGTGGCCGTGGGCGCGCAGGCCCGCGGCGAAATGGTCGCGATCGATGCCTTCGATCGGCGTCTCGCCCGCAGCATAGACCTCGGCGACGATCACCGCATCCGCATCGTTGAAGCAGGTGCAGAATTCCTCGAACAGCGACTGCAGGCGGGTGTAGCGATGCGGCTGCACCACCGCGACGATCTTACCGTTGGTGGATTCCCGCGCCGCCTTCAGCACCGCCGCGATCTCGACCGGATGATGGCCGTAGTCGTCGATGACGGTGACGCCGTTCCACTCGCCGGTCTTGGTGAAGCGGCGCTTGACGCCGCCGAAGCCGGCGATCGCCTTGCGGATCGCCTCGTCCGACACGCCGAGCTCGCGCGCGACCGCAATCGCGGCGGTCGCGTTGGAGGCATTGTGGCGCCCCGGCATCGGCAGCATGAGATCGGAGATCTCGTGCACGGCGCCCGTCTTGCGATCGCGGAAGGCAACCTTGAACTTCGATCCGCCGCCCGCCGGGGTCAGGTCGACGAAGCGCACATCGGCCTGCGGATTCTCACCATAGGTGATGATGCGTCGATCCTCGATCTTGCCGACAAGGGTTTGCACCACGGGATGATCGATGCACATCACGGCGAAGCCATAGAACGGCAGGTTCTCGACGAAATGGCGGAAGGCGTCCTGCACCGCCTCGAAGGTCTTGAAGTGATCGAGATGCTCGGGATCGACATTGGTGACGATCGCGACCTCGGTCGGCAGCTTCAGGAACGTGCCGTCGCTCTCGTCCGCTTCGACCACCATCCAGTCACCCGCACCGAGACGCGCATTGGAGCCGTAGGCATTGATGATGCCGCCGTTGATCACGGTGGGATCGAGGCCGCCGGCGTCGAGCAGCGTCGCGACCATCGTGGTCGTGGTGGTCTTGCCGTGGGTGCCGGCGATGGCGACGCAGCTCTTCAGCCGCATGAGCTCGGCCAGCATCTCGGCGCGGCGCACCACGGGGATGCGCCGTTCGCGCGCCGCCGTCAGTTCCGGATTGTCGCGCTTGATCGCGGTAGAAACCACGACGACCTCGGCCCCGTCGACGTTCTCCGCCTTGTGGCCGACCGAGACCCTCGCACCGTTCTTGCGCAGGCGGTCGAGATTGTAATTGTCGGAGGCGTCCGAACCCTGCACGGAATAGCCGAGATTGAGCAGCACCTCGGCGATTCCGCTCATGCCTATCCCGCCGATCCCGACGAAGTGGATAGGTCCGATCTCGCGCGGCAGTCTCATGGTGTATCCCGCAGTT